>NZ_JBNNLZ010000003.1:0-404191 GCF_050272295.1 Lysinibacillus sp. NPDC048646
ACAGCATCATAAGGTATTTCATTCGTTTTTTTAAGAAATCATTCAATATTCTGCACGTCTATGATTTTTTAAAAATACGTATTATGAAATTGATTCTGTTACCTTCGAAAATGAGAATTTACTTGATCCAATTTCTCCATGAGCCCCTATAAAAAAATCTAAATCTCCACATGGAAATAAGGAATGTTCTCTGACAACTTTATTTGTAGTATCGATAATCGCTTCTGCATATTCGTTTGGTATTCCTAAAAATACAGTATCTGACTTCATTGCAATATTATCAGATAAAATTTCATCTTCTTCCGAACTGATATTTACTCTAATATTAAGATTTTTTATATTTTTAGGCATAAATTTAATGCCTAAGAAAGCATAATTACTCATGTCACGTCTTGAAAGCAAAAGCTCAAGTGCTATGCTAGTAGGCTTAATATACATGGATTTTTCAATATCTATGGAAGTTGTTAACCTATTTATAATCTTGTAATTTAAATCGGGCAAATCATTTACCCATAACTTACCTTTTTTGTTTTGTCCTAAATTAGCTAAAGCAATCATTCGTCCAACCCCCAAAATTTTACCTATTTTTTGCTAAATATGTCTGACATTGATTTAATAACATCAGATGATAAACGCTAAATGGAGAGGCATTATAAATGTGATGTATCATGATCAATTCTTTTTTTCATCATTGTTGATTCAGAAACTTCGGGCACGTATTCGTTTACTTGAAGCTGAATTAACACTGTTAAAAAAGCTAGATGAGATGGAAAGACGGGCAAAGAAACGGCTATTTTAATACCAATTTTTTAAAACCTCAATCTGTTGTTTTAAATAACGGTTTTCCACTTCTAATTTTATTTGTGCATTCTCATATTCAGGACCTTTATTAAACGTATATTGCTTACCAACAGGTTTTTCAAACCGATGCATTTATCCATTTTTATGCCAACTCATCCATGTTTTACTTGCATTTTATTCAGTATATTTAATTCACTTAATACCTGTTTGTTTGTTGATACACCAGCTAATCGCATCTCAATCGCCTTCATTTTTACTTCTTATGGATAACTCACTCTTGTCCCCATAGAAAAAAACACCTTTAATTGAAGTTTAGGTTTCTAAACTCGAATTCAATCGAAGATGCTTTTTTTATTTGTCAATACTTTTGGGGGCAGTTCCGTGTTATTAAACTTTGTTGCTGACCTTTTTTTATTAATATCTGTTTTCAGTTCTGACACCAATACTCTAGTAATTTTTCAAATACTTTTTTAACTGAACATTTCTACCGTTTTACTTTTACATTATATCTTGTTCTACTAATTTCTTCTTTTTTCCTAAAATCTAACAAAATAAGATTTATCAACTAAAAGAAATATATTTTTTTCTCTTACTATGTGTTTCTAAATCTGCATATCTTGTTGTAATCGGCAAACGGCTTTCTTTATTCACAAAGTGTAAGGTAATAGTTTTCGCCGACTCTAAGTCTATCCAATTACCACAAGAAACATAAATCGGTTTCACATCTTTCCTTGTTCTCAACACCATTCCATATACTTCATTTTCCACTTGAATTAATTCAGAAGCTCCTAGCTCATTTTTCGGTTCATCAAATTCAGCTCCGTCAATCTTCAAATAATTTTTAGCCACACCTATGGTAGGTCTATTTAAATAAAACGAAGCATGCGTTGCTATCCCCATATGACAATTGTGCAAGTACCCATTTCCATCAAACATGTACAAATCAGGTACCCTAGTTAATATTTGGACTGCATTTAAAACTAATGGAAGTTCTCTAAACGCTAAATAACCTGAAACATATGGTACATGAATTTCATCAAAGTAATCAACTTTTTCAATGACTTCTCTTGTTTCATAATCTATTACAACAATACAACATACACCGTATTCTTTCTCTTGATTTTTCCAATAAGCAATATCCACCCCTGCAACTAACTTAATATCACCTTTCTGAAAATTGTTTTTCAAAGAGACTTTTGAAATCCATTTGGCTTGTTCTTTTTGAAATTGTTCTTGTAATTCTATCATATTTCCTTAACCAAATTTTCTGACCATCATTTTATCAAATTCTGTAGGTTCTTTTTTTTCTTCTATGATATTACCTTGTTCATCATACTTAGTAAACGTCAAAAGAAATCCGCCACTTCTTTCTTCAAGCAACATAATTGAGCCATTTTCATAATATTCAACTTGCTTTCCTTCTGAAACATTATCAACCATATTATTAATTCTTTTGATATTTCCATTAGGATAGAATTCTACGAATTCTCCTTGCTTTATACCCTCTTTTACAAACATATACGAATCCACATTACCATTTTTAAACAAATCATACGCTAAACCTGTAAATTGTTTTTCATTGTTCTCTCTATCGAACTCAACAATTTCTAAATCATGCATTCCGCCATAAGCCAAATGTTTATCAAAATTAACACCCTGTTCAATAACATACTCTTTTGACAAAACTTTTTCTCTTTTGTTATCTTCCATTTTTCGGCACCTCCGAAATCATTTCAAATCCATCTAACATATAAGCACAATGAGGACAACGATTAAACATCATTCCAGAAGGTTTCGTCTTATTTTGTCCTGTCCGAATTACATTGACTAAAACATCATCTATGCTAGCATTAGGATTTGCTAACAATGCTTTGTTGACAGCATCAACTTCTGCATGCGATGCAAATCCTTTTGTATATTTATAGGAGCTTTTCACACTTTCTGGGGCATTTATAAAAAGTTCTTCTAATTGTGGAGCCCACATAGCTGGTGTATTTCCTTTAACATCATTCAAAGCGTAGTAATATTCACCTGTTTTTTTATCGTAAGCTCCTGCGAAAGCTGGACCTAATTTATTATTACTCGTTGTTTGCTTAAGTTTTTCCAGTTCCTGAACTGTTTCTCCACGTCAAGGAAATTTTTTAGTTACTACGATTCGAAAGCTGTTCTATCAGGAAATACACCACCTTCTTTTACTAAGCAAACTGCCAATCTTTGAGCAGCTCTATCATAATAAAACTTAGTTGGAAAATTGTTATCTGGAATAACTTCTAACTCGGAAAACTTTCTAGTAAATTTATTTAACTCAATTTTCCCCATAATATTTTCATTAGGTCCGAATCTGTAAATCACAGTTTCATTATCTTCATATTCTTTTAGTAATAAAACGTATGAAGCCATCTTTATTCCTCCTCTGGTGGATGCCATGGGCGCCCAGACTCTACTGTTTTATCATGTGCTTTCCTATAGTCCGTTTTAAATATCCCTTCAAATTTTGACTCAAAAAGTTCATGATTTAATAAATCAATATCATTCTTTTTGTGGGTCCCTTTTTGGAGCCTATCCCATGCTTGTGCAATTTCATAATCTGAGTCAAAACGTCCAACTCCATGTTCTTTTATGTGCTCTTTGAACAATAAATGCTCTTTGATTCTTTGTACCCTTTGTTCAGTCATTCCTGTATTTTTAGCAATAGAACTTACATCAGTTTTGGATTTTCTAAAGGATTCGTACATTTCATCTGCTTTATCAAGTCGCTTTAAATACTCATCTACTGAAAGTTCCCTACCACCAGTTTGAACTTTACCCGTACCCTTAGTATCTTTAAAGCTAATACAGTTGCTTTGGTTGCATTTTTACTTTTGGAGATATAATTAAATGAAGCTTTTTTGTAGTGCTCATAAAGGTTACATCTATTCTCATAATTAATGAAAATTTATTCGACTCTGGTTAGCCCCACTAAAAAACCTTGAGAGACATAAAGCCAATCAAGGTTCAAATGCTATGTTATATTTCTTGCATAGCTAAATCTAATAAAAAATTACTAAACTCATTAGCAATTATCAAGATTCTATAGTTGTTCGGTCAACAAAGTTCTGATTCTCTTTAATAATCATTCTCGAAAGACGTCTTCCTGCTCTCTTAAAGAAGAAATCATCAGCAAACTCTTGTGAATCAATTGGTGAAAGCTGATTGATAACCCTATTTTTTTTATCATACTCAATTCGCCCCATTGAATTCTCATTTGGTCCATATTGATAGACTACCCTATCTTCGTTTTCAAACTCCTTTAACATCAATACAAAAACTGCCATGAATCTTCACTCCTCATAGTTTTTCTCCCAATTCCATGGCCTTCCAGATTCTATTGTTTTGTCATGCGCTTTTCTATAGTTAGTCTGGATTATACCTTCAAATTTTGATTCAAAAATTTCGTGATGTAATAATTGTATATCAGAATCTAATTGTATATCAGAATCTAATTGTTTCCCATCCATCAATCTTTGCCATGCTTGAGCCAGTTCGTAGTCCGGGTCAAATCTCCCAACTCCGTGATCCTTTATATGGGAGTTATTAAAGACATGATCTTTAATCCTTTGTACTCTAGTAATAGAAAAGCCAGTATTATTAGCAATAGCATTCACGTCTTCTGTTCCTAAACCCCTAAATTTTTCATACATTTCTTCTGCAATAGCTTCTTCCTTGAAGATCTGCTCAGGGGATATATTTCTTCCGCCCGATTCAGCATAATGTATAGAATTACCCGTACCCTTAGTCCCTTTAGCTCCCTTTATTAGTGAGCCAGCACCTTTTGTACCAGCGACTGTAGTAACAGTGGTTAATTTTGCACTAGTTAACCAGTATGATCTCGAATAGGCATTTCCATTGAGCACATCTTTCTCATAAGAGTCTTTTATTGAATTTCCTATCCCTTTTGCTGTTTCAATTGGATGGGAAACTGCGTACCCTAGATTTTTTAATACACCAATTGGATTGGTAACTAGTTCTTTTAAATCGCCATAGGTATTTTTCACAACATCTACGGTTGCGTCCAACATTCCTTTATGTTTTTGAGCAAATTGTAAACCTTTATTCAATCCTAGCAGTACCAATTTCTCTTTATTGGACATGTCCTTAGTAGGCTTTGGAAGCTTGATTTTATCTAACGACTTATAGACAACTACGGCTTCTTTTACCGTCACTTTTACTTCCTTTATGGCTTGCTTAGTTTGGTTATAGACTTTTTGGGCCTGTTGACCAACCTGTTGAGTCTTCTTAGCCGCTTGTTTGCCCCACTAATCTATAACAAATTTATCTATCGAAACCTTTATTTCCATCGCCTGTTCTTCCCCTTGTATGCTAGTACTTGTATTAAATTTAACACTTAGTACACTAATTAAATAATCGTAATCTTTTCAATTTACGTATTTAAACATGCAAAAAAGCACTTGTCGCCTGTTATAGACAATCAAGTGCTTTAGGTTTATATATTTTCTAAGTTTATTAATATATTTGAAAGTTTTATAAGTTATTTTTATATCGACAGTATGACATCTTTTATACTACTTGGCAAGTGTAACGTTTAAACCCTTTAGTTTGTTTAATCTCGTGTGTTGTTACTTATAACATCCATAAGTGGCCCTTGTAAGTAAAATGTCATCTCGCCTATTCTCGCTCTTATTACATTAGTATTAAAATAACATCTCTTGATGGCCTGCCTTCATGAGTTATTAATTCAAATTCAAGGATTTTTTAACTGTAAACAAGTTAAAAATGCATCTGTGATATTTTACCTTTTACTTATCGCTGGGAGCTTTTTCATTCTCGTTAGTTTATTGTTTATCCAATAAGTTTATAGTTCCCACATAAAAAATGTCATCTCGCCTACTTCTCGTTTCATTCATTTAATGCAAGTTTTTAAAACTCCAACAGCATTGTCTAGTGTAGATTCAAGGTCTACCACTTCTCCCGATGTATTGGACACTACTCTGATACCTGTGTTGCCTTCAAAGACGAAACAGCTGAACCACATGTCTTTGCGATCATGGAGATGTGTTTATCTGCTGCAAAGATACTATTGTCATTGGATTTAATAGATAGTGGATGCTTTCTATGCACCTCACCTTTTCTTTATAACTTGTCCACATATATTTTTTCTATTTTGAAGACAAAAGGAAATTTGCTTTCGTTCATTTTAAAACCAATAATACAAGAAAAACACCTAATAGTTTCATAGAGGTTACTAGATTTCGTATGAAACTGACCTCTAGATCATCAACATTATTTTGACCCGTCTATTCACCCTCAAAAGCTATTTAATTTAATATCGGGTTATGTTTAATAGGTTTCATTAAAAACTTCACCTTGTTTTAATAGATATCTAACCTTTGACAACAAAAGCTTATAAAATCACCTTCATTTATATCTCCTGGTAACAAATTGTTATCCAATTCTAATAATAGTTTACCTAATTTCACTTTTTCATAATCTTTATCAATTAATTTCCCTATAAATCTATAGGCAAAATGATCATCTAATTTTTCAATACTATATTCTTTTCTTTCAGCTATCATAAGATTCGAGACATTTAAACAGTAAATTGGACCTATTAATTCACTCTCTTTCAAGTAATTTAATGGTTGTGCAAAACACATTATTTCAAATTTCCCATCTGTTACAACTACTTCAGCTTCTAAAGCTTCTTGTGAAATCCAATTTATTTTTTTTATTTTCAATGTATCCACCCTTTACTTCTTCTTTGTTTCAATACCTAAACTTGGTGCTTTTTTAGCAAGTTCTTTAACCGACTTTATATGGAACGTGGTTATATTTCCTGTATTTCTATCTAGCCCAACCAATCCGTATTTTGCACTTCCTTTACCACCAACAAGCTTCACATATGCATTCAGTTCTGGTACATATTGTCCTGTCTGAATAACATGATTAGCATCTTCAATATAAGTCTTTAAATTGTATTGGTTTTTACCCATTGCATCCATTATCTCTTTACTATGCTTTTCATAATGTATTATAGCTTCATCACCTTTGAATTTGATAAGTTTACCCGTACCCTTATCAAGATTCTTCACATACTCGCCAAGTTGCTCTTTTTCTTTCTGAGTGGCTTTTTGGGCATCCTTCCCCTTGTTTGCGTTTTTAGTGACATCCTGAGCAGCTCCCAAACCTTTTTCCATATCTTTTAAGGCTTCCGCCACTTTTTTCCCTTTTCCCGCCTTCCCAAAAGGGCTGAGTGCCGATAACGTTGCTTCACTTTGTTCTCGAAATGTCGCGTTTGGATTCGCTAGTGTGACAAAATCTTCGATAAACATTTTGTAACCAAATACTGCATATGGGGCTAAACCATCTGGATTTACTGTAGATGGAGCACTCAGAACTTTACGCATGTCCTGTAAAGTTGTCAGTGGATTGCCATCGTTAACTGAATACTTGTTTCCTATTGGTCCAACCGTCTTTCGGTCTTTAAGGTACTCGTCAAAGAATTTATTTAATTCTTCTTCCCCTTCAATTTTATGACCAACTTTTTTGGATACTTTTTCTACCTTGGCTTTCGAAGATTTTAATGGTACTACTGTCTCTTTCACCTTCGTTTTTACTTCCTTCACGGCTTGTTTTACTTGGGTATAGGTTTTCTTTGCCGCCTGCTTGGTCGCGAGCACAGCTTTCTTCGCGGTACTTTTTATCCGCCTGACCATTTTACTCTTCGATAGATTATTTTTAAGCTTCCTGGCTTTTGTAAATACTTTCCCAATCTTTTTCTTGAGCTTTTTCTTCGCCTTTTTGAGCGCTTTTTTCAGTTTCTTTTTCGTATTTTTGATTTTCTTTTTTACAGACTTGGCGGCATTTTTGACTTTGCCGACAGCTGGGATACTCCCAAGAAAACTGCCTATTGTTCCGAAGAAGCCCTTGCCTTTCCCACCTTTCCCTTTCTTCGCCATTAAGCACCACCCCCTGCGAGGGGAATCATGCCCATGACGTCGAGAGCGGATTCAAGGTCATCTCCGTTACCCTCTTCGGATGCACTTGATGCCGGAACAGCGGCCTTGATGGAACCCTCCATTTCGACAACTTGTCCCTGCATATCCGTAATGCCATCGAGGACGATACTGCTGGAACCACAGGTCAAACGCATGGATTCTGTGGCGCTTATGGCGATGGTTTTACCCGCAAAGGTGATATTGTCATTGGCTTTTAGGGTAAGCGGATGGTTACTATGCACCTCAATACCACTGTCCTGGTTTAACTGCAGGAAAACGGCGCCTTCCTTGGCGGTAAAGCTCACAGATTGTGGGTCGATTTTCATGTCTTTGCCTTTTGGTGTGCCCCAATAAGCCGTTTTTGGATCGGCTATTTTAGGGTTGGCATCGCCGCCTTTGCGAACACTGTGACGAACGACTGCTGTTTCCTCTCGATGATTCGGGAAGGCCAGGTGGACGCTATCGCCGATTTCCGGTGGACTGTAAAAACCGCTATGTCCCTCCGCTGTATACGGCGTAGCGAGTGAAAACCATGTGGCTTCTTCCTTGTTTTGCGCCTCATCAATCGCTAGATGCAGTCGCACTTGATCCTTCTTTACCTCTAAGACGGTCCCCTCAATCGCTGTGCCTGGAAGTGAGGGAATGCTGAGTCTCCCTTGACGAATGCCTGCCTCCGATAACAAATGGTATTCATAGCTAAGAACACCTCGTTGCATGCGGGCAATTGACTTTGCCACGACTAGCTCCTTGTTTTGGATTAGGACACGGTCACCGAGTGCTAATGTTTTTTTCGATTCAATTATATACGATACCGTATCTCGCTCCTCCATTGGTCGTTCGGTGTCATTGTGTAGCGTATGTAAATAGATGGAGCGATCCTTAGCGATGGTATAGCTAGTAGCGGACAGCTTTTCTACTTGTCCTTCCGGCAGACCAAACCACAGCTTGGGCGTATCGGCATCTACTGCGGGTACCAGTACCGTGCGAAAATGAGAGGCCATACGCTGTAAGAATTGCCAGTCTGTCTCCTTATATTGTAATATAAACTGCTTGATAGGAGTAGCCTTTGACGCCGTATCTATGACGTCCGCTCCGGGATGAGCAGCAAGCACTTGCTCAAGCATTTTACTATACGTCAGCTTATCGTGCTGGAAGGAACGCGCATTTCGTTTACAATCTAACGTGAATGTTGCCGACACAGCTTCAAGTTCGATTTGATAGACGCCTCTTACCATACGCACCACCACTTCGGTTACTTGTCCCTTAAAAAGTGGGCGCACGCGCTGGCCATTGTTCTTTTGGTAGAGCTCTATACGATCTGCACTACTAGCTAGCTGCAGACAGCTATCTTTCTTTTCCTCGGGGATGATTCCCGTAATGGATAACCTTGCATGGTCATTAACGGTTTGTATCAGGCTGATATCATGCAACGTCTGGACTTCATAGGGGGATACGAGATCGAGTTCTCCGTACCCAATCACTTCCTCATACGTCTTCACATGAATTCCCTTCTTTCCGCAGGGGATGGCGGCTTATTCCTGACCGTCATCTTCTACTTTAATGGTCCCGCAATAGAGGCACATATTGATAGATTGATTGATGAGTGCGGGGGATTTCTCAATCAACTGATCTGCTTTGCCATTAATCCATGGCATCGTGATAACAGGTGTGCAGGGCATTGGTGTCAGGACACCGTTATTCGCTGCTGTAGCGGCTGCGACCGTTGGATTGGATAATGTTTGGCATAAGCCAAAGGGTTGAATATTGACACCCGGTTTAAAATCCATCGTATTCATCTGTGCCTTGTTCTTCACGTAAACGCCGTGGCTCATGGGCATCTGTAAACTACTTGTTTGATCTCCCTGAGAGCATGATAATTTGGCGCCTGCTACTACATAGCTGCGCTGCTCGTCGCCCTTTGTTTGCATTTCGTCTGCCATCGAGAACCTTCCTTTCTATATGAATCGTGCATTCGCGTCCGTTTGAAGTGTTTCTTTACTTGCATAACAAACAGAACTCAAACGTGTGGAGTGAATGCCTAGACTTTGATTAGAAAATTTATAGTGCCTTGTATCAGAACATTAGAATTTCTTCTTTTTTCTCTTGTCCTTCCTCAAACAACTCTGTATAAATAACTTTTTTCTCGCTATCCTCTAGCTGACCAATTGAAATTTGTAACACCTGTTTTGTATTTTCTCCACCCATACGATAGAAGTGACCGTTCCATCTGCCTGTAATTTTTTGCGCATCAGAAGCTACGATTTCCTCTATATATGTTAAGTCACCTAGATCGCTTGTTAGCGTGTTGCCATCTGCGCTAATTGTCAGTTCTTTGACAATGGAAGCTGTAGGGTTTTGTACTGTTGGCTGTTCATCAGCTGTTGTAATGGTAATGTCGCTTTCACCAACTTTTCCAAGTTGGAAGTGCTGATCTGCCTCTAGTAAAAACTTGTACTCATCTTCTGTAATGCCTAGTTTTTCATCGTAGGGCAGAATCTCACCTTCAGCTAAGCCACTTACTGTTTCTAAATACCAGGCTTCATTTTTTGCAAGAGACGCTTGCATAGTTTGTGATATTTTTTCCATCTTTTCATTTAAATCTGCAGGTAGACCGATTGCCATAACATCAGCTTTGTAAGACCCTTCTGCAAAAATTTTAGCGAGATTCGCTTTGCTATTATCTACTTTTTCTTTAGCTGCGCTTTCCTGTCCAGCTACTTCCTCT
This sequence comes from Lysinibacillus sp. NPDC048646, assembly GCF_050272295.1. NCBI lineage: Bacteria > Bacillati > Bacillota > Bacilli > Caryophanales > Bacillaceae > Lysinibacillus > Lysinibacillus sp. NPDC048646. The sequence continues at coordinate 10,522 of NZ_JBNNLZ010000003.1, forward strand.
TTTTTCTCAGCTTTTTCAGCTTCATGTGATCCACAGCCTGCTAGTACTAATGCTGCGAACATAACTGAAATCCATTTACTTTTCATGATTACTTCTCTCCAAATCTAGTCTTTATGATGGTTTTACTGCAATCTGTTCCTTGCTAAACGTCTCTCTCCATGTCCCCTCGGTTTGCACCTTTAGCAAGCGCATGCCTCGAAAAGCTCGGCGCAGTATGCTTTCTGCTAGCTCGATATTAATGATGAGATAATCCTCTTTAATGCCCGCAACTTTAAAGATGGTATACGGAGCAGCTAGCGCCTCATCGATAACAAGCTTTTTTAAAGTTCCATCTAGGTGGAACTCTGTTTGAGCTGAAAGACAAGCCACTTGTGGTGGAATGATGAGCCAATATAACACCTGTTTTAACTTGGCCTGTTCCATTAAAATTACCGGTTTGAATGGTAGTCGAGGTTCGTATTTTTCGACTAATTGTTTAACAGGGTCTGCTAATAGCGCAATAGGCTTCGCGATAAAATCGATATAGTCAATGTCATTCTTATTTAAAACGGGGAATTGACGATCAATGTCCTCCAACTCCTCCATTCTTTCCACTGTCAATAATTCTTTCTTGATGACTTGGGCTATACCAATTGGTTCTACAGCATTCGAGATACGATCATCCTGGGATAGAATAAAATAGTTCATCTTCTATAGGCTCCTTTTTACAACATCTACTTCCAAATGACATTTGCGGCTTGAAACGGATCAAGCTTAAGATGCTCCCGTGCTTCCTGCGAGAATATAGCCCCCTCTAAATTCGCGCCTGCAAAATCAGTATTTTTTAGCTTCGCGCCGATAAAACAAGCCCCTCGTAAATTAGCCAACTCGAAGTTCGCCCCTTCTAGATTGGCTCCCGTAAAGCGTACTGGAAGATAACCTGGCATTTCCCACTTCTCTCGATTAGCAAGACCGCTTGCCCCTTGCACCTGTTGGAAATTAGCCCCTTGAAGCTGGCTATGGCTGAAATCCGCTTCATGGATCGCGCTAAAGCTCAAATCTGCTGCCATCAGCTGACTAGCATTTAAGTTAGCGCCAATCAGCAGACTACCTCGCATGTGGCTATGCGATAAATTGGTTTTTTTGAAAAATGCATAGCGAACATCAAGGCTTTCATAGTTGCCTGCGGATAGATCTAAATTGTTAAAGACCTCATACGGATATTCGTCCTCTAGTTTTTGGTCGAGCCAAGCCTTGATTTCTTCCGTATCTTTCTTGGAGAAATCATCACTATAAACAACTTCATTTATATCCATATACTCGCCGATACGAATTTCAACAGTTTCAGCTCTTTCAAGTGCTAAGTATTGTGGGCATCTGATGATGTCAGGCAGTGCATACCTTGCAAGGCTAATGACATACTGATGAAAAAGAGTGGCTTCCTGTAACTTGATGCGCTCTATCTCTGCCTGTGTAATCGCGCCCATGAATGTTTTGCTGTACATAGTTAGCTCTTCTAAGAATTGCTCTAAAAAACGAAATGCCCAGTTTGCATCATAGCTAGCTAAAATAGGGTGTAGGTCAAAAAACCATTCTTCATCTGTGCCCTCCACTAGGTAGCGATGCTGCCCCTCTAGAAGTTCTGTTCGTAGCATGGAAAAAGTGATATGTCCGATTGGCCCCTTTTGTTGCTTGGTTTGTTGTTGATGTAACTGTAGACAAATGTTTTGAAAAGATTTTTGAAAGTCTTCTGCAAGCTCATCTTTAGAGGCTTGAAAAAAATCTTCTAATGCCAATAAATACTTCAATCGTCTTTTTTCTACTTCGGTTTCATAAAAATGCTGTAAAATTTCCTGTGCTTGCATATCCGTCTCCTGCTTTCTTTTTCTTCAGAACGTCTCCCATATGGCTGTTAATTGGCCTTGACTTCTTTCCCGAAAATCTGGACATTGCCGTCCATCGTTATTTTACTTTCTTTGCATTTTAATGAAATTTCTTCCTCCGCAGACAAAAGAATTTTCTTACTGGCATTGACAGAAATATCTGCGGCTGAAATGAGTTTAATTTCCTTCTTGCTAAAAATCTCGATGCCGCTTTCTTCATTTAATCGGATAAAAATATCGCCATCCTGTGCCGTAATGACAATTTCGCTTGGGCTCATCTTAATTTCTTTACCAAAGGCCGTTCGATAGTATTTAGTGGAAGGATCATCGAGCTTATTCGTCGCACTACTATCTAAATTTTTGCGAACTGAGCTACTTGCAAGTCCCTCTTCTTCTTTATTGCTTGGGAAATATACATGGACATAATCATTGATTTCAGGCATACAATACCAGCCGCTATGCCCCTCAGCTGTATAGCCAGTCGAGTACAAGAACCAATGTGCTTTTTCTTTATCTTGTTTTTCATCGATAGTTAGATGGACCTTGATATGATCCTTGGCCACCTCAAGCACTTTACCCTCAATGGACAGACCAGAAATAGCTTGATTAAAGATTTCGCTTTTGTTCATGCCCTTTTTTGTTGAAAGGCTATAAATATGTTTTAGCAGCCCATCCTTCATGGACGTTGATGCTTCAGCTACATAGAGGGTTTGTTCATTAAACGACACATGATCCCCAATATTGAAAACTTTGTCCGTCTCCACCTCATAGTAAAGAAAATCATTTTCTTCCATACCTTCATTACCGTTCTCTGTATAGAGGAGATAGTCTGCTAGTTTTTTTCTTGTTGTATAGTGATAGTCTTCAAGCTTACCTTTAGCACTACCAGCAGGAACACCAAAATGAAACTTCGGTTTATCGAAGGTCGCCGCAGGTACTAACCCCGTATTAAAACGAGAGGCAAGCCGTTGTAAAAATTGCCAATCTGTTTCTCGATACTGCATGGTAAATTTGTCTAATTTACCGCCTTTTGTTGCTTCATCAATAATATCGAGGCCAGGGTAAGCGGGACTCATTAGTTGGAACAAGGATGAGTAGGTCATATCTTTGTGCTGATAGGAGCGACTTTTCGTTTTAATATCAAGTTGATAGCTGTTTGAGGCAGCCTCAACTTCTAGATAGTAAATATCTCGAACCGCTCTCACTTTTATGCTTAATATCACACCTTTAAATAAAGGAATGGGATTTCCTTGATGATCCAATTGATTGACTGTAATGGCTGCGTTGGCTTCCGTCATTTCGACGTATTTATCTCTAATCTCCTCAGGCACAATACCAGTAAAGCGTAATGTGGCATGCTCATTCATTTTCTTTGTCACTGTAAGCTCTTGGAGACTGACTAGCTCAAAGGGTAAGACCTGTAAATTGTGATACGCTGTAACGGATACGCTCATCACCGTGCCCCTCCATTCATTCCATTAGGAGTAAATTGTAAGGTTTCCATCATCGCCCTCGCAATAGGACGCCAATCCTCAAGATCCTCCTCCATACAATTGAAGGTACCAATGAGCGCTTGTCCATCCATAGAAGCAAAGAACATTAAATTAAAAATATCGCCATCTATAGCAGGTGTAATCACTTCGATGAAGCCAATTGTTTTGTCATTAATTTCTGTCACATCTGTGTCTAACCATTCTGCTGATGGCTGAGCTTGTTCGAGAACGTCAATCATGTTTTCTTGAAACTCAGCAACCCCTGCTTCTGTTAAAGCATGTGGTGTCATGTTGAAGGCTAGATTGATCGTTGTCGATTCATCTGTATAAATAATATTCGGCCTACGTTCCGAAGGGTATTTGAGAGATGCCAATTCAGGTGACATGATGGAAAATAGCTTGGGCATTCGTAACGTAATTTTCCCATCCAATATAGGTTGGTCGATGACTGGAACATCTTCGCCATCTATATTTACAAAGTCCTGGTAAAGGTCAATTGCTTGTAACTCCTGCTGTTCCTCCTGTTGAGGTTCCGGCTCATTTTCTTGTAAAGCCGCTTCCTTCTGGGCTAATTCATGCTTTTCTTGTTCCCGCATTTCATTTCTCAGTGCAAGTATCTTTTCATCTAAAAATTTCAACCTGTTTCACCTTCCCTTTCTTGAACGTATTATCACTAACAGACTTTCATTATTAGTCGACAATCATGCGCTTTGGGCGTCCTAGAGTCTGTCCTGCCTGACGACTACCGCCCTTTGCTTCCACCAAAATACGACTTAAATATTTATGAATTTGTACATTTGTATACGCTTGGTCTTCCAACCCTAGTCGATTGCTTACATAAAAGTCGATGACATCCCGTTGCACACGGTCATGATTTAAACATTCCAGCGCAAATGCTATATCATAGGCATTAGAGGGTCTATTTTTTAAAAGCTCGCGCGCAAAAAATTGTAAAATGATTGGATGAGATGTACTTTTTTGTACACCTGCATACTGACAGTGAATAAAATTGACCGTATTATATTCAGTAGCTAAATCGTGAAAATCGACATGTTTTGAACGAAGTCGAGCCCCTGGTTTTAATTTAAAGCGACCTAATTCCAGCTCATTTTCAGCCAATTTCCCCGAATCATCTAGAATGATTTGCGTTGTGAAAGATGTAAAGTCTAATTCGTTTACTTCGTCAGCAAATCTTATTTTCAGCATCGTTTCATGCCCTGTTGCATGATAGGGCAGCTCATAATCTGAATGGAGTATATAGAGATGATCGTTATACTTGACAATTCCCTGGGTAATAATGAGGGACGTTTCAGCTACAAGGACATTTACCCCGGTGATAATGCCATTTGAGTAGTCCTTAAAATACAAATCAAGAAAGTCTCTTGGATAATCACGAAGATTCTCAAGCATTTCTCGTTTTAAAATTCTTCCTTTTTGGAAATGCGGATACTGATTGGCAAACACTCTGTCGTTCACCCCTCTCCTCTATGTCAATATTGATGTGACTTACTTTAATCCATCAAAGAAATCCAGTTCAGACAAATCTGTTTCAAAGGCAAAGAATTCTTTCTTCCCTATAAATAGTTGCTCTTCTCTTCTCGCTACAGGTACTACATGGAAGCCCCAATGATCTTCTCCTGCAAATACAAAGAATTTTACTTCTCCATTAACGATAGAATCCGTCTCATCTTGTGGAATTTTATCTTGATAATACGCAGCGATATTCTCATAAAGGACTGAAACAAAATCTTCTTGTCGATTAAAGTAAATGTATTTATGTGTCGTATGATTGTCACTGCCGCTGAGGTAAAATTCAACTTCCGTAACACCCCATGGACGTGAAATCGTACCGTGAATTTGGTTCAGTCGTTCCAGACTGCTGATGAGCAGTTTTTCCTGACGATTATGCGTAAAGGCACTAACAGCGTAAGGTACTACAGGTGCATGGTTGGTCACATTGGTTTCAATCATGCCTATCTTCTTGGCATTTAAATATCGAAGTGCACCTCGTAAACAAGCAAGCTTTAATTCCGGTACTTTTCCAACATTTTCAGCCTTTTGCCTAAATTCAATGCTGCGTCCTGGTACAAATTCCTTTAATGCCTCTCGAAAGGCATCGATTCTACAAGATTGGCCCGTCAGCTTAATAATGGAATACTCGCCAAGAAGGCCGTTTTCATAAAACTCCTCTAAAAACTCTCTGACGATATCATAAATATCAGCCTTTATGAGGTGATTAATTTCCTTAATATTGAAATAGACATTGGGATAGTCGTAGACATCTTTGAATTGATTGTTTTCGAGAAGTGACAGACACCAGCGATCCACTGCTGTTACATTTATATCACTATCCTGATGCAGATCATTTTCTGAATAAAAACGACTTCTTAAAATCCCTGTCTTGCGGAAGAATTCCTTCTTCATCTCATCTGCCATTTCCCATAAGAAATAGTAATTATTACGTACACGCAAGTATTCATCGCGCGTTCGATTTTCATATTCTTTAAAACGAGTAGGAATAATGTATTCGGCTTCACGAAAGGCCGTTTCGAATTGTTCATAGACTGCTTCCACACCAAAATCATCGACATGTCTATAAATATCCTTGCCTGGAATATCGATTAACGCATCGATATCATAGGCACTCTTTCCTCGACTATAATAATTCGCAAAAACAATTTTCATAAACTGAAAAATACGGTATGTAATATTATTGCCGCCGAAATTTGTATCTCCATTTTCGTACGTTGTATGAATATCAATTTTATAAGAGATATGTCCATCCTCGATTTGAAACTTACAGGAAGAAAGATCGGTTGTACCGCCTCCACAATCGATGACCAGTGCCTTGTATTCCTTGCCATCCATAAAGCTATTATTCTCTATCTGGTTCGCGATGGTATTATAGAGCACAGCCATCCCTTCATCGAGTGCATGTTGTGATTCAATTTGATATTCAGGCAAAATAGCATGGAACATATCAAGAAATTGTGTTTTCAGCTTTACGGGACTTGAAATGTGCAAATGCTTGAATCGACATTTGAATTGATGCTCTGCCATGCGGACAATGTACAGCACAAACTCTCTTAAAATTTGACTGCGTGGGACAAGTGCCGTGTTGCCGTTTGCATCCATCACTTCTTCCAGCTTTGCATAGTTACTGACCCAGCGTTTAATGCCCTGAAATTTTGTCGCAAGGGTTGTATAGCTATTTTTTTTCATCACTTTTAATGCTTCATAGCCAAAATGATAGCTTACTTGATCTGGATTCGAGCAATCTGCCACAGTCATAACGGTCGGCACTACTTCAATCCATTCATTTTGATGAAGTGGGTCTGGGAAAGCCACAAAGTTGATGCTATTTAACTGGATTCTTTGGTTTAATAAATCTTGACTACATGGCGAGGTAACATAATCACTATCTAAATAAACACCTGCCGTTGTATTCGTCGTTCCAAAATCGATTGCAAGAATGGCATTGGTCGTTTCCAGCTGTTTGATTTCCAAATCTGGTATTGGCACTTTATAATAATGAAGATTTGTCGGTGGAAGTGGGTTCTCTTGATAGTAAGACTTGTAAATATACTCTGAATCTTGCTTTCTTAAGAAAATACAGCTGTAGTTTTTATTTTTTGTCTCCCGTATGCCGATTGCTTGCTCAGCTGCAAGATAGTAACGATTCGGATATTGGTCATCTTTTATTAGGTTAAGAATTCCGCAGAGCGCAAACTGTTCATTCACTAACAGTACATTGGACTCCACAAGAAAACCGCCTGTTTCTACAAGATACTGGTCTGGCTTATCGATTTTCATTCCTTGATAAAGGCTCATTTTAGCGGGAATTTTTATCTCACCATTATCAGAAAGGGGCGTTTTTAAATAGCTTTGCATGGCAGCTTCAACTCGTTCAAAGCCCCCATCCTTGTTCTCTTTAATAAGAAGATTTTCTTCAGCACCTCGGTATCTTAATATGGTCTGAATTAGCTGATCTCTTGTCAGTGTATTAATGAGTCCTGTGACAAGCTTTTCCTTATAGCAAATATTTCTAAGCTGAAAAGTTGTCATTTCCATTAATTCCACACGTGTAAATGTCATATATTTCTTTTCTGTATAGCGTTTATTTGCATACAGTTTATACGAATATTTATTCATCCTGAATCCTCCTCCGCTCCATTCAGTAAAGGGCTATTCGATCCAGCTTCATTGTCTCCTCTGCACCGATTATGCCAAAGTGATTTTGCCAATAAACCTCCATTTGAAAGTTCACCGGCAGGAAGATTTCTTCAACAAGTCGTACTTTCATCTCGTTAAGCGCTGACTTCTTTTGGCCAATATATAGAAGTAGCTCATCTTGTTCCTCCGATTTAACATAAATCATGCAATGTGTAAAAAGCCTTTTCATCGTATCCTTTAACAGGTAAATTTCATCACCTGTTTGATATAGCCTTAGAATATTTAGCACGACCATCTCTTTTTCCTTTTTTGTAAATGCATGCATGTTGTCCCTCACCGTATTGCCAAATACATTTGCGTCAATTTCTCTGAGGATGAATTGTATAGAGAACTCTCGTTTATTCATGCCTTGCATACGATCGATTTCTGCAAGAAAATGCAGCACAAAATCCAAGAAGTACTCCCTTAGCTCTAAGTCATTCATGTTATCTGGATGAAATAGGTTTTTAAAAATTTCATAGTAGCGATAATAGGGGTTTACTTCGACCTGTTGTTCTAGGTGTCGTGCATTCAATAATTGTGGGCTAAGTTCCATATAGGGTGAAAAGTCCTTGGCAAGATGAAACTGGATATCCTTTTTCGATAATCCCTCATCCTCGGCTCTAATAAGCAAGTCCCAAATATAGTTCATAGCCATATACCTTCACATCTATATTCAAAGAAATGTCTTTGCACTTCTGAAACAAGGAAGCTTAAAATATCATTTGAAATAAAACTTTTTTCCTCTTTTGCTGTAAATTGCAACAACATGATTTTCTTGTTACTATTCTCTCCTATTACATCTAATAAGGACGGATCTGTAGAATGACTGAAGCTTGTTCCTTGGAATGATTCCATTATTTCTACATTTGCCAGCTCTATCTTTTCAGCAATTTCAAAGGAATTTACAAGTCTTATGATTTCACCTTTTGTTTTCACATTGGCTGAATATTTGCTTGCATACTTGTGCATAAAACGATCCATTCTGCGATTAGACACAAGTGGATAATTCAGTTTCCCAATTTTCGCTTCTTCTATTTGCGCTATTTTTAATAATTGCCATACACCGGATTTATCCTGTGGTGAAACAATAGTTAATTCATTGTCTAAGCGCTTCACATAACGTACATTTTCCTCTTGCGTATCCACGAGATAGCCATGGTGATTCCCGGTCTTTCGAAGTGAAAGAACATGCTCATAATTCACTTTATCGACGGCTGGGATGGGAAATCCTACATTCTTCACCACATGTCTTTCAATATTCCATAGCGGCACCATATCCAGGCGCTTTTTATGCTCAAATTCTTGTAAATCCATGGTGAATTCAATAATTTCGGCATCCTCGTTTAAAGGAGGGCTATCGACGAGAACAACATCAAAAAATTTATGGGCATAGGGGTGATTGATGGTTTTCCACGGTAGGCCATTTATTTGAAAAATGGGATATAGCTTGTCTATCTCTTCCAAATAAGTTGTATTCTTTTGAAGACTTACCTTTACCTCGACTTGTCCTTGCGTCGTCAAAAGCTTGCCAGTAAAGTATCGTTGTTGCGCAAGTAACTGCTGGATTTGTCTAGAATCACACTGTAAAAATAACGTGAGCAGGACAAATTTTTCATTTTTTCTTAGCGCCTCAAGCATTTTTTCAATATGGATTTGTTTCTGTTCAAGATCAGATGGAAGCATAGGGAATAAGCAATCATGAATTGGATCGACATCTTCCTTTGAACTGAGCGTTACATAAATATCGTGCTTATTCTCCAAATCTTCCATTTCGTTGAATATGCGCTCCTCAAGCTTTTTGTTCATTTCATCCTGATAATCGACTAAATTGACAAAGACGCCACTGACAATATCCTTTAGCAGTTGACGTTGCTCTAGATTTTCTATTTTACGTAACCGTTCAAACATGAGCTCTTTTATCACTTTACTTTCCTTCTTTCATCATCTCAGTATTTGAATGCTGATCGGCCGCTGTCGCTTCATCCATTGGCGGTGCCGCTTCACTCGCTGCTGTTTCAGCTGGTTGTTCCTGAGGAACCGGATTTAACTTGTCATTGGCATTCATAATTTTACGCTCGAGACCTAAAACCTTCGCGAGTAAATCTGTCTCCTGATAGATTTCCTGAGCCAGTGTATAGGATTCAATTGCCTTCACATATTCTTGTCGCGCATAGCTTTGATCGCCGTTTTTTTCTAATCCTTCCGCTTGCAATTCCTTCTGTGCTTTCTTCAATTCCGCTATTTTTTCTTCTGTTTCTTCAATCTTCACCTTTATTTGAGGCTCACCAGTAAAGGATATAGCAAGTGCCTTCTTTCGTGCTTTTTGATAGATTGCCAGTGCGCCATTATAGTCCTCTGCCTCAAATCTAAAATCGCCATCCTTTATGCCTTCAACAATTTGGACAATGGAATCCATATTGGCAATTCTTTGTTCAATAACCTCTTCGCCGAAGCCTTTAATAAGCTTGCCTTCCTTATTGGCCTTCTCATATTGCTCCATTGCGTCAGTAAATTCCCCTGCCTCAGCTGCCTTGTCGCCATTAATAATTAGCTGTGTAACTCTTAACTTTTTAGCTAGTAAATTTCTATGTATAGGATCTTTCAATTTCTTGGCTGCATTTCTACCTTCGCTATATTCCAGTAAAGCATCCGCATAATTCCCATCCTGAAAATTAACGTTTCCGGTCTTTTCATGCTCCTTCATCTCTACTGTCAATTCTGCTAATTTTTTTGCTTGTTTTGCTTGATAAAAGATCGTACTTCCACCAACCACTAATGTTACGATAAGGGCAGCTACAATCATCTTGATGTATTTCATTTTTTTCTTGTTTGTTTCCTGATAAATCTTATTTGCGAAAATAGACGCTATTGTGTAGTTATTGACGACTTTTTTTTGCCTACTTAAAAGTACTTCCTCCAATAGATCTGTATATTGCTCGGGTTCCTTGACGCCCTCTAATGCGTCTGCCATTTCAATTTCACTAACTTCTTCCCATAATCCAGCTGTACAAAGTAGCAATACGTCGCCATCCATTAGCTTGATCTTATTCGAAACGAAAGGTTGAAAACTATTTGGTTTTCCAAGATAATTTAACAAATTCGTTCGTTCATCGTGTTGGCTAATATCGAATGAACTGTTCCTGTCGTTCACTAGCTCTTGTGCTAGACTTTGATCACCGCTTTTATAATTCAATGTGCCGTTTCGAAAATGATAAAGTCTTGAGTTCCCGGCCACTGCACAAATCATTTTGGAGTAATCTGATACAACGATGACAATGCTTGCCTTCAGTCTTACTCTTAAACTCTGCGCCTGTAGTAAATTTTGGGCATTTTTTATATATTTTTTAATGCTCCGTTTAGACATTGATGGTTTTTCCATAAACTTCTCAAGAATACCCTTGACCGCTAGCTCGGCACTATTGATTTCCTGATCAGCATCTAGTCCTTTTACAGCCACCCAGCAGGCAACATCGTCTAGCTCTGCATAGGCGAAATAGTCCTTATTCTGCATAAACGAGCCCGCTTCTGATAGAAAGCTTGTTTTGAAATCGCTATTTTCCTTTCTCATGATTATCCTCCTTATTTACTGAGCCAATAATAATCACGCATAAATCAGCATTATGTCCATGTTGTTTCTAGAATGACGATGGTAGCATTGTCTTGATTTTTTAAGCGCTTTTGTTCAACAGCTTTTATCATATTTTGAGCTAAATCATAGGGCGGAGCTTGTTGCGAAAGGATTTTTTCCATTTCAACCTCTGTTAAGGTATCATAGATGCCATCACTAAATAGACATACCTTATCTCCTCTATTAAGCTTAATTGGACTTTTTCCAGTATCTATATTTTTAAATCCTTCATACCCTAAATAATTAATAAGCCTTTTTTTTAATGGATTCTCTTGCACCTCTAGCTGCGAGATTTCCCCTGATATATAGCGCTCTTTTAATACCGACTCAAAAATATGCTTTTGATTGATCGCTATAAATTCTCCGTTTCGAAAGATTGAAATAACGCTATCCCCGACGGCTCCCCAATGTAGAAATCCATGTTCATCAATAACTGCAGCCACGAGTGTAGTGCCTCCATTAGAACCATTTAAATTTTGCACAATCACCTGATTACTGGCCAGAGCCGTTTCCTTAAAAAAGGATTGTATATTTGCTAGACTATTAAGCTTCATAAAGCCTTGAATAAATGTCGTGACAGCAATCGTACTTGCCATTCTGCCGTTCGCTAAACCACTTATCCCATCTGCAAGTACAGCCATTGTGCCGATATTCGTTTCAGCTGTTGAAAAATAATCATCCTGCTCGTCACGTCTGCCAACTGTCTGACCATTTCCAATGTCAATTTTTCGCGTTTCAACTTTTCGTACTATAATATTTCTAATGATTAGCAAACCTATGAGTACAATGATAAATCCAAGTACAACTATGTATGGCAGTAACTTCTGTTCCATTTGTCATCATTCCTCACTCTGGTTGTTTTCCCATTCAAAGTGAACACCACATAAGGGAATAAACAGAAACATACTTCTACCTAACTGAATAACATCGTATGCCGCTAACTCTGTGGGCGTATAGACTGCTTCATTATTGAGATATGCTAATCCTGATGCATCGCCGGGTAGGAGATAGAAATTTCTTTTTTTAGGGTCATAGACAATAACAGCATGATTACGTTTAGAAATGGAATTGTCTCCAATAATCCGTATATGCATATCTTCAGCTCTGCCGATAAAGTTCTTTTCAGATAAAATGCGATAGTCTCTACCCATTTGGGGACCTTCAATACAAACTAACCAAGCTGTAACAGGGTCAATTCCATCCATTTCTCCAAGATAGGGCATTGTTTTATCATCCGCTTCCATAACAGCGATGGGTTGGCTATTTACCTTTGGTTCCTGCTCCACCATCACATTGCAATATGGACAAATATTTCTATGTCTTCTCGAACTAAACATGTGACCATTTGTACATCTAATCAAACTCATTTTCATTTTCCCCCGTCTTTATTACGAATCTAGATTTTCTTTATTTCACTAAAATCCGTGTATTTGCTATGTATATAATATCTCCATTATTTATGCGAGAAGGATTGTCATATTTTAATCTATTTTTAACTCGTTTATGGGATTTTTTAATGCCTACTCCGTTAACAGAATCAATATCCTCTATGTACCACATGCCAGAAACACAATTTAAAACAGCATGCTCGTAATTGATGAGCGATTCATATTCGGTACCACTTAAATCGATGTCAGCTTCTTGTTCAGTTGAGCTTTTTCCTATAAGTAGTGAGGTTTTTCCTTTTATCGACCATTCTTTCATTTCTTTCCCTTGTTCACTGAGAAGGACGATTTTCTGAATGTCTGTATCCGTTATGTCATTTAAAACTTTCTTCGTTTCATACATAATGGACCCATAAACAATGATGATTATCGCTAGTATTGATCCAATAATCGTTTTCAACAGAAAATCTTGATTCATTACGAATACATATAAAATGAAAAAGAAAGCGATGGTAACAATTAATATATCTATGATTTTTAGCATCATTTGTTTCTTTTCACTTTGCGCATAGGCTGAATTTTTCATGTCATACACGTTATCACTCTCCCCCACACTGATTGTTCATTTGTTGTTATTTATTAAAAAAGCGCTCGAATAAATCAGTCGTATCTATCGGATTTTTCTTTGTCGATTTATTTTGTGCTGACATTTCTTTTGTTTTCGGATTAAAGCCAAAAAAATGCTCGAAGTTCTTTTCAAGATCATTCATATTAAAGTCTTGTTTATTTACAGTGGACTGTTGACGTGATTTACTTGTATTTTCATTTGTATAACTAGTACCTTGTCCTGCTTTATCAAGACGAGCGTCATATGCCTCCCTAGAAGCCGTATCTTTTAGTACTTTGTATGCTTCTTGCACTTCTAAAAAAATCTTTTCCGATTCCTTGTTGCCACCACTTACATCTGGATGATGTTTTTTTGATAGTTTTCTGTATGCAAGTTTTATTTGATCTTGTGTTGCTTGCCTGCTAACACCTAAAATTTCGTAATGACTTTTCATTAAATTTCATCCCCAGTATTAGGATTATTCAAAATTATCTAAGGAACTATATAGTCCCTTAGATAATTTGGAGTGTTCTATCAAACTACGATTTAGACAGCGTAGCCGCCTTCGATTTTTGCTAAATCTGTTTTGTCTTTCTTTTGTTTGATGAATAAGTAGAATTCACCAATACCTTCTGTGTCGCCGTATCTTTCTGTGTAGTCAACAACAAACGCATTTGGGAAATTAATTTTTCTTACTACTTGATCAGCCGAAATAACTTCTAATGTTACTTTACGGTAACAGTCAGCTTTTTCAGCAGGTACTAATGACCATAATCCTAATTTCATCGAGTCATCAGAATTATCACCATCTGTTGCAGTAAGGATTTTCCCTTTAATTTTTAAAGTTGCTCCTACATCTGTAGAACGCGCGTTTGAGTCATCCGGCGTATCTGTTTCATACTCAACCGTCATAATACTTTCTAACCCTAGTTCAATTGCTTCTGATCCTTCTACTTTTAATACAAAACCCATTCTTATTACCTCCTAGAATTTTTTGAATCAACACTTTAACCTGTTCTTGATGAAATAGAAAATGGTTCTAGCCTTCTTAATTTCTCGTCGATTGGATAAAGAAATCATCGAGAAATATGTAAGTATTTCACCAAGTACATGTTTTAAGGAGATTCATATATATATGTTAAAAGATTTATTAGTTAATAAATCTTAAACATCCAACGAATACATCAATGGATAAAAATTAAACTACAGGTGAAAGTTGCTTAAGCTTTAACTGCACTTGTGCCTTTTGTAATCATGACTTCAAGGTTCTTCACATTGCCGTTAAATACTAAATCTATTTGACATAAGCTCGTTTTCTCATCAATAATGTAGCCGATATCGTCTCCATCATGGATAACCGAGTTTACATAGCCTTTATCATTGAGCCACTTACTTTTTTGGCTACTTGGATTATTACTAAAGAATCGAACAATATTTTCATGTTTAAAGTCACCTGATTGGAAACGTAGAATGCGTTCGATATAGGTACTAACTTGTGTTTTGTAGATGGAATCGAATCCGTCTTCCTCCATTGCAAGGCTTCTTGCTTTATACACGGTAATACGTTTAATGTCTTTATCCTGAAGCTGAGCGTTTTCAGATGAGAAAACAAAGCCGAAGCTTCTACTGTTAATGGCGTCTTTAATATTGTTCGTAAAACCTGAGATTTCTTTTGCCATCGTTGTAACAGCTCTTAGAGAGTTATCTCCTGCTTCAATATCAAATCGAACGCCAGGGTAGCTTCTTTTGACATTTCGGAAGGATTCTTTTAGATACTCTGGACATTGATATGCAGAAACAATACCTGCAGCTACATAGCTAGCACCTACATAGACACCCTCTATCCATAGCTTTAAAATATCTTCCTTTTCCTTAGACAGCTTTGCCCCATTTTCCGTTGTCTGCATTCTTGTATCAATCACTACTCCAGATTTATCTTTTGGAATAATTGTGAAATTCGGGAGACAAGGGATGGCAAATTCACTGAATTCTTTTCTTACGAGAACAGAACATTTATCGATGAGTCGATCTATACCAGCTGTTGCTATTCCGTTGAAAGTTGTTTCTTCTTCAGCCATAAAGTTGAAGAATATTTGTACTTTATAATCCTTTACAGTATCAAGCAGCATAGTCAAGGATTCCATTGTGTTACCTTCCTGCTTGGCAACTTTTTCGTTCCCTTTGAAACGTGCTCTGCTCACCTTCAAATTCCCAGACGCTTCCAATTCTAGTGATGGTACAATGCCATACCAGACCGTGTCAGTAAAGTCATTTTTCGAGTTTACTGTATTTAGATACGTACTTAACCTTGGGATATTATTACTTTTAACGAGCATGTCCAATTTTGTATTTGTTACAAGTAACGAAGGCTGCATACCTTTGTTTTTTGTAGCATACTGATCAAAATACATTTTGACGCCAAGTAATTTTTCCACTAATGGCTTTACAGTCTTCACGAATTCATCTTTAGCATCTTTATAGAATTCTAGGTATGTATTGTAGTTCTGTACCTCTGTTTCTACATCAAATTCTGCTCTCACTGTTGGTAATGGTGAGAAGGTTCTTACTACTAAATCCTTCACATAAGAAGAAGGTGATTCTGTAATCGATTCATAGTCCTCTTCAAAAACTGTACTTAAACCATAGTTACTGTTTTCTTCAATAACCATTAGATCAGAACTATTATTTTGAGGTGCTTCGATAATCTTTAGTTCACCAGTTTCACCAATAGTAAGTGTTCCAATTTGCAGTTTTTCGGATTCATCTTCTTCTTGGTTAGCACCTAGTAGCAGTCTCGTCTTAATATCTTCGATAGCTAATGGCAACATCGCCATTACGTTGTTATAGTTTCGACTTGCTACTTCAAACATCAGGTTTAGCTTATCCCCGGTATCTAGCTTTTTAGGATCACCGTCGTCTAACTTTTCATATTCACCGTATATGTAATGAATTTCTTTTCTGACTTGACGAATATCATCCATAACCTTTTTGGGAGAAATCATATCTAATAGATTTTCAAATTTAAAGTCCACATTGGTAATGCCCTGACTGCGTTTCGTATCAATGAGCGTAAATAGCATCTTTAAAAAATCATTATTTTGATCGATTGCGATTTCAGAAATACAATCATCTTGAATGCCTTCTGGCTTTTTTAATGTGTACATAACCTTTTGATTTGCTGCATTGTAGAATGAATAAACTGTTGGCGAAAACTTATCTAAAAATTCGTCGAAACTTTTTACAAGAAGATATTGATTAATTTCTTTGATTTTCTCATCACTGAGGCTGTCAATGCCCTTCACATCCCCTACAAGGGTAATTAAGTCCAGCTTTTCTGGATTAATCTCCTCAAAGAGCATTGTTCTGTTGGTTTGATTGATAATCTCCATTTATTCGGCTGTAAAATTCTACAGCCATCCCTCCTTTTATAACGAATTTCAAGTAACAATAACTATTTGTAAAACATAATCATTAGTGGTAACGTAACGTATTTGAACCCAGTAATACTCAGTTATCAAACACTATTTCCATACTAATAAGGTATTAATTGGTATCATAAGGCGGAAAAATCTCTTGAAATTCCTTATCTTATGTTATTCGTATGTAAAACTGTATTCACTGAAGAACCAGCCATATCAGGCGTTACACTAATGACAATATGTATCACAAGTAACTATACATTACGAAAAAATATTGTCAATATTTACAATAGTAATTTTTTCAAATCAAATTATATAAATGTATTTTTAGTAAAAAATAACCACATAAAATTTTATGTAAATAAATAACTTAATTAGGTACATAAACGTTGATTTAACAATATTAAACAGCTAGTGGATTACTGTTTAGGTATCCACTAGCTGTTATAATTCTTCTTACTATGAGACTGTAAAATGATTACATAGATTTATTTTTGTAAAATTATTTATTATTATAGTCAAAATAATACTTTATTTTATTGACTATACTCTCTGATAAAATAGTCAATAATAAAAATTTTAGCGAAAAGCATCTTTTTTTCGCATTTACTGTTAGACTCCACATGATCGTCTGAGCCATTATAAAACTCACTTTTTTGTTATATTGTCTGACATTTTTTATGCCATCCTCAATAACTCTTTGAGTTACATCCATCGGTACAACATCAGTGAGGGCATAGTAAAATGTTGCCGCTAAACTATAGATATCCGTATATACCCCCTGCTGAGCTTTGTCAGAATATTGCTCAAGTGGAGAATATCCAGGAGTTGTAAAGATTTTATGTTCCGTCACTGTTTTATATAATACAGCTGAACCAAAATCCAGTAACTGCGGGCTTCCATCTTTATCAATTATTATATTACTAGGTTTAATATCTCGATGTAATATGCCTTTGTTATGCAGATAGTCCAATGCATCAATTAACGGAAGAAATATACTTTTATGCAACTGATCTCTATCAGCCAATTGATATTTTTTTACAAATTGATTTAAAAGCATACCTTCATAATATTCCATGACGATATAAATGGACCCATTTTCTTGAAAATGTTCGATGTACCTAACAATATTTTTATGAACGATTTGCTGCAAGAGATCAGCTTCATGTAGAAAATTTCCCTTTAGCTCTGCAAATTTTTCCTTTGTAGAGGGAAGGCGATTAATTACAGTTATATTATCTAAGTCACGTAAAGCGATCTCACTTGGATAGAACTCTTTTATAATAAGTTGCTCCCCAGTATCGATGTTTTCTCCTTTGTAAACAATTGACAACTTACTGGAAGAAATAATCTCATTTATTTTATATGTATCTTTTAGGACACAGTTTATTGGTAAGTTTATGTCATACTGAATAGCATTCATGTGCTTTCTACCATCCTTTTTGCAATATCTATTTTGAAAAATATGTATATTATATGATAAAATTAGTATAAATTCTCAGACGCTAAATTCCGAATTAATGTAATTAATATAAATATATTTCTATATATTAGCAATTTTCTTGTCAATTGTCAGTGTTATAACAATGACTCTTATTATGATTTCAATTATTATCCATAAAACTGTTATGATTTGCAAAGCTTGGGTAGAATCCCTGAACGCTCTGGTTTGGTCACGGAACGCGTGGGTGGGGCTCGAATTGCTCAGGTTTCCTCTTAGGAACGCTTCGAGTAGGGACCTTGTACGCTCCATTTTTTAGCCTTTAGGTATACAAGGAAAGGAAATTAAAAAAGGTTTTAACAGCACAAAAAAGCTATCCGATAAGTAAATGGATACTTATCGGATAGCTCTATTTCAATAAAAATTATGCTTTTTGATAACGAAGCACTGGTGTACGAGCAGCGCGTGTTTCGTCTAGACGAGATACGACTGTTGTATGAGGAGCTTCTTGTACAATAGATGGATTTTCTTCTGCTTCTTTTGCGATTTGAATCATGATGTCGCAGAATGCATCTAATGTTTCTTTTGATTCTGTTTCAGTTGGCTCAATCATTAACGCCTCTTCCACGTTAAGTGGGAAGTATGTTGTTGGTGGATGGTAGCCAAAATCTAACAGGCGTTTTGCCACATCCAGTGTACGTACACCAAGTTTCTTTTGACGACGACCAGATAATACGAATTCATGCTTACAATGACGGTTATATGGTAGATCGAAGAAAGGCTCAAGACGACGCATCATGTAGTTTGCATTTAAAACTGCATATTCTGTTACAGCTTTTAAGCCATCTGGACCCATAGTGCGGATATATGTGTACGCACGTACGTTAATACCAAAGTTACCATAGTAAGGTTTTACGCGACCAATGGATTGTGGACGTTCGTAGTCGAAGTGATATGTTCCCTCTTCTGTTCTTACTAAGACTGGTTTTGGAAGGAATGGAATTAAATCTGCTTTTACGCCAACTGGACCTGAACCCGGACCACCGCCACCATGTGGACCTGTAAATGTTTTGTGTAAATTCAAGTGGACACAGTCAAAGCCCATGTCACCAGGGCGCGCTTTACTCATTACTGCGTTTAAGTTAGCGCCATCATAGTAAACTTTACCGCCAACAGCGTGAATAAGCTCTGCCATTT
Source organism: Lysinibacillus sp. NPDC048646 (assembly GCF_050272295.1). NCBI lineage: Bacteria > Bacillati > Bacillota > Bacilli > Caryophanales > Bacillaceae > Lysinibacillus > Lysinibacillus sp. NPDC048646. Next base: position 29,769 of record NZ_JBNNLZ010000003.1, read on the forward strand.
CGATAATGTTTTCTTCAAATAAGCCAAGTGTATTAGGATTTGTCAGCATGAGAGCAGCAGTGTCAGGACCCACTACATTGCGTAAATCCTCAATATCAACTAAGCCATTTTCATCAGATTTTACAGTAATTGTTTCGAAACCAGCAACCGTTGCAGATGCCGGATTTGTACCATGCGCTGAGTCAGGTACGATGACCTTATTACGGTGACCTTCACCATTCGCCTCATGGAAGGCACGGATCATCATTAGTGCTGTCCATTCACCATGTGCGCCTGCTGCTGGTTGTAATGTTACTTCATCCATACCTGTGATTTCTACTAAAGAAGTTTGTAGGTCATAAAGAAGCTCCATTGCGCCTTGTACAGTCGATTCATCTTGTAATGGGTGAACATTCGCAAAGCCAGAAAAACGTGCAACGGCTTCATTAATTTTCGGATTATATTTCATCGTACAAGAGCCTAAAGGATAGAAGCCAGAGTCTACACCGTGGTTTCGACGAGAAAGTGCTGTATAGTGACGCATAATATCTAGCTCAGAAACCTCTGGTAATTCAGCTGCTTCAGCGCGTAATAAGTTCGCAGGAAGTAAATCTGCAAGATCAACTGCTGGTACATCAAGTGCTTCTAAGTTATACCCTACGCGACCTTCTTTTGTAATTTCAAAAATGAGTGATTGATTTTCGTTATGCATTGAGAGCCCCCATTTCTGCAACAAGTGCATCAATTTCTTCCTTCGTGCGTAATTCAGTTACAGCGATTAACACATGGCGCTTTAAAGATTCATACGTTTGCCCTAATGGATACCCACCGATAATACCTTTTTCAATTAAGCCTTTATTGATTTCTTTCACGCAATTATTCGTTTTCACAACGATTTCATTAAAGTGCGCGCCTTGGAATGCTACTGTGAAGCCTGCCGCTTCAAAGGCATTTTTTGCATAGCGCGTTTTCGCAATATTTTGCGTAGCCATTTCACGAACACCTTGCTTACCAAGTGCAGTCATCGCAACTGAAGCTGCAAGTGCCAGAAGTGCTTGGTTTGAACAAATATTCGAAGTCGCTTTGTCACGACGAATATGCTGTTCACGTGCTTGTAATGTTAAAACATAACCACGACGACCTTCACCATCCACTGTTTCACCAACAAGACGGCCAGGAACTTTACGCATTAATTTTGTTGTCACTGCGAAGAAACCACAGTGAGGACCACCGAATGCTTCAGCGATACCAAAGACTTGCGCATCACCAACACAAATATCAGCTCCTAACTTCCCAGGAGGTGTTAAAATACCTAATGCTAGTGGGTTTGAGGAAACAACAAATAAACTTTTTGCTTCATGTGCAATATCACCGATTACTTGTAAGTCCTCAACTTGACCGAAGAAGTTTGGATATTGTGCAATGACAGCAGCAGTATTGTCATCGATCAGCTCTTTTAATGCGCCAACATCTGTCACACCCTCTTTTTGAGGGATTGTTACGATGTCAATCGATTGACCGTATGCATATGTAGCAACGACATCACGGTATTCAGGGTGAACCGTTTCAGATACTAAAATTTTCTTACGACGTGTATGACCTGCTGCAAGCATACCTGCTTCAGCTAGTGCAGTACCTCCGTCATACATAGAAGAGTTAGCAAGATCCATACCTGTTAATTCGGCAATCATCGTTTGGAATTCAAAAATTGCTTGTAATTCCCCTTGTGAAATTTCTGGTTGGTAAGGTGTGTAAGCTGTATAGAACTCTGAACGAGAAATTACGTGATCCACGATAACTGGTTTATAGTGATTGTAAACGCCTGCTCCTAAAAATGATACGTTGGCATTGGTATCTTTATTTTTCGCAGCAAGTGCTGTTAATTCTTTTAACAGTGCTGATTCTGATTTCGCTTCTTTAATGTCATAAAGGCCTTTGAAACGTACTTTTTCTGGGATATCCTCGAATAATTCTTCAACTGAGGATACGCCAACTACGTCTAACATTTCTTGTTTATCTTGCTCCGTCATTGGTAAATAACGATGTTTCATAAATGTAGGTCCCTCTTTTCAAATTTTATTTTGAACGCTTGTAAAACGGTGTTGCAACTGTTACTACCTTTAAGTGCTTACCACGAATTACAACTTCTAATTCTGTTCCGATAGTTGTGAATTGACTGTCAATCAATGCGTGACCAACATTACGTTTAGAAGAAGGAAGCTGTGTACCTGTTGTGACTTCACCAATTTCCTCGCCGTCCTTGAACACTTTGTAGCCATGGCGTGGAATCCCTTTATCGATCATTTCAATCCCAACAATCTTGCGAGATAACCCATTTTCTTTTTGTGCAACTAATGCATCGTGACCAATAAAGTCATCTTTATTTAATTTCACTGCAAATCCAATTCCTGCTTCAAGCGGTGAGATTGTCGCTGATAGCTCTTGACCGTATAGAGGAAGGCCCGCTTCAAAACGAAGTGTATCACGGCAGCCTAAACCTGCTGGCACAACACCTTTGTCTTTACCGGCCTCTAAGATTTTGCCCCAAAGTGCTTTAATATCTTCAGGAGAACCATATAGCTCAAAACCATCCTCTCCTGTATAACCACTACGAGAAACTAAAGCTTTGTGTCCAGCAATTTCAACGTCTTCTTGGAAGCGGAAATATTTAATTGCACTTAAATCAGTAGTTGTTAATGTTTGAAGAACCTCTTCTGCTAATGGACCTTGTAGGGCAATTTGCGCATAAGCATTCGATTGATTGTCGATTGTGACATCATATTGGTTCTGATTTTCCAACATCCAGTCATAATCTTTTTCAATATTCGCTGCATTGACACATAATAAATAATGATTGTCAGCTAATTTATACGTTAATAAATCATCGACAACGCCACCATCTTCATAGCACATTGCATTGTATTGCGCTTGACCCGTAGCAATTTTTGAAATGTCATTTGACAAAAGATTTTGTAAAAAACTTAGCGCTTCAGGACCTGTTACAAAAATTTCTCCCATATGTGACACATCAAATAGGCCTGCACGATTACGCACGGCATCATGTTCTTCTTTAATAGAAGAGAATTGCACCGGTAGTTCCCATCCACCAAAGTCAACTGTTTTACCACCAAACTTTGCGTATTCGTCGAATAGAGGTGTACGTTTTAATTCATTCGTCATTAGTATTGCCTCCTTATTGTTAGTATCATTTTTACTAGTAGTAGTTCGTCTGTTTTTCGACATAAAAAAAGACAGACGAACCCCTTTTCGGGATTCTCTGTCCTTGCACCTGAAAGTTACACCAGACTGACTCGCATTTTCTTGATTGCCAATCAGTAGGCTTTCCCCTTTGGTGGCTGTTGTACTACAGCTCTCTCCAGAGTTGCGTCTTGTACGAGTCCTTTTACCTGAGAGATTCATAGCCCTTAGCTACTTGCTCCTTCGGTGGCGTCTATACGCGCTCTCCCCGCACAATCATCCGCCCAAGAATCATCTTGGTACTATTTAGTATTCAATGTACTTAAGTTACCTTATTAGTCTATATCCTAACATTGATTGTATTGAAAAGGCAAACATTTTTTAAATTAACTCCAAAAACGAACGTTGTCATTAATTTTAAATATCATCGTTCGCCTTTTAGTCTTTTTACTTGAAATACTAAATACTCTAGAATATTGCGGATTGTTCTACCTGCTGTCAGAACCTGTATATGTCCTGCTTCACGATAAAATTTTCTTCTGTAGTGATACAGCTCCTCTAACTCTTCCTTCGTTGAACTTTGTACAAGGGGTCGGTTTTGATCATGCTGTATTCGTTTGTAAATATCTTCGAATGTCGCATCTAAAAAGAACACGAGTCCACTGCATCTCATTATTTTTCTATTTTCTTTATTTACGGCCACACCGCCGCCTGTTGAAATAATACAAGCTTCGTCTCGGAAATTTTTCAAAAATTCTGTTTCTATCTCCCGAAAACGTGCCTCTCCATATTTTTCGAAAATCTGCGGAATTGTCATGCCCTGTTGTCTAACAATTTCATGATCCATATCATAGTAAGGCAGCTTTAATAAATAGCTTAACCGCCTTCCTAATGCACTTTTTCCGCACCCCATAAAGCCAACTAAATATATTTTTCGCATTCGAATCACCTTCTTATAACTACGATTCTACACTGTCTGACAAAATTTGTCCTAATAAATTTATCGTAGCGCGAACATTGACCTTTTCAAGCGCATCATATGTTCGTAACTGAATTTCATAAGACATACAATACGTAAGAACAAAAGTAGTTACAAAAAATAATAATGCAATTGCGATTAAAAAAATAGCCCCTCTGTCATTTTTCAATAATTGGTACATAATAGGTCCGCTCCTTCTGCAAACCACTTGGAAATTCGACAGCTACCGTTAGTTCATTATTTGTATATTGGAACTGGCAGCTATTAAGACCGATAAGCATTGGTATATGGCCACCATTCACTTGATCACGTATAATATTGTTATAGCAATCGATATGATGAAGTGTATCTGAAACTTGAAATGTTATTCTCTTTTGATCATTGCGAATCGTAAACGATGAAACATCCACTAAATACATATTTAAATCATAAACAAATAGCTCCCACTTCGATTGTTCATCCGTCAATACGGTTGTTTTCATTTCTGCATACCATAGCATGATCACTATAAAAAGATGAGTAATCAACACAAAAACAACTACTTGAAACAATGCTTCTAAAAGTGTGTAACCTTTTTCGTTCATTTACGCTCACCTGTAAGTTGAATACATTTTTGACGCGATTCGCGTGTATTTTGAAAAGTGACACATATCTCCTGCCCATCGTAAGTCCACTGATAATCAACACCTTCAATTGTTTTCATACCTTCCATTTGATGTAGGTAACGATATTGCTTTAAACCTTCATAAGCAGTTTCTGCAGCAGCAACCTCAAGCTTTTTGTTGTACAAATTAGTTTTCATATTATAACTGATTGGTAATATTGTTGTACAGATTACCATGACAATGACCATCGATAAAATGGTTTCTACAAATGAATATCCCGATTCATTCATTCCACTCTGGCTCTCCCGCGCCCTAATGTAATGACAACCTTTTTAATCCCTTGAGGCGTTTTAAAATACAGAGTGCCTGCATTGATAACATTGCCATTGTAATTGTACATAATGCTTTGAATCGTACTTGAAGCTGTCATTAATTCAACTCCCTTTGGGAAAGGTCGCTCATAGTAATTGGTATAGAAATCTTTTTTTATAATATATCGGTGGGGTGGGCTCTCAAACTTCATGGATACATACTCACGCTGCTGCATGCTATAAGTTTGAATAAATTGAATATCCAATTGGATTTGTGTAAAAAAACGCTCAAGCTCCTTTATTTCAGCTACTTTTAAGGAAAGCTTTGTCACAATACCTGTTAAACACATCACGACAAACAAAACCATTAACATTTCAATCAACGTAAAGCCACGCTCATTTTTAATATCGATCATGTTCCACTAGCACCTGCTCCTGAAGGTGGATTTGCTAACTGTACTTCACCTTCACTTGTAATTACAATTTCATTTTTATTGGGACAAGTGGTTTCATTTTCTTTTAAATAACCTTTATCTACTAAATCCCCCAGCGTTGGGTAAGCCATAAAATCGACTCTGTATGCCTCTACTTGCCCCTGCACCATGGATATATAGGCAGTACAGCCTTTTTCATCTATCGTCGCAAAGTGCTTCGTTACATTCGGAATGGTGATTAAGATTAGCACCGAAATAATCAGAAGTACGATTAACATCTCGATTAGCGTAAATCCTGCTTGTTGTTTTATAGGCTTCATTTATTATCCTCCTATACTAGTTCAATCATGTGATATATCGGTAATAATAAACTTACATAGGCAGCTACTATACATAGCGCAATGATGATGAAAAACGTTGGTTGCACAAAGGTTAGCATACGCTTCAGTAAATGTTCCTGTTTTTCTGCCAGTAATTCACTGTACAATACGAGCTCTTTCCCAAGATAACCACTCTGTTCCCCATGTTCTACGAAAATTGAGAAATCCTTTTGCCATTCAGTCATAAACAGCACTGCATGTGTAAGTGTATCGCCGTAAATAACCCTTTCTTTTATACGCCCCGCAAAATACCGAACAAATGGTTGTAATTGCTGTTCTTCTAAAATTTGAAGACTTGCCTGTAAAGAGAAACCACTTTGCAGCAAGCTTCCTAAATAGGCTGCAAATTCTCTTGTCATCGATAAGCGAATAAAGATGCTAATAAACGGAATTTTTAAAGTCATGTACAGCTGCTGAGCAATTGGTTTTCGTTTAAGAAAGAACCGAAGGATGATCGAGCTGGAAACGGCGACTATAGCTATAATAAGAAGCACATCAGGCAAATGTAATAAGTAACGTGAGAGTGCAATGCTCCCCTCCCCTGCTTCACTGCTACGACTCAAAACCATTTTTTCTATATTTGGAAAGAAAATCGTTCGAAATACTAAGAACAGCAACAATAAAAACAGCATTAATACGACGGGGTACAAAAGGAGCCTTGTAAATTTTTTCTTTGTTGCCTCATTCAATGCCATTTGCTTGGCGACACCTTTTAAAGCTTCCATTATATGCCCATTATTTTCTGCAATCGATATAGCTACTAAATAATGCTTTGATATTTGCAATGTTTCCAGTACTCCTGTTACACTTGCGCCTTCCTTAAATTTGTTATCTACCAATTGCTGTATCTCTTCATGCGCTTCTATATGATGCGGTAAGAGCATGGAAATAGCTTGTGCGAACAAATATCCTTCCTGCATTAACACACTTAAGCGGCTGAAAAAATTAGCCTGCTCCCTTACTCTCCATTTGGTCGCCCTTTTATAATCCACCTGCAACTTCTCAATAAGCTCTCGTAGTTTCATAATGCTGTCTCTCTAACATTTTTATTTGACCTGTAAGCGTTAAATCATGCGGCAACTCATAGATAGCTTTCTGTCGAATGGCATGGATAGCCTCACTCAGGTGCACATCGCTTAATATTTCTAACAATGCACGTCGCTCTTCTTGCTTTTGTGGTGTTTGGATAAGTAATTGTGCCACAATACCAATAACTGTCTGACGGAGTTCCTCAATAGATACCCCTAAGTCGATCAACCGGTAGAGACAACTAACAGAGTCCTTCGCATGTATCGTCGTTAATACAAGATGACCTGTAAGTGATGCCTCTATTGCGATTTTTGCTGTTTCTTGATCTCGTATTTCGCCAATCATAATAACATCTGGTGAATGACGTAATATTGCCTTTAAACCGGAAGCATAAGTAATGCCTGCTCGTTCATTCACTTGAATTTGGAGAAGATGAGCTTGGTTATTTTCTACTGGATCTTCTAAAGAAATGACATGTTTATTGAGATGCGTAGAACAATGATGAATGAGGGAATATAAGGATGTCGTTTTACCGGAGCCAGTTGCTCCACTGAAAAGCAAGATGCCTTGTCGACTATCTACAAGCTCCAGCAACTTATCTGCTGCACTTTGGGAATAACTTAAGGAAGTAAGTGGGAATGCGTGGTTTTGAAGTAGAAGCCGAATAATGAGGCTCTCTTTTAAATAGGCAGAAGGAAGTGTAGAAACGCGGAAAGCAAAACGATTTTGCTCGACTGTTTTTTGAAAGGAGCCACTTTGGGGTTTTCGTCGCTCACTAATATCTAATGCTGCTAAAAATTTATAATAGGATACAATTCGCTCCGCTAACTCATTTGGAAGATCACCTGCGTGCAGCAACTTATCATATTTTCGAAAGTTAATACGATAACGACCTTCATCCGGTATGATTAGTAAATCCGAAGCACCAAAATGATAGGCCTTTAACAAAAGTTGCTCACATTTTTGTTCGACTATCGACTCAAAGTTTTGCATAGATGCACCTCTTTTCTGGTTCGTGCGAATATGACCGCTCTATTCGTTATTTCCTAGTATAAATAGGAAAATGATACGAGAAAAGCCCTTTTCTTAAAAAAAATTTTTGCTATAAATTTTACTATGGAATGTGGTTTTTGCTAAAAAATTGTGGATAACTTGCAAATTTTCACTAAAAATGAATATAACTATATGCTAAAGTTAATATTTATGTTGAAAGGAACTGTAACTTTTTCAATAATACAATATAATAGAATCAACATAATTTTTTCCTAGCTAAATTTTAACAACATATTCAAAAAAACAATATTGAGGTGAAACAAATGATCCATCCATTAAAAATTACTAGTACATTAGCCGATGAAACAAGATACTCTATCTATGAGTACATCCTAAAAGAGAAAAAAACAGTAACCGTACAAAATATCGCTGATCAATTTGGCATACATCCAAATGTTGCACGCCTTCATTTAACGAAGCTATCTGAAATCAATATTATTTCAGCCGATTTTGCCAAAACCGGTAAAGGCGGTCGCCCTGGACGTGTTTATAAGGCCTCGAAAAAAGGTGTATCCCTTACATTTCCCCGCCGTGATGAAGATCGCCTGTTAAAATGGTGCATTCAACTGATTCAAGAATTAGGTGAACCTGCATTGGCAAAATGCCAAGACATTAGTTATCAAGATGGCTTCCAGCAAATGAAAAATTATGTAACCGCTGAATTAACATTGAATAATACATTTTCCTTTGAACAAAAGCTCCAATTGCTAACAGATAACGCTGCATTAATCGGTTATGTGCCACAAATACAGCAAACAGAACATGGAAAAAAAGTGATCTTCTCCATTTTTAATTGTCCATTCCAAGAGCAGCTTAATAACCATTCAGAAATTGTTTGTACTTTACATGAATCTTATTTAAAAGGACAGTTAGATGCCCTATTTTCAAGTAATGAATTTGTCCAAATTGAAAGCATGGTACATAACTGCGATTTATGTAAATATGAAATAAACGTGACAGAAATCGAAAGCTAAATCAAAAATCCAATTGTTTGTCACAAAGAAGAAGAAGTTCCAGTTTACAGACACCTTTCATATCATTTATAATGAGTAAGAGATTATTGTGTCGTGGGCAAAAGGAGGGGAAATTTCATGGATAATATGTATAAAGTTATGGCATTCTGGACAGGTATATTTGCAGTTATGTTCTACCTTGGTGGTATGAACGAAGTATCGCTATTATTCGTAGGTAATACAGGTTTATTCTTATTATTAGGCTTCTTAAACCTTTCAGAACGTATGTACATGTACATTTTCGGAGCATATTTAACTGTATTCTTCGCTGGCTTCACGTACTATACAACATTCATTCACGTACCTGGTGCGGGACATTAATACAGAGAAAATAGTGTGTCTCATAAATATGTGAGACACGCTTTTTTTGTTAATTTAGGAAATCTGTTCGATAAGAGCAGAAATTGATACATAAATACGTGATAAATCTACATTTCTTTGCAGTTGGTCGCATAAAAACATAGAAAAAATCCCCCTTCACCATCAATTAGGTTCGTTTGCTATTAAACCTATATGAAACGTTTGGGGGATTTTTGCATATTATTAAGTTAATGTAGGTTTAAATTTATTGAATACAAAAGTCTGTAAAATCATCCAAATAGATGACACGGTCCAATAGAACGGAATGGCAGAAGGCATGAAAATTGAAGATAGGACTACCATAACAGGCATCACGAACATCAGCATTTTCATTTGTGGATTACTATTGTCCGATTGCTTAAATGACAAATAAATTTGAATCATCATCGCTAAACCTGCAATAATGGCCATAAAACTATCCGTAGAACCTAGATTAAACCATAATAAATCCTCATGTTTGATGGAATTACTTTTTGAAATGGTATAGTACAATCCGGTTAAAATCGGAAATTGAATGAGCGCTGTTAAACAACCACTTTTCATTCCTGAAAAGTTTTCCATAACTATTTGAGAGATTTGTACTTGATATTGTTTACGTTCTTCTTCTGTTTTAGCTTTGCTTAATTTTGATTGTAGTTCTATTAAGTGACCTTTATTTCCTTGTGTAGTTTGAGTAACAGCTAGTTGGGATTTAAAGGATTTATAATTAGGGTACATCAGCATTAAGCGTATCACAACGGTTAAAAGGACTATAGCTAATACGTAGCTACCTGTAAAGTTAAAGAAAACATCTAACAAATTTGTCATTGGTTGTGTTAATAAAAATTCAAACATTAATTAATATCTCTCCTTTTATAATTGTTTGTTATAAAAGGGATATTAATTCTTCGTCATTATCGGACTTACTGTAAATTACTTTTCTCAACCATTTATTAAGAAATATACGAGATAGATAAATCCTATTTTCGAAATTAACATTAACAGTTAAATCAATCGTTACATCAAGTTTAGTATAGATGGCAGAAATTTTATCAAAAATGGTAAAGATGTATACCTTAATAAATGGACTATGTTGAACTAAGTAACTAAAATCAGTAATCAACGACAGTAGTAGTATTAATTCCATTCACATCACCTAGTTCTATTTTATCATAAATGCATGTGATTGTATAATTTTACAATTTATACAGACTAATAATTTTTAAAAGCCATTTAAAAATGGATTTGTTTCCATCTCAGCCCCAACTGTCGTATAATTACCATGACCTGGATAAATAATGGTATCCTCTGGTAGCGTTAATAGTTTATCATGAATCGATACCAGCAATACCTTTGTCGAACCACCAAGTAAATCTGTTCGACCAACACCTTGCTCAAATAATGTGTCTCCAACAATTGCAAATCCATCATTTTCAAATATATATGAAATACTACCTGGTGAGTGACCTGGTGTAAAAATAGCTTTAAAAACAAAATTGCTTATGTCAAATTGTTGTTCTTTCTTAATAATATTTTCTTCAGCTGGTGCTGCGACATTATAATTCGGCAGCGCTGCATATTTACTCGAGCCATTTTTAGTTGGGTCACTTAACCAGCTAACTTCTTTTTCATGAATCCATACTGGAAGTGCAAAAGTCTCTCTTACTGTATCTACTGCACCAATATGATCAAAATGCGCATGTGTTAAAAAAATGCCTAGCGGTTTAAGTCCATTACTTCGTATAACCTTTATAATACGTCCTGCTTCCTCGCCTGGATCAAAGATTAAACATTCTTTGTCTTTATTCGATACGATATAACAATTCGTTTGCACTGGACCAAGCGAATAGCTTCGTACGTTCATCATCCTCATCACCTCAACTTCATATTATACATTCATTGCCACAATTTGACGATAAAAGTTCATAGTTTCCGCTATATTAGTTCTCGACAAACAAAGGTAGAACGTTTACAATTAAGTAGGAATATTGTTTACGACATTCATTTTCTGATGTCGAAAGGAGTGTCTTTTTAATGAACTTATTAATGGTTATTTTTGGTCTAGTAGCGATCTTAGCAGTCGTTGGTACATTCCAAGCAATTAAAGAAAAGAACCTATTAAGCGTTGTTTTCAACTTATTAAGTGCAGCTGTATTTGGTTGGTTCACAATCATGACAGTTATCCATAGCGGATACCCACCAACATTACACTAAGATTTAGACAGAGTAAAGAGCAGTCTCATGAGAGGCTGCTCTTTTTCTATGTCTTTCCCTCCTTTTAATAAAGCGTTGTTATCTACGTATCGAATCAAGTTAACATCGTGCAAATTGCAGAAATTTGTCCTGTTATACATCGGTACCTTGTAAAAAAATAGTTACTGTTACCTCTTTTCATTTGAGGTATAATAGAAGTAAATATATAGAAAAATAGTATATTTTTTAGTATCCACTTTATCACAAATAGTACCGTATTAAGGAGATTCTCATGCAGCGTAAGAAAATTATTTTTATGATATTTTCAGTGTTATTGATCATTTCACTCATTGGGATTGCTGTGAAAAATGAAATTTCTAAGGAAGCAGCAATAAATTTGATCGTTGATAAAGAAGATGGGACCAAACAAATCGTCTTTGACACGAAATTGACACAATTAGATGAATCAACGACAACATTGGAAGAATATAAAGGGAAGATCCTCATCATTAACTTTTGGGCTTCTTGGTGCGGCCCTTGTCAAGAAGAAGCGCCAGACTTAAAGGACTTTTATGACAAAAAACCTGATAATGTTGAGTTATTAGCAATAAATGCAACTTCATCAGACAGCCGTGAAAACGCCATTAAATTTAAGGAATTGTATAATTTAAGTTTCCCTATATTTCTAGATTTAGATAGATCGCTAGGTAAATCATTAGAAGTAATGGCTTTTCCAACAACTTTTATTATTAATGCTGAGGGCATACTAAAGTACACGATAAAAGGTCAAGTCAATCAAAAGCAATTAGATAAATTGCTATCTACTCTTTAGTTGTCGTGGGAGTTAACCTGCTCATCACAAGAGCTTGAAATTGATTTCCATTCTGTCCCTGCCTCTATTTTATGAGCCAGCGCTCTCTCAGCCATCATATTGTAGTATTTAGCCCTCTATAAGTATTAGAAAGCCGCAAACTCGAATATTCAGCATTAATTAAATGGCTATATAAAAAAAGAGACCTCACAAGGAGATCTCTTTTTTTTATCCCGCATTAACGGTCAGTAATTTATCTGTTCCGAAAGCGAAGCGTCAGGTACAAGCCGCCCACCTCAAGTTAAAAGTTGAGGTGGGCGATCTAACTGACCGTAATAGCCCGATTGGTTCGGGGCAACAGGATGTTTTATGTGCGAAAGCGAAGCGGCAGCGACAGATGTTTTTTGTGCGAAAGCGAAGCGCCAGCAACAGGATGTTGGTCACACAAGCTTTTTCACAGGATGTGAAGGTTTTAGCTTGTGTTCCTCTATTTATTGTAGGGATGAAGAAAGCCCCACTGATGGAAGTTTCACTTTATTTCACTGCGTCTTGCTTTAAGTTGCCCGTCTTTTCATCATAGAAACGGAGTAAGTCTCCATTAATAATGGCATCAGAGTTTTCTAATTCAATCGTTGCACGATCAGCATAAGGCTGACATGGCTCACCATCGATTTGCTCACCTGTTGCTTTGTCGTAGCAAGCTTCTCCAGCATAGACATATTTGTCAGTTACAAAACGACCGTCACGGAAAATAACAAAATCCTCATGCTCAGGAGAGAATAAATCTGCACCTATTTGCATATCTTTTGACGTTTCAACTCCTAGAAGGTGTAAAATCGTTGGACGTAAATCCAATTGACCAGCTACCTCCTGCATTTCTTTACCTTCACCAGAACCAGGAATATGGACGAATAAAGGTACTTCTTGTAACAAGGCATTATCATAAGCTGTAATGCTATCTTTACCTAAGTACTGTGCCATTGCTTTGTTATGGTTTTCAGAAATACCATAATGGTCGCCGTACATAACGATAATTGAGTTATCATAGACATCTTGATCTTTTAATGCTTGGAAAAAGTCTTTAATACCTTCGTCCATGTAACGAACTGTTTGGAAGTAACGATTTAATGTACCTGAGTTCGAAGTATATTCAGGAATCATTACATCATCTGGATCCAATGTGAATGGATAGTGGTTCGTTAACGTAATTAAACGAGAGTAGAATGGCTGTGGCATGTCTTTCATTAATGCAGCAGATTGGTCAAAGAATGGAATATCTTTCATACCCCAGTTGACTGCTTGCCCTTCTTCTACTTTATATGAGTCTACATCATAAAATTTATTGATTTTTAATGATTTGTACATCATGTCACGATTCCAGAACGATTTGTTGTTCGGGTGCATAACGTTTGTAAAGTAACCATTTTCCCCAAGACGTTCAGCCATTGAGTTATACGTGTTACCACCATGTGTGAAGAACACTGCACCACGACCAAGGCCAAATAATGAGTTTTCAACAATAAATTCTGAGTCAGATGTTTTCCCTAGACCTGTTTGGTGGTAGAAATTACTGAAATAATACGTGTCTGGGTCTTTTGTTAAAGAGTTTAAGAACGGTGTAATTTCATGACCGTCCATATCATTATTAATCACAAAGTTTTGTAAAGACTCAAGTGATACAACAATAAGATTACGATCCTTGTATTTTCCAAACATATCTTTATTGATAGCTGCCTGATTTGATCGAATATAGTTATTCACTTCTACTAATTCACTGCCATCCGCTAATGCGCGTTGTGCAGAAGATTTTGACTGAATATAAATATCATACAAATGGTAGTTGTACGTACCGATATTTTTCACAAGTAATTCACGGTCAAAGCTACGTGTTAAAAGTTGTGGACGCTCTGTTTCCGCTAAACCTAAGTTTAAGAAAGTCATTGCAATTGCTAATACGAAGAATGCACGACGGAATTCAACGTTAACTTTTACTGCTGCCTTCATTCTTGGTAAGTATTTATTTGCAAGTATTAAAATAAATACATCCGTAAAGTACAATAAATCCCAAGGGTTAATAATGGCTGCTGCCGATGTTCCTAGATCACTAAAGTTACTTGTCTGGAATAATACCGGTAATGTAATAAAGTCATTGTAGAAACGATAGAAAGCAACGTTCCCATATAAGACTATTGATAAAATAACACTGACAATAAGAATATAACGATTTTTTGCTTTCGGTGATTTAAAGAATAACGATAAACCATAAGTAAACAGTAAAAAACTTAGCGGGTTAATAAACAAAATAAATTGTTGCATTGCATTTTCAATTTTCATCTCAAAGCTTGTGTGGTAAACAATGACCGTTTTTATCCAAGTTGCTACGACTGCTAGTATCATAAATGAATGTTTAGGCCACTTTAATGATTTCATTCCTAACATCCTCTCCTATTCCTTACACAAAAAAATAATAAATTTAACTAAATTGTTACTGAAACAAAATATATCTTAATCCTTTTTTCACAGATAAGCAACAGATATATTTTTGGAAAACATTTCCGCTCATGCTCTTATATGCTCGGGATACTTAATATATACGTTTCTCATTGTAAAAAGTTTCGTAAAAACATAAAAACAGTGGGAAACCACTGTTTCTGAGAATATTACATACATATTACAATATTTTTACCATACCCAAATCATTCACAATTAAAACACTATTGTTTATTTTGTTCAACCCGAAGTCTTGTTGTTTCTTGTCGAATCAATAATAAAGCCATTTGATAATCTTTAATATCTAGCACATTAGACTTATATAACTCGCGAATTTCATCTTCCATTAACATTAAATCACCAATTGGATCACGTGTATAAATATAAGTGCCATATGTTTTCAATAATTCATAAATATCTAACATTTTATCCATTTTTAATTCGCTCCTCGTTGTGCTACACAGTTAATACGATTTGTAGGTGTCACAATGATATCCACCGGACAATCATGTGTCTCTTTTGGGACATTTTCACGTAGCTGTTCATCGAAAAGCAGCGACATGAGCTTACCCTTTGTATAGTTTACTAAATAGCGATCATAATAACCACCACCATAGCCTACACGATAGCCATGTATGTCAAACACAACTCCTGGAACAAGTATGACATCCATTTCATTTGCGTCAACAAATTCAGAGAGTTCCGGAATTGGCTCACGCAAATGCATATAAACAGTTTCTAGCTGAGCGAACGATTCTATGACATAAAACGACATTTCTCTCGTTTTCGGGTTACATTTAGGAACAGCAATCTTTTTGCCAAGTTGCCATAGCGCTTCAATTAAATGAATTGTATCGACCTCTGGCTTATTGGATATCGTAATACCAATCGTCTTTGCTTCTATTATATATGTTTCCTGTAACACTTTTTTAGCCACTAAAAATGATTGGTCGCGATATGCAGTTGCAGTCATTTTAGCAAGGGATTCGTGCACTTCATTTCGTAAAATTGTTTTATCCATACGAGGCTACCTCCTATTAGAATGTAGAAAGCCAAAACCACATGTGGTTTTGGCTAAATGAGCGATTACTTTGTTTCACGGTGAAGAGTGTACTTCTTCTCGCGAGAGCAATATTTTTTAAGTTCAAGACGCTCTGGATTGTTACGCTTGTTCTTTTTTGAAATGTAGTTACGTTCGCCGCAATCTGTGCAAGCTAAAGTAATGTTTACGCGCATCATTAACCCTCCCACTCTATATCAAGAATTAAAATTTGAGCATGATTTATACGACTAACCCATTATACCATAAACTGAAAAAAAATCTACCTTCATTTCATATTAAGTTTGCATGTGGTAAAATACCTTATAATTACATAATTTAATGAGGTGAAACTATTGGATTTATCCATCATACTTATGATTGCTGGTATCGTTCTTATAGTTGTATCGTTCTTTTTCAAAAATACTGCGAAAAAAGTCGAACAAGATGTAGAAGAGTTATCTATCTCTATTTTTCAAGAAACAAATAATTTGAAACGTCGCTTGAAAATTGTTGAAGAGGAGCTTCTTCTAGAGCCAGAATTTCAGGTGAAATCACCTGTAACGCAAAATCAATCGATACAAAATCCGAAAATGCAACAGGTTATGCACGCTGTTCAACAAGCAGCTCAAGCGACAAAGTCAGCTCAAACGCCCCAACAAACGAAGCCTATTCACCAAATCATTATTAGTCAGGTACTTGAACTCAATAAGCAAGGCCTTTCTATAACTGATATTAGTATTCGTTCAAATTTAACAGAAGAGCAAGTTCGACAAGTGATTGCAAACGGAGGTCGGTAATTATGAATAACTCCGCTATCCGTGCATTTGGCATCGCACTTTTTCTAATCGGGGCATTGCTTGCATTAGCAGATCGTTTTGATGTCAATATTGGCTTACCCACTGTAACCTCCTCTACGGACAAGGATGTAGAGGCATTACAAAAGAAATTAGCTAACGCAAAGAAAGAACTTGCCTCGTTAAAAGAACAGGCCACGCAGCAGGCTGCTGCTAAAAATACACAAGACGATCATACGCCTGAAGAAACAAACGAAGTTGACACTGAGACAGATGTCCCAACAGATGCAACTACGATGACGCTTCAAATATATAGTGGTATTACCCCATATATCGTGGCACAGAAACTTGAAGATGGTGGTATTATTCCGAATAGCGTAGAAATGGAGCTCCTTCTGGCAAATGCTAAATATGCTCGCAGCTTACAAATTGGCGCTTACGAAGTAAACGCTTCGATGTCATTAGAGGAAATTGCTAAACTTATTACCGGAAAGAAGCAATAAGTCCCAACTTATAATCTATTGAAAGAAGGCTGTTAACAAAAATCAGAAACAACTGACTTTTGTAACAGCCTTCTTTTATACCATTTGTACTTGTTCTAGAAAGGCTAGCACCATTTCACTGCCCTCTTTTGTGCCGATTGATTCTGGATGGAATTGTAACCCGAATAACGGATATTGCCTGTGCTGAATCGCCATAATTTCAGCATCATCACTTGAGGTTGCCGTTATGATAAAATCCTCATGTAAAGAACTCGGCTCAATAATTAACGAGTGATAGCGCATCACTTCAAGTTCACCGTCTAAATGAGCAAATAAACCTGTTTTGCTGTATCGCAAAGAAGACAGCTTTCCATGCATAATATTTTTTGCTTGCACGATGTTCCCGCCAAACGCCTGCCCAATCGATTGATGTCCTAGACAAATCCCTAAAATCGGAAACTCCGTATATAGCTCTTTCACCACATCCACCGTAATCCCTGCTTCATCTGGTGTACCTGGACCAGGAGATAAAATAATCGCCTCTGGCTGCAATTCCTTTATCGCTGCAATCGTTAGTTCATCGTTACGTACTACCTTCACTTCTTTTCCTAACATACTTACCTGCTGATATAAATTATATGTGAATGAATCATAGTTATCGATCAATAAAATCATTTTTTTACCTCCAGTAGCGCACGAGCTTTATTGAGTGTTTCTTCATATTCTGATAAAGGAACCGAATCATATACAATACCAGCTCCCGCCTGTACATGCGCACGGTCATCTTTGATAATCATTGTCCGAATTGCAAGGGCTAAATCCATATCCCCTGTTGAAGAAATATAGCCAACTGCTCCTGCATAAACTCCACGCTTCACCGGTTCCATCTCATTAATTAGCTGCATAGCACGAATTTTCGGCGCTCCTGATACTGTACCCGCTGGCAAGCACGCACGCAGCACATCCAATACATGCACCTCATCGCGTAGTTCGCCGATGACCTCTGATACAATATGCATAACATGTTTATAACGCTCAATGTTCATATATTTAGCCAACTTCACTGAACCTACTTTTGATATACGCCCAATATCGTTACGACCTAAATCTACCAACATACGGTGCTCTGCAATTTCCTTTTCGTCGTTACGTAAGCTCTCAGCCATTGCCTCATCTTGCTCAAGTGTTTTACCACGTGACTTCGTACCTGCAATGGGATTCGTTGTTACCTTTCGATCTTTAACCTTTACTAGACTTTCAGGAGAAGTGCCTAAAATTATATACGCTCCATAATCCATATAAAACATATACGGTGATGGATTTGATGTTCTCAACTGACGGTATAATGCAAAGGGACTGCCAGTATATCGTGATGAAAAACGCTGAGATAATACGATTTGAAAAATGTCACCCTTTATAATATGCTGTTTGGCACGTTCTACCATGTCAACAAATTCTTCTCTTGGTATCATGGGTTGAAAATTTAACGTTCCTAGCTCCATCTCTTCAAACGTTGTCCCAGCATAAAGCTGCGCCTCCATCTCTTTAATAGCCTCATCCATCATTGTTAGCGAGCGCCCCTCTTCAAATAAATCGATAGCTGCTAACGTAACCTCCTGCTTTAAATGATCGAAGACGATAAACGTATCATAGAAAAAAACATGTACATCTGGCATAGCTAAATCATCATGTAAATATTCACCGATTTTCTCAGCATAAAACGCTGTTTCGTAACCAAAGAAGCCAATTGCGCCTCCGAAAAAGGCAAATGGATAGTCTGTCTCATGGAAAGGCATCATCTGCTTTAATTTAACAAGTACATTACCGCTTGACTTTTCCATATCCTTGTCTTTCGTAAATGTGTAGCCATTTTTATCCCCAATAAGTTCAGCTATTGGATTGACGGCGATAAAGGAATATCGCCCACTTTCCTCGTGCTTAGCCGACGATTCGAATAGCATCTTATGTTTTCCTGCTAGCGATTGATACACCGAAATCGGCGTCATCATATCACCTTGTAATACCTTCATGGCAAATTTCCTAAGCTCTACTGTCATACTCTGTCTCTCCTTCGCTATACTATGCTCTGCTCTACTGCACCAAAAATTCAATATCATTTACGCCTCAGCAAAATTGCGTACGAATTTTGAATTGTACTTTGGCCTGCATGATGCAGGTCAGTTAGTCACTATCTCATGGCTGTGATGAAGTTAGATGATCATCCTACCTTGATTCCCTTCAAAATCCGTGGCATCCGCCGGAGACTTTATCTTTATTCAGTCAGTGTTTGAACGCTCACTGAAAAAAGACTATCGCATTCATCTCGCCACCAATACAGGTGGCTGTCTTCTATGGCTGCCGCTTCGCTTCCTCCACAAAAAACATTTGCGAATGCATATAAAAAGGCCTTTCCATCACAAAAGGACGGAAAAGCCGTGGTGCCACCTTCATTGGTCTCATTAAGACCCACTCAAAGCCTTGTAACGTAGGCAAACGCTAATCCATACTAATTCTTTCAGGATTAGAGCTCCGAAGTCCATTCACCATTCATTTGTACTAGCTCTCACCAACCGCTAGCTCTCTGAAACAAAATATAATAGCTACTACTCTTCATCAAAGCTGATTGTTAGTGTCTATTGTAAATCAAAGAGTCTAACAATTCAAATTATTTTTCGTTATGAAGCCAATAATCACCTGTTTGCTCTGCTAGTACAACATCATAATCTATCAAAATTTGTCGAATAGCAAATAGTATATCCTGTCTTACACTTAACAAAACACCCGTATCGTTTGTGGCCACATAAAATCGCACCAGAACACGGTATGAAGCTGGTCGAAACTCATCAATAAATACATGAATCAAATCTTTTTCCGTATCCTCATGTAAATAAATTTGCTGATGAATCATACTGAATGCACTACGTAGTTTTTCTTCTTCGTTTTCAAGTGCTACATAAAGAAATTGTTCACATTTTCGTTTTTCACGTTGCGTTAAATTATAAAGTGGGCGATTTACTAAATAGGAGTTTGGTACATAAACTAGCCCTTTATCGCCTGTTTGAATAAGTGTACTACGTAGGTTAATATCCTCAATGATTCCTTCAATCTTTTGATCTTCTGTGGTTACCCAATCGCCAATTTGAAACGGGTTGTCGAGTGCAACAGACATCCCACCAAAAACATGGGCCAATGTATCACGAATCCCAAATGCAATGGCTACACCTGTCAAGCCAATTCCCGTTAAAAAGCCATTCAAGTTAAAATCCCAAAAAGAAGCGATGGTAAACATAGCTAAAATCATGATGAGCACTTTACCAATACGTAGGAAAAAGGGCAACAGTACATTTTGCTCCCCGTCATTATTGATAGACAAGGGTTCTTTTGTATAATAATGTAATACATCGTATACACCTTTAAAGGCAAAAAACACCATAATGGACAAAACAAAGTTTTTCGTTGCCACCACATCTAGAAACAGCGATAAGCTAAGAACAATAACCGCTGACATAAATGCATAGCGTATCGCTTTATTAAATTGTTCCAGTACCGTTGCTTGAAAGGAACGTTGTCTTTTTTTCAAAAACGCGACACTGCTCGTAATGATTTTCTTCAGCACGAAATGTTGGAATAACCAGCCAATTAGCCACAAGGCAATTGCAATCAAAATTTCCGCCCATGAAGGTGCTGTCACATTTGGTAATAACAATTTCAATGAATCCATATAATTCTCCTTTTTACCTATGTACATAAAATAAGCCGACCAAAATCCAACTGGTCAGCTCCATGTGTTTATTGAATAGCATCATCCGCAAAAAAAGTTTTTTCGGCAAACCAAAATTGTTGCTCGTTAAAATTTTGCTCATGCATAGCAATTACAGAAAACTCAGCATGATAGATATGCTTCATTTCTTCTAACATTGCTTTCGTACGCTTTCCTAATAAATATTGACCATCAATGGGATTACCTTCGGTGAATATAATAATATCTGCTTCTGTACATTGCTGATTTTCTTTTAGTAATCCTTTCACAAACTGTAACACAGGTAAGATGGCAGCTTCGCCTTTTGCCTTATATTCTATAAAATCCTTAAAATCAGATAAATTTAAATGTCCATTTTCAAATCGATAATGGACATGAATTTGGCGATCAAACGGCACGATATATAAATCTCGCTTTTCACGATGTGCAGTCGTAAATAACGGTAAAATCATACTTTTGCAAAGCTCGGAATAGGCCACCATTCCTGTTGATTGTTCAAGACAAACAATCATTGGTCCAAGCTCTTTTTTATATTCAGCAAACGGGACGTAGAAGATATTCCCTTTTTTAGTCGTATGATGCTTCAGTTGTTGCCGCTTTGTCTCCTGCCATTTTCGTTCATAATACAAGCGTTGCTCTTTTCCATTCGCTAGCCGTTCAGCCTGCTCAATAGCAGGTATATTTTCTCGAATTTCATGCATGATATCAGCTAACTCAAGTGCAAATGCTGCCATATTTCGTAGTGTCTCACTCTTGTAAAAATAGTTAATAAAAAAATGTTGCTCTCTGTCACTTAACTCCTCAAGATGTAAGTGTTCATATAAAAAACACAAGCATTCACGTTGTTCAGTTGTGATATCAAGTTCGAATTTCTTTATGAGTGTTTCTACAGCATCTTTCACAAAGCGGCACCACCTTGGCACATAATTTTGGATAATGTCTATAGTATAACCAATTTGGTTTTTTGCCAATACAATTTACTGCGCAATATTTGACGCTGCTACGCAGGGCAATGTTGCGGTTATTTCAGTATTTTTTCTGCACTTGCAACACATCCCAAAAAAAGAGAATGGCTTCCGCCCTTCTCTTCTTCATTAATTATTCAATTCATAATGTTTACCTTTAACTAAGTAAAATAAGTGCTCAGCAATATTTGTTGCATGGTCAGCTGAACGTTCTAAATAACGGCAGACAAACGTTAAATGTGTAATCTGGTGAATATGCGATGGATTATCAGCACCTGCTCGTAGTAACAAGGTCACTGTCGCCCCATATAAATCATCAACATAATCATCAAGCTCGGCTATTTCTTTTGCACTTACAGTATCTTCTTCCGTAAAGGCTTTGATAATACTTTCAAGCATTTCAACCGTTTTATTGCACATTGTCTGTAAATTAGTTGTGGGAAAGATAAGGGGCTCTTTACCGAGGCGAATTGTCTCCTTGGCAATATTGACCGCATAATCCCCAACTCTTTCCATATCAGACGCAGCTTTCACTAACACCATTAGACGGCGTAAGTCTGTCGCTACTGGTTGTTGCTTAGCAATCATTAAAATTACACGATCATTAATTTCTTCTTCTAGACGATTAATGACTAAATCATCTTCAAGAACCTTTAAGGACTTTTCTAAATCCTGCGCCAATAACGCATCAAAAGCTATTTTTAAAGCATTAATACTGCTACTTGCTATCTCTACAAATTGCCCCTGAATTTCTTTTAACTCTTGCTCAAAGCGTTCACGCACTACCATCTTTCGTTCCTCCTTAGCCAAAGCGTCCTGAAATATAATCTTCTGTACGTTGATCGGCAGGTGTTTGGAAAATCACATCCGTTTTGTCGTATTCAATAACTTCTCCGCTTAGGAAAAATGCTGTACGATCTGAAATACGAGCCGCTTGTTGCATATTATGTGTGACAATAATAATCGAATAATCTTTTTTCAGCTCTTGTACCAATTCCTCAACCTTTAACGTAGAAATTGGATCAAGTGCAGATGTAGGCTCATCCATTAAAATGACATCTGGCTCGATTGCTAAACAACGCGCGATACAAATACGTTGCTGCTGCCCACCGGAAAGTCCATATGCATTTTGATTTAAACGGTCTTTAACCTCATCCCAAATAGCCGCACCACGTAATGATTTCTCAACAATTTCATCCAGAATTTTTTTGTTTTTAATACCATGTATACGAGGGCCATATGCGATATTATCATAAATAGATTTTGGGAATGGGTTTGGCTTTTGGAAGACCATCCCTACATGCGTTCTTAATTCTTCTACTGTATAATTTTTATCCAAAATATTGCGCTCACGATATAAAATTTCACCAGATGTACGAACGATTGGTACTAGCTCTACCATTCTGTTTAATGTTTTTAAATACGTCGATTTCCCACATCCAGAAGGACCAATTATAGCTGTTACTTCGTTTTCATAAATGCTTAAATTGACATCCTTTAAACCATGGTGATCGCCGTACCATAAATTTAAATTGCGTGTATCATATACCATTTTTTTTGCTACATCTATAGAAGGCTTTGCGCCTGTATGAATCGTTTTGACAACTGATTTTTCCTCTTTAAAATCTATTACCATAAGGTCACCTCATTAATAACGTTTTTGGAATTTATTTCGAATAAAGATCGCGATAGAGTTCATCAGTAAGAGCACTGTCATTAGCACTAAAATACCGGCCGCTGCTACATATTGAAATGCCTCTTGTGGACGTTTTGCCCAATCATAAATTTGCATTGGTAGCGCCGTAAACTGACTTAGTAAATTATCAGGTAAAAATTGTAAAATAACTGGAATTCCGATAACCACAAGTGGCGCTGTTTCACCAATTGCACGAGATAATGCTAAAATACTTCCAGTTAAAATTCCTGGTATTGCTGCTGGAAGGACGACACGTAGAATTGTTTGCCATTTTGTCGCGCCCATACCGTAAGATGCTTCACGTTGTTCACTTGGCACAGCACGAATGGCTTCCTGTGCAGCTACTATAATAACGGGTAAAATTAGTAAACTCATCGTAAAGCCTGCCGCTAAAATACTTTTACCTAACTCCATCATACGAACAAAAATCGTTAACCCTAGTAAACCAAAAACGATGGAAGGTACGCCCGCTAAGTTTGAGATATTCATACGAATAAAGTCATTCAGTCTATTTTTCTTTGCGTATTCTTCTAAATAAATCGCGGTACCTACACCTAAAATGATTGAGACGGGTGCGACAACGCCCATCAGCCAAAGTGAGCCGACTAATGCCGCTTTGATTCCCGCTTTATCCGCAAATCGTGAAGCGAAATTTGTTAAGAAATTGAAGTTTAAATAATCTATACCTTGCGTCACTATGCGGTATAGCAAAATAGCAAGCATCACTAATGCAAATGTAGTGGCTAAGAAAAACAAAGTCTTCCAAACTTTATTGAATGTAATACGCTTCGTCATTCGTTTCATGACAACTGAGTCATCGATATAGCGCATGCTAGTAAACCTCCCTGAAGCGTTTCGAAATATAATGAGCGATTAAATTCATCACTAATGTAAAGATAAATAATGTGAATCCTACTGAGTAAATAGAGTAGTAAATTGTCGTTCCGTAACCTGCGTCACCTGTTGAAACCTGCACAATATATGCTGTCATCGTTTGAATTGAATCTGTGACATCCAAATCAAATTTCGGCGTGGATCCTCCTGCAAGTGATACGATCATTGTTTCACCTATTGCCCGGGAAATAGCGAGTACAACAGATGCTATAATACCTGATAAAGCCGCAGGTAAAACTACTTTAATGGCCACTTCAAACTTTGTAGCCCCGAGCGCAAGTGCACCTTCTCTCATACTATTGGGTACAGACGACATGGCATCTTCTGATAGTGAAGTAATCATCGGTAAAATCATGATCCCTACAACAATCCCTGGACTTAGTGCATTAAAAAGTTTTAACCCAGGAATAATTTGTTGTAACATCGGTGTGACAAACGTGAGTGCGAAGAAACCATAAACAATTGTTGGTACTCCTGCTAAAACTTCTAATATCGGTTTAACAATACGTCTAGTTTTCTCATTCGCATATTCACTTAAATAAATCGCTGACGCAATCCCAAATGGTACTGCCACCACAACTGCAATCAGTGTGACTTTCAACGTACCAGCAATAAGTGGTAGAATCCCAAATAACGGTTCCTTTCCTGAAAACGGTAGCCACTGTGTACCAAATAGGAAATCCGTAATCGAAACACGTTTGAAAAACTCAAACGTTTCAAAAATAAGGGTGAAAACAATGCCAAATGTCGTCAAAATAGAGATCAGGGCTGCAGAAAATAATAGAGCTGGCATTGCTTTTTCCACTATTTTCTTCGTTTTATGATTGCGTGAATTCGCAATTAATTGCTGCACAGAAGTTGTCTTATTTTCTTTTTGAGAAACCATTGGGTGCTCCTTTCAAGTAAGCAAGGGAAAGAGCATACATCTCTTTCCCTCTATGCATGTCTACTTATTTTAAGCCTTCTAAAGTTTTTAAACCTTCAGCATATTTTTCTTCAGGTAGACGAACATAACCTACAGCCTCAGCCATATCTCCTGAGTTTTCAAGTGTGAATTTCATGAAATCATATGCTGCTGCATTATCTTTAATCGCGCTATTTTTTACATATGTGAATAATGGACGTGAAAGTGGTTCGTATTTACCAGTTTCAATTGTTTCATTTGTAGGTTCTACACCATTTACTTTCACAATGTTTAATTTGTCTTTATTTTCCAAGTAGTACGCATAGCCGAAGAAGCCGATTGCATTTTTGTCACCTGCTACACCTTGCACTAGCATGTTATCATCCTCTGATAATGTTGCAGCACTTACTAGATCCGCGCCATCTAAAATCACTTCATCAAAGTAGTCATATGTTCCAGAGTCAGTACCTGGTGAATAGAATACGATTTTTTCAGCTGGCCATGATGGATCGATATCAGACCACTTCTTTTCTTTCCCGTCTTCAACCCAAATCTGTTTTAATTGCTCTACTGTTAAATCCTTTGCCCAATCATTCTCAGGGTTTACGACTACTGATAAACCGTCATATGCTAAAGCTAGCTCTGTAAAAGCAATACCTGCTTCTTCTAGTTTCGCTTTCTCTTCATCTTTTATATAACGAGATGCATTTGAAAAGTCTGTCTCTCCTGCGATGAATTTTTCAAAGCCACCACCAGTTCCAGAAACACCTACTGATACTTTGACATCCGGTTGTGCACCTGCATACTCTTCTACAACTGCTTCAATAATCGGCGCTACTGTTGAAGAACCATCTCCAGCTACAGAACCTTGCAGTTTTTCGTCAGCAGCATCTTGACCTGAACTTGCTGGTGCATTCGTTTCTGCATTGTTACCGTTTTGAGTAGCGTTGTCACCACCACATGCACCTAGCATTAATGCTGAACCCATTACCGCTGTCATCGTTAAGTACTTCCACTTTTTCATCTCATTGCCTCCGTCACTAACTTTTTTATAGTTGTTTGCCTTACAATCTTTACTATAAACACTGATTGTTGAAGTCGTATAAACCGTTCGTAAAAGAGACGTAAAGGAATGTAATGGTTTGTAAATGATTGTAAAGAAGAATTTACAATTGACATCAATTTCACCTTGGCGTAATTGCGTTCGGATTTTGAATTGTGCCTGCACAATTCACTCCTTTCAAAATCCGTGACATTCACCGGAGGCTTTAGGCCAACAGATGTTTTTTGTGCGAAAGTGTAGTGCTAACGTAGCGGCAGCAACATGATGTTGGTCACTCAGGCGTTTTCACAGGATGTGAAGTTCTTAGCCTGAGTTCCTCTATTTCAAGCAGGTGTTTTATGTGCGAAAGCGTAGCGGCAGCGACAGGAGATTGGACACCCAACGAAAAGGGGCCACACCCACATTCATTTCACCATCTTAAGGGGTGAGAGTCTTCTTCTGAATGAAGATAAAACTTGCTTCCCCTATGAAAGATGCTATAATAAGCAATTGTGTGTCAGAAAATAATATAAGAGGGGTTTGACTTTGTGATAAAACATGCAAAAGTACAAAATGCCGATTACTTTAAAACGTATTTAACACTTGTCATGAAACATCGGGAGTTATCTTTACAGGAGGCTGTGGATTTTATGGTACAGTCTTATTTCTGTAATAATATAGAGCTTTATGGTACAAAACCAAAGCAACAATTTGAATTAGCTGTCCAGCAACTATCTGCCTAATAAAAAAATCGACTGTCTCTTCTATGAGAAACAGTCGATTTTCTTATTTATATAGAACTGCGTGCTGTAAAATCCATGCCCGCTTTATGGCGTAATCCGTCTATCCGTCACTTTAATCCGTCTATCCGTCACTTTTCACTTTCTATCCATCACTTTATAGATTCTATCCGCCAAGCCGATAATCGATCTAAATAATCAAAGTCAACTCAATGGAAGAAAAAAACCGCTAGGCATTTTTCATGCACTAGCAGTTTTGTTATTGTTGCTCATCTTCAGCAATTTTTTCTTTCGTGATTGCTGGTAAAATTGGTTGCTCTACATTGCTATCAGTAACTTTCGCAGAATCATATTTTTCTTTTAACTCGTAATACTTATCCACTGAACGTTTAGCAATTTCATTATTATTATCTAAATACTCTGTAAAAATTGTTGTTACCCAAGGAATGACAACAGCATAAGCAATTTCAGGATTTTCATAGGGAGCAAAACCAACGTGTGTTAAGTTAGATGTATTAGTCCCATAATGCTCTGTTAATGGTCCATAATAAACTACCTCAGCTGTACCTGTTTTCCCAGCTGCTGTATAAGGTGCATTGGCGAATTGTTTACGTGCAGAACCTTGATTCCCTGTATATACACGACGAAGCCCTTTTTTCACATAGTTAATTTCTTCTGCTGAATTATCGATGCTATTTAAAATCGTCGGTCCCACTTCTGTTACTAATTGCCCAAGCTTCTGGCCATCTTTTGATGGGTCACGCACTTCTTTTACCACATGTGGTTGAATACGATAACCACCGTTTGCCACTGTAGAAATATATTGTGCTAATTGCATTGGTGTATAAGTATCATACTGCCCAATTGCTAAGTCGAGTGTTTTACCACCCATCGTTGGACCTGATGGCCCCTGCACGCCACTAAATTCATTCGGTAAATCAATCCCTGTTTTTACCCCTAAGCCAAATTGCGAGTAAGAATTACGCATTTTTGAAAACGTATCATCTCTTAAACGTAGCGGCATCATATAACTATAAGGTGTTCCATTAATAAGCAGGGCAGTTTTAAACATATATACGTTAGAAGAACGCTCAAGAGCTGTCAAACCATCCATAGATATATAGCTATCACGGTTAAAAATCGAGCTCTTTTTTGGCGTGCCCAGTAAATGAATGGGTTCGTCTCCGAATACAGTACTTGGCGTAATGACTCCTTGATTATAACCTGTTAACATTGTAGCTGCTTTTACTACTGATCCTGCCTCATAGGCTGTTGTGAATGAACCATATGCATAATCTACGATGATGTTTTTACCTGTTTCAGGATCCTTCTCAATTTTCTTACCGACCATCGATAAAATATCCCCTGTTTTAGGATCCATCATCACTAAAAAGGCACGATCTAATAGATATGATCCAGATTTTGCCTTTAATTTCAGCAGCTCATCCTCTACAATTTTCTCCGTCTCTGCCTGTAATTCGCTATCAAGTGTTAACACTAAATCCTTACCTGGCTCGCCCTCGTACGTAGTAATCGTATCGACAACTTGCCCTTTTTTATTGGTAATATTTTTGACAACTGTTTTTTGTCCTTGTAAAAGCTCTTCGTACTGGGCTTCAATATAACTTTCCCCAACACGGTCATTGCGTGAGTAATCGCGCGCTAAATAATAGTTCAGCTTTTCTTTAGGAATCCCTTTTGTTGGTAGCGTTGTACGTCCTAAAATAGAAAGCGATGATAATTTGACACGCTTCCAGTCCGTTGTCGTATTGACCCCTGGTAATTCTGTTAGACGTTCGGAGACACGCGCAAATTCATCAGCCGATACATTTTCACTCTTAATGATTTGCGGCGATAAATTGTAGCCGGATGCCATTTCTCGGTAAATCGCCAACACTTCTAAATCAGCCTCTGTAAGTTGTGCTAATTCTTCGTCTGTAATACGCTCACGCACAACACTATCAATCTCAGCATTGATTTGACTTGTCGTAATGTTTTCTTGCGTTTTAATTTTTGCTTCTTCTTTGTCTGTTATCTTCTCATAGGCAGCATCGTGATTTTTAAGAATCCAAAAATCCTTCTTATCCCGTAATGTGACACGTTTCGTTGGCTGTTCAATCAATTGCGCCAACTTCTCCGCAATTTCCAGTATTTCATCCGTTTTTGTCGTCTGCATTTTCGTATACGTAATCGCATTTTCTGGCTGATTATCGACTAAAATACGCCCGTAACGATCATACATACGGCCCCTTGGCACACTTGTATTAACAGGAACTTCCTCTTTACTCTCTAAAAGTCGTACATACTCTTCCCCTTTTACAATTTGCATATAACCAAGCCTAAAAATTAACATTGAAAATATGATAAATATAGCAAAGAAAAGGACATTCATTCGAAATGTTAAATTGGAATGATGTTTAGCTTTAACACTCGCAGCACGATTTTTCCCAGGTGCTTTGCGCATATGTATTCCCTCCTCCTCTAATTACTGTCTAAATACACGATACTAAGTATACCATCCGAAGTACCGTCAGAAAAGCATACCCTTGAGTAAAGCATCATTTATTTGACGACCTTTCATAAGAAAAGTTTCTTACACTTGTAAATTAGCCAATTCGGGCGATAAATCAAAAAAAGTACTCGGTAAAATCAAAAAAGCTATGCCAAGGTGATTTATTCTCACCTTTAGCATAGCGCTGTATTAAATACTATTATTTTGCAGCTTGGAATTTAGCTTCTACTACATCCCAGTTTACTACGTTCCAGAAAGCACCGATATAGTCTGGACGACGGTTTTGGTAGTTTAAGTAGTAAGCATGCTCCCAAACGTCTAATCCTAGAACTGGTGTTTTACCTTCCATTACTGGAGAGTCTTGGTTTGGAGTAGATGTTACTGCTACTGAATCACCATCAACGATTAACCAAGCCCAACCTGAACCGAAGCGAGTTGTTGCAGCTTTTGCAAATTCCTCTTTGAAAGCATCGAAAGAACCGAATTTAGCATCGATTGCTTTTGCTACTTCACCAACTGGTGTATTTGAACCGCCTGGAGCGATTAATTCCCAGAATAATGTATGGTTAGCATGTCCGCCACCATTGTTACGTACAGCTGTTTGTTTGTCAGCTGGAAGTGCATCGATGTTAGCGATTAATTCGTTAATATCTTTTTCTGCAAATTCAGTACCTTCAACTGCTGCGTTTAAATTTGTTACATAAGTATTGTGGTGTTTAGAATGGTGAATTTCCATTGTTTTTGCATCAATATGTGGTTCTAATGCGTCATAAGCGTAAGTTAATTGTGGTAATTCGTAAGCCATTGTTAAGTTCCTCCCTAAAATAAAGAAATAATATTAGTACATCCTTAGATTATCAAAATTGGTCAAACCATTCAATGAAAAATACCTCAAATCCAAGATTTCAGCCTTTTGACTGAAAAACCAATTCGATTACTATCATACCCGCTCCTTTATTTTGTTAAACATCCCTAAATTTGATGCACATATATGCACTCGACGTTTAAATCTTCCGCAATTACTGCCGTTGTCAACGTTAAATTGCGATAAAAAAAACAACAATCATAACGACTTGAATTACCCCTTTTGCTACGGTTGATGTTAAAAAACCAATCAGTGAACCAATTCCACTTTTTACGGCTTCGCTCACAGTACGTCGCTCCACTGCCAGCTCTGCAATAACCGCACCTAAAAATGGACCGATTAGTATCCCAGCGAAAGGAATGACGAATGGGCCAATTAACAAGCCTATTGTACTGCCCCACATACCCGCATTCGAGCCACCGAATTTTTTTATACCGAATGCATTTGCTACTGTATCAGCGCCGAATAATAATACAACAAATAATATTTCAATTACCCAGAACCACCAGCTTAAATCAGAAAATGAAAAAAATACGCCATATAGTAAAAAGCCTCCGACTAGAAAAATCACACCAGGTATAATCGGGTACACGAGCCCAACAAATGATACGATAAAGCAGGCAATTACTAATATCCAGCCAACAACTTCCATAAAACCTCTCTCCTTTTGCCCCACATTGCCTTTTTATACGTAGGGCACTATAAAAAGTTCCACAATTTTAATGACGAATACCCAAAATAGAATCTGCAATGTTAACGGCATGATCGCCAATACGCTCTAAGTTGCTGACGATATCCGTGTAGACGATGCCCGCTGCACCGCTACATTCATTAGCATTTAAGCGCGCAAGATGCTTTTGTCTTAGTTTATCCTCCATATCATCGATTAGACTCTCTAGTTCAGTTACTTCCTGTGCTAAACTAAGACTTGCTGTATCCAGTGCTTCAATGCTTTTACGTACCGCTTCAATCGCAAGACTAAACATTCCAATTAAATCCTGTCGCGCTGATTTGCTCAAATTTACCTCATGATGATCCTTATACTGTAAAAGTTCTAAAATATTTTCGAAATGATCACCGATACGTTCAAGATCTCGTACATTCGTTAGCAGTGTATGATGACGTACCGAATCTGCACGAGAAAGAGGTTGCTTAGACACCATCACGAGATAGTTGGTAATTTCCTTATCTAAATGATTGAGCGCTACTTCCAATTGTAGGACTGTGGGGATATGCTCAGCTTCACCCGTTTTCATATATAAAAAAGTTTCTTCCAAACCACGTAATGCATGGTCACCCATTCGTAAAACCTCTTCTTTCGCCTGCCCAAGTGCAATAGCGGGCGAAGAATCAATAAACGTAGGGTCAAGATGCTTCGTCGTAACATCAATATTTCCGTCATGCCCTGGCAGTATTTTTGTTACTAGGACTGCCAAACCGCCAATAAAGGGTAG
Source organism: Lysinibacillus sp. NPDC048646 (assembly GCF_050272295.1). Lineage (NCBI taxonomy): Bacteria > Bacillati > Bacillota > Bacilli > Caryophanales > Bacillaceae > Lysinibacillus > Lysinibacillus sp. NPDC048646. Next base: position 61,733 of record NZ_JBNNLZ010000003.1, read on the forward strand.
TTGAATCAACATATTAAAGATATTAAACGAGCCATGTGCCACAGCTATTTGCATACGTGCCTCTAAATGGAACAGCTCGCTGATCCATTGTACATAGTGCATAAAAGGTGTGAAAAACAACATGAAAATTACCGTACCGATGACGTTAAATAGCACGTGTGCCGCCGCTGCTCGTTTTGCATAGATGGAAGCGCCGAGCGAAGCTAATACTGCTGTAATCGTCGTGCCAATATTTTCGCCAAATAAGATCGGTAACGCACTCTCCAAACCAATTAAGTGCTCTGCATATAAGCCTTGTAGTACGCCGACAGTTGCTGTGGAGCTTTGAACAAGCAACGTAAAAATTGTACCAAGAAAAACGCCTAAAATAGGCTGGTTACTTAGAAGTACCGTTAATGAAGCAAAGTCAGCTAGCTGATGAAGCATCTGCATACTTGCACTCATTAGCTCAAGCCCTAAAAATAGACCGCCAAAGCCAAACAAAACTTGACCTACATGATGATAAATCGCTCTTTTAAAGAAAAATAAAAATGTTGCGCCAATCGCGAGTAGCGGATAAAAATAAATACCCATATCAATGCCGATAATAAATGCCGTGAATGTCGTACCAATATTGGCTCCCATTATGACGCCAATTGCTTGACGTAATGTTAAAAAGCCTGCACTCACTAGTCCAACGGTAATGACTGTCGTTGCAGAGCTAGACTGAATACAAACTGTCACGATTATTCCTACTAATACACCCATTAACGGATTTGTCGTAAATCGATTCAACCATTCGCGCAGTCGGTCATCTGCGGATTTTTGTAGCCCTTCTCCCATTAATTTGATGGAAAATAAAAAGACCCCTAAACCGCCTAAAAATTGAAATAGTATGCTTTGCCAATCTATTGTCAATTGTATTCGCTCCAATTCCTACGTCTCTACTACTCTATTCCTAATCATTAAATGAAATCGTACAAAAAGTAAAGAAAACCTTTAACTTCTTTACACAATGTTAACATTTTAGCATTAGCTTCACAGGTAATCGAATTCAATTCATATCTTGTCACAGTTGAACATGTTAGAATATCGATTGGAGGAGATATTTTATGAAACACTCACAACTATTTATCGACAGTCTGATTCACCCTAAAAAACTAGCTGCCTATCGTCTACTACCTATCGGAAAGGTTATTCAATACACCTTTTTACTAGTTAGTTTTATTACTATTTTCTCATTCGGCCGTTTTACCGCTGGCGTTTCTATCGATACCTTTAATATTAGCGGCTTGACGGAATACATAGACGATATTAAATGGCTTTTATACCCGGCAACGCTCATCATGCTTTTTGTTTTTACAACCATGCTTATTTTTGCACAAATTGCCATCTACGCCTTAGCAGGGCTTTTTATATTGAAGATCATGAAACGCCGTGGTGAGTATCGTCATATATGGCGTACAACAACGTTCGCTATTACTTGGGCGACTATCTTAAGTACACTTTCAGAATACTTACCTATTAGCAATACGATTATCTCAATACTATCGCTACTTTTAACCATTACTCTATTAATTATAGCTTTTACAAAATATCCAAAACAACCAATTGCAAAATAATGTGCATGATTCCCCTCTCTTCTCAATATAGTGTAGAAAAGGAGGGGATTTTTTGCGCGCATTAATTTTAACAGCCATTATTGTAATTATCGCCTTTGTTGTAAAAATAGATTTGACAGAAGGGACATTACCTCTCGCTGCATTCTATCCAAAAGATACTGCAAACGCACTTTGTGAAGAACAATGTGAGCCAAATTATATCAATGTACAAACTATTCAAGGAGATACAATCCATAGCTTATTTGCCCTACATCCTGCAAAAGTACCCATGACCTTTCCAGAACGACTACAGCTCTTTTACGAATTAAACCCACATTTACAGTTGCAGGCACTTATTCCTGGCGAAAACATTAAGCTTCCTCTGTCATTTGCATTCGAAAACAAATGCGGAAAATGAAAAGTTAACGTTTCTTCCTTGTCCTTATTTTCTTACACTGCTAAAATAAATGACAGTGACGGCTGAAAGTAGTGGCCCGAAAAGGAGAGAAAGTTAATGAGTGAAATTTGTCACCGTTCAAAAACACGTCCTGTACGTGTCGGTAATTTAACAATAGGTGGTAGTAATGAATTATTCATTCAAAGTATGTGTACAACAAAAACACATGATGTCGAGGCAACAGTTGCAGAAATCCTTCGTCTTGAAGAAGCAGGCTGTCAAATCGTTCGTGTCGCAGTACCAGATGAACGTGCAGCAGATGCGATTGCAGAAATCAAAAAACGAATCAATATCCCATTGGTAGCTGATATTCACTTTGACTATAAATTAGCATTAAAAGCGATTGAAAATGGTATCGATAAAGTTCGTATTAACCCAGGTAATATTGGCCGTAAAGAAAAAGTAGAAGCAGTTGTCAACGCAGCAAAAGCGAAGGGTATTCCAATTCGTATTGGCGTAAACGCTGGTTCGCTAGAGCGTCATATCTTGGAAAAATACGGTTACCCAACAGCAGACGGCATGGTTGAGTCTGCACTTCACCATATTAAAATTTTGGAAGACTTAGATTTCCATGATATTATCGTGTCGATGAAAGCATCAGACGTCAATTTAGCAATCGAGGCTTATGAAAAAGCTGCAAAAGCCTTTGATTACCCGCTTCACCTTGGGATTACTGAATCAGGAACATTATTTGCAGGTACTGTAAAATCTGCTGCTGGTCTTGGTGCAATCCTATCAAAAGGAATCGGAAACACGCTACGCATCTCCCTTTCTGCAGATCCTGTGGAGGAAGTAAAAGTAGCACGTGAACTATTAAAATCATTCGGCTTAGCCTCTAACATGGCTACACTTATTTCTTGCCCGACATGTGGTCGAATTGAAATTGACCTCATCTCGATCGCCAATGAAGTAGAAGAATACATTTCAAAACTTAATGTACCGTTAAAAGTAGCGGTTCTTGGCTGTGCGGTAAACGGACCTGGTGAAGCACGCGAAGCAGATATCGGCATCGCTGGCGCACGTGGAGAAGGTTTACTATTCATGAAAGGCAAAACAGTTCGTAAAGTACCTGAAGAAACAATGGTTGAAGAGTTGAAAAAAGAAATCGATAAATTAGCTGCTGAAATGGTAGAAAAGCGTGCGGCTGAAGAAGCAGAAAAAGCGAACGCCTAAGGAGGTCCTAGCATGAAAAAGCCTCGTTTTGGTATCGATATTGATGGTACAGTGACATGTCCTAGTACACTCATACCTCATATTAATAAACAATATAATGTCAATATTACACTAGATGATGTATGCGAATATGACTTTTTATCTGCATTTCCGCACCCTGTAGATCGTGCAGCATTCAATACATGGTTTAAAGAAAACGAACCTTATATGTATAAAGTATCAGAGGCCGCCAAAGATGCAAAAAACATTTTAAACGCTTGGCAAAATAACTATGAACTGTATTACATTTCTGCGCGTGGTGAAAATGTATCGGATATAACGTTGAATTGGTTTAAATCTCAAGCGATTCCATACGATCATATCGAACTGATTGGTAGTCATGATAAGCTGGCAGCGGCGAAAAAGCATGGTGTTGCGGCTTTCTTTGAAGATAAGCATGATAATGCGGTTATGCTCGCAGAGGAGTTAAAAATACCTGTCGTGTTATTCGACACACCCTATAATCGTCTTGTTGTACCTGACAATGTCGTGCGTGTCTATAACTGGCAGGAAGCCAATCAATTCATTACAAACTATTTTAAGGAACAAATACGCTAAAGTGCTCGTCTACATCTGACAACAGCTTACAAGCCGAAGTAAAAGTAAGCGCTCCACCACTTTTTCCCAAGAGAATGAATCCTCGAGGATATAGCGTTTTAGCCTGGACGACAACTAAATCCCAGGCTATTCACAGTAAAAAATCTATAGTTTCCTTATCAATAAAAGAGTCGTGTTCGTTTGTTGAACACGACTTTTTTTAATTACAAACAAAAGTCCATTCAACAACTTAAACCTCAAGTATCCCTCGAACCCAACGATCAACAAAGCTTTCGAACGTAATACCATAATTTTCATATATTGCATGATACACAAAATAAGTTCCTAACCTTTCAAGAATTTCATCATTAATCTTCATAACAAACCACTCCTTTTCTTTGGAAATAAGTTACGAAGTTTTAAGACCTTCCCTACCTGCCATGAACGACAATACCATTCGTTACAGCTAATATCGTTGCAAAAACGACACAATGTCAGCTCCCTATGCCCTTTTTTCATGTTTTCCTTTTCGCTAATATAGTAAGTAATAACTTGCTATACTGGAGGGATTACTTATGAAACGGATGACAAAAGTAGCTTGTGTCGTATTCCTTTCAACATTACTTGTAGGCTGTGGCGATCGACTAACCGAAATTAAAGATGCCGCATCTGGCATTACTTCAAAAGCTGACTCAGCAGCTAGTGCAGTTAGTCGTGATGTTCACGCTATCAGAGCAATACCGATTGACTACAACGAAAACTCTTTTACTGTAAACGACTTATTTAAAACTATTTTACGTGACATACGGTGGGATTATGACGCTAAGCAGAACGTGCTAAAAGTACAAGGCACTTGGCAACCACCATTATTTTCTGAGCAAGGCTGGGACGATACTATGCAAAAAAAGCTTGCTGAAACTGGGTTAGTAACGATTACATGTGCCATTAACAGTGATAAAATTGATAGTGCTCACACCGATTTAAAACTTGTCTATAAAAATGAAATGATTTTACAAAAGACTGGCGAAGAGGCTCTTCATTATCTATATGATACATACTTACAAAAATGAATTTCTTAGCTTTTCTAGCGATTATATCGTTTAGAATAGCTATTATTATACAATGCGTTTTTATGTAAATCTTAAAATTAAATACCTCCAGACCCTTATCTACTATATACTAAAATCATAGCTTTACATTTTTTCACAGAGGGGTTTTGGCTATGAATAAAAAGCACGCTGGTGTTTTACTGGGGGGAATCCTGTTGCTTGTCATTGCGATGGGTATCAGTCGTTTCGCGTTCACACCGATTTTACCATTTATGCGGAGAGACGCTGGTTTCACACTAGAAACAGCTGGTTATTTAGCATCAAGCAATTTTGTTGGCTATTTTGTGGGGGCATTATGGGCAGGATTTTTGTTTAGACGCAAAAAATACCTATTATTAATAAGTGTTATATTGAATATCCTATCGATCATATGGATGGGCTTAACAGAGGCGTTTTTCGTATGGATGCTATTACGCTTTATTGCTGGTGTGACAGGCGGACTTATTTTTGTCTTAACATCCAGCATAATAATGGATTACCTAGCGCAAGTTATTTTAACAAAATGGTCCGGCTATTTATTTAGTGGGATTGGGCTTGGTATCGCCATTTCGGGCTTACTTGTGCCCTACTTAGAGATTTCTTACACATGGAAAGGCGCATGGCTTGGACTTGGCATTCTTTCGCTTGCCTTCTTCTGCATCACACTTGTTACATGGCGCAATTTAACCATTCAAGATGGTGTAAAGAAAGTGTCTTCCTCTAGAGGAAAGATGACAGCTGGTTTTATGCCTTGGCTGATTGCTTCTTATGGATTAGAGGGTCTTGGTTATATTATAACGGGAACCTTCTTAGTGGATATAATTCATAATATCCCTGCATTATCGGCCTATTCTTCATATAGTTGGGTGGTGGTTGGTTTAGCCGCTGTGCCATCTGCCCCTGTTTGGATAATGCTGTTATCAAAATATTCTCCTGTTACCGTATTATCGGTAGCATATGTGATGCAGGTCATTGGTATTATTCTACCAGTCTTTTCACAAACCGTTCCAAGCGTACTTGTTTCCGCGTTTTTGTTTGGGATGACCTTCGTTGGTATCGTTACGATGACCACATCCTATGCAAGACAGACATTCCCGAGCCAAAGTAACGCAGTCGTTTCTGTGTTAACAACATATTATGCATTTGGACAAATTATCGGACCGATAATTGCGGGTAAACTAGCAGCTTATTATGAGAGCTATAAAGCAGCTTTACTTTTCGCAGGGATTATGGTTTTTGCTGCCCTCGTTATTATGCTAGTCGGCCATTACAAAACACAAGTACGTTTGGAAATCCAGAATAATAGTACATCCATCGAAACATAGAAGAAACGCTGCGCCATGTGCACAGCGTTTTTTATTACGAACTTTCTATGTTACACGCCAAATGCCATTACTCTCAGTGCCTGTTATCACGAATATATTTCGAAATAAATCTTACAATTTTGAAATATTTGAGCTTATTCATTGAATACTATTAAACTAACACGTTATAATCAAAGTATCACGTGATGGTTTGGAGGTGTTTGTATTGGGACAGAGAAATTAAAAATTGGTGAACTTGCAGAAAAAACCGGCATTACCAAAAGAACAATTGATTACTATACAAATATTGGTTTATTAGAAGCTGAACGCTCTGCTTCAAATTATCGCTACTATGCCCCTACTATGATTGAACGACTGCATGATATCGAGCAACGTAAATTGGAGGGTCTTTCACTCGAAGAAATACAACACGAACTAAACATCACACCATATGAAGAAATTGATGTACAAACGCTTCGCTTAAAAATGCAAGATTTAGAGCATGATGTAACTTCGCTACTTGCGCTAATGGACAAACAAGACAAAAAAAATATTCAATCAATCAAAAAAAACGTTTCGCCTGAAAGTATTGCACTTATGCAATCCTTACTATTACTCATTAATAATTAGGAGGTGACGTTCTGTTTTAACAGAACGACTATTTGGAGACCATACTTAACTTATCGATTTTTACCATTTTATTAGCATTTACAGGCTTTTTCGTAGCCACTGAATTCGCCATTGTAAAGGTACGTTCCTCAAGGCTTGACCAACTGATTGCGGAGGGCAATCAAAAAGCCATCTCTGCCAAACATGTCGTCGATCACTTGGACGAGTACTTATCAGCCTGTCAGCTTGGTATTACTGTTACAGCACTTGGTATCGGGATGGTTGGTGAAAAAACTTTTGAATTTATGCTACATCCCTTATTTGAGATGGTCGGTATTTCTGATAAGTACATGACAATCTTCACAATTGGTTCTGCCTTTGCCATCGCAACATTCCTACATGTTGTTGTCGGTGAATTAGCGCCCAAAACAGCTGCGATTCAAAAAGCAGAAACGATTACACTTCTTTTTGCTAAACCAATTATGGCTTTCTATAAATTAATGTATCCATTCATTTGGTTCTTAAATGGTTCTGCCCGTGTTCTTGTTGGCTTATTTGGCATGAAGCCCGCTTCTGAGCATGAACTATCACATACAGAAGAAGAATTACGTCTACTGCTTTCTGAAAGCTTTAAAAGCGGTGAAATTAACAAAAACGAGTTAAAATTCGTTAATAATATCTTTGAATTTGACGAGCGAATTGCACGCGAAATTATGGTGCCCCGAACAGAAATAATTGGAATAGAAAAAAACGAAACTTTCACCAATATTATCCACTTTATCGCTTCAGAAAAATATACACGATACCCCGTTTATGACGGTGATCGTGATAATATTTTAGGCTCACTTAACGCAAAAGAATTGTTCACGCATGGATTGATTGAACGGTTAACAGACGAATCATTAGTGCTTGAAGATTTTATTAATCCTGTCATTCGTGTTATTGAAACGATCCCTATTCAAGAATTACTCGTACGCATGCAAAAGGAACGTATTCATATGGCTATTTTAATGGATGAATATGGCGGTACTTCGGGACTCGTAACGGTAGAGGATATTTTAGAGGAAATTGTCGGTGAGATCCGCGATGAATTTGATGGTGATGAAATTGCTGAAATTCGAAAAGTAAATGAAAATCATTATATTTTAAATGCAAAAATGCTTGTAGAAGATGTAGAAAATTTATTACATGTGACACTTGATGCAGAAGAAGTAGAAACACTAGGCGGCTGGTTTTTAACCGTTAATAATGGAAATAAAATAGCCAAAAACATTGAGCTTGCTCCATATGTATTTAGTGTCTATGAACAACAAGGCCACCAGCTCCATTATGTAGAAGTTCGCCCTTTACGAAAAACTGCACCTATCGTAACAGAAATCAAATAATAGTGTTAATATTTTATTGATAGTTTCTATCAAATATAGCTTAAATAGGGCTTTACTATCCAAAAACGATTGTCATGTTCCATTATTAGCCATTTACCTATATAATGAAACTATGAATATGATTCTATTATCAGGGGGCATTACAATGAAATTGTTCAAGCTTTATCATTCGAACGGTATTCACATTATTACCGACGTTAAAAAACACAAAACAAATATCGAATTAAAAACCATTACAGGTGAAATATTATATATAATTGTTGTGACTGACGAAAACTACACCGTGTACGATGACCGTTTTGCTGGTGCTTCAAAGCAGTTAAATTCTGTAGAGGCATTTGATATTGATGGTAGCTTCCGAAGCCTAGACTTCGATAATATGCGCACCTTATTCAAAGAGGCTTTCACAAAACTTTTACAGGAAATCGCTGAGTGCGTAAATGATAAAGACGAACTTGTAGATATTGATACACTTCGTCATAAAGTAAGCGCTCAAATTAAAGGTATTCATTTCAAAGTAATCTCTGACACAAAAAAATACGAATATTAGCCTTTTCTCACTACAAACATAATAAGGACTGCTCAATGTGTACGTTATCTCATTGAGCAGTTCTTTTATATTTGTGCGTATTCTACCAACCAAATGAAAAATTCAATCGGACAAAACCACACCCCTTATACAACTTTCATGTATAATGGAGCTTAACAACCTGCAAGAAAGGGTGTTTGGATGCATCGTGAACAACTAATCACACTCGTTTCAGAAAAACTAAAATTAATTCGAACAGAAAAAACTTTAACACAAGATCAGATGAGTGATTTACTTGGCCTTTCTAAAAAAACACTTGTACAAATCGAAAAAGGACGTATTCAGACTGGCTGGACAACAGCCGTAGCCGTTTGTGCCCTGTGTCGTGAAAGCTCCATTTTACAGCATGAGCTCGGTGGTGACCCACTTGAGGTCATTGATTTAATCGCCAATCATGGGACATTACAACCGAAAGAAAAAACGATGGGCGGCTACATATGGTGGAAAAATCTTAGCGAACGCAATGGCTATCGTTTACAGCAAAATGTTATTAGTAATCACTATAGAATTTTAGATACGAATAACTGCCGTCTACTCTCTTCTTTTGACGAGCAAATCGCCATGCAAGTATGGGAAAAGCTTTAAAATTTAGTTAAATGATTCACAACGCCGTAATAGAAGCTTCACACTTAGCTTTGAAGCTTTTATTATGAAAGCGAGAAATACACGAAAGAAATAATGACAAAAGTATAGGAAACAGCTAGATAACGTAATAGCAAATAGCCAGGATGTGGCGTTAGCTTACGATTAATCCAAAATTGCCAATAACATACAACTATTGCCACTAGTATGACCCACCCTATAAATAACGGTTGATCAAATTTAAGTTTTTGTAATGTCGCCCATATGAATAATAGGGCCACCCAAATAATATCAACAGCCATCCATTTTTTTTGTGGGAATAGATTTAGCTCTTTCGGAAGATTGTATTTTTTCCGTATCAATAGCGTCAACAAAGCATTTAGTAGAGCCGACCCAATTATTATGAAAGGTCCCTTAAATGAAATCAATAAAAAGTCTTCCTCGAGCTGCCAAATTTCCTCACGTAATTCCAATGCTATTGCCTCAGGAATCACATAAAATACTTTGCTATCCCAATCCTGCATTAATAGTTCACCTTCAGCAGCATAGCGATACCATTTTAGGCGTTGCTGATGCCCATCTTGAAATGTAATAATCAAATCAAAAGTACTACTTTCAAGTTCCTTTATCTCATCTAGCCCCAACTGAGTGATTTGTTGTAAAGCTAAAAGTTCTTCAAGCTGTTGATAGGCTGTTGATGTGAGCTTTTCTACACCCAAATATAATTTTGAGCCCTTGCCATTAAATTGATTAGCTGTATCTGTTTCATAAAAATGAACCGCACGAATTTCCTTCGACAAAGGGAGTGTCGCATTTTTGTTCGTATAGTCACTAGCATTTATTAGCAATGCCATGAACAGTACTAACATTGCAAGTAACGCTGTAAACATCGTACGATATTGCCAGTGATTGCGTCTGGTTTCTCTTCCTATTCGGTCATCCAACTTTCCCCAAGTCATTTCTTTTTCTGCATTCGTTCGTTTTACATCCTGCATCTGCTGTAACAAATCCTTTAATTCTTCATTCATTCACAAGCCCCTCCTCTCCTAACCATTTTCGTAGTGCCTGTAAGCCACGTGCTGTATTATTTTTCACCTTCACCTCGCTCCATCCAAGAACCTCCGCTGTTTCTTTTACAGAAAGCTCTTCCAAATAACGCAAGATAATGGCTTCTCGATATTCAAGCTTAATGCCAAAAAGAGCTTGGAATAGTGCTGAAAAATGCTCTCCCTTTATTAAAAACTCCTCTGGTAACATCGCTTTATCTCGAACACGCTCTTTTTGAAAAAACGGCATAAATTGCAAAATTTTCTTTCGCCTAAAATGGTCATATACTAGGTTTCTTGCTATTTTACGAAGCCAAGTTTGAACGTTGGATTCTTGTCTATATGTATGAAAATGTTGAAAAGCTTTATAGAATGTTTCCTGTGTTAAGTCCTCTGTTAGTTCCTTATTGCCCACTAAATAATAAATGTATTTAAAGATTGCATCACTATGCATCTCATAATCTTGCTGAAATTGTTGTCGCAAATAATCCCCTCCTTTCCTATACCACCTCTCTAGACGAACGAATAAAGAAATGGAATCACCCTGACATATGATAAAGTGAAACTATTATCGCTAGAGATTTCCACTGACCATTGATCAGTACTTATAATAGCTTGACTCTTACTTGAACGTCTTCCTTACTCGTAGTTTTCAAGTGACAGCTTAAGCAACCGTCAGTACATGCTTAAAGTACAACAGTCGAATTTTGTAGAACATTTCTCTATACTTAATAGTAACCGCGTTTATATTGGAAAGGATGCTGTTTTATGACACGAATACTAGCAATTAGTGATATACACGGAGAATTAGACCTTTTTGAAGAATTATTAGTAAAGATAAAGTATGATGCCAACCAGGATCAGCTATTTTTACTTGGCGATTTTATAGACCGTGGACCTACTTCTAGCGGTGTTTTAAATTTAGTAGGAGAACTACAAACAAAGGGTGCACGTGTTTTACTTGGAAATCATGAGGCGATTATGCTAAAAGCCTGTCGCTCTGGCCATCCTAAGCCTTGGAAGCATTGGATTGATCTATGCGGAGGAGATAAAACACTAGCTAGCTATGGTTATCGGGCAGAAGACTTTGAAGATGCTATTAACAGCAATACATTACCGAGTGTTATTCAAACTTTGCCTAAGCTCGAAGAACATTTACAGCTGATTGAAACGTTTGAGACGTATATTGAATTAGAGGACGCTATTTTTGTTCATGGCGGTGTAGTGCCTGGTGTAGCTATAGAAGATACCGATCCCCTGCAGTTATTATGGATTCGTGAAGAGTTTCATGCAGGCTATAAAGGAGAAAAAGTAGTGATTTTTGGGCATACACCCACTTATAGGCTCCATCATGATCCTACCAATTTCAATGTCTATTTTGGGAAAAATAATATCATTGGAATTGACGGTGGCGCTGTTTTTGGTGGTCGGTTACATGCGTTGGAATGGCCGAGTTGTCACATTACCTCCGTGGAAAGGGAAAAGCCAACAAGTGAAGAATAACTTGTTGGCCTTTTCTTTTGAATACGCTTAATATAATTTAAATATTACCCCTACCAACGAGTAAATAATTACCGTTGAAAATAGAATCGTCATATGGATTAGAGAGAAGACAAACATTTTGGTCGCCCACTTCACTTGATCCTTATTGCTATGATACCCGTAAATACTCATCACAAGCCATGCTACACTTAATAATAAAGCTACAAGCATTATACCTATACTCAACGAACCGAATAAAAAGCTTGATAAAATCAGTAAAATTAAATAAAAGTTTGTTTGATAGTATGTGCGACGCATCCCTTTAATCACAGGTAGCATCGGTACACTTGCTGCTTCATAATCAGCACGCTTACGAATGGCAATGGCATAAAAATGAGGCATCTGCCAAATCACCATAACAAAAAATAGACCGATTAAGGCAGGGTGAGTAATATCAGAAGATACAGCGGACCAACCGATTAACGGAGGTACAGCTCCCGATATACTACCGATTTCAGTATTGTAAATTGTACGACGTTTTGTCCACATTGTATAAGGAACTACATATAAAAAGACGCCTAAGAATCCGAATAGCGCCGCAAGTGGTGAAGCAAGTGCTAGCATTCCAACTCCAATAATGAGCATAGCAACGGCTAACATCAAAGTAGTTTTCGCCGCCATTTCACCAGTTACAGTCGGACGATTTTTCGTACGTGGCATAATGGCATCAATATCACGATCATACACATTGTTAAATGCCCCAGCTGCCCCGATAACGAGAGCAGAACCGATTGTTACAAAAATTATTTCTGGTATATTATCCAATAATGTCATTTTATTTTTATACATACCTAGCGCCAATCCAGCCCACATAGGAATTAAATTAGACTTTATAATCCCAGTTTTCACTGTCTGCGCTAAAATAGTAGTGCGCGAAGGCTTCTCTAAAGTCGTTTCTACAGATTGTGGATTGTGCTCCGTTTTTAGATTCTGTTCCATTCATCTTAATTCCTTTTCTCTAATAATTTCTACACGCTTTCCTCCCCCGATAGAAAGCGACAAATTTTGCATCAAACATATCAAATTATTATTTTACCTCTTTTGGAATGGGTATGTCTCAAAGTTCACACAAAGTACATGATTTCGTAAATGGCAGATGCCTATCCATTTCACAACTCCTTCTATGATACCACCGACTGGCATGAATTTGAACCGTATTGCCTTCATTCCTGCATATTGCTATTCAAGAAAAACATTCTGTTCTATACTGATATGTATGTTCTATCTAAACGAAGGAGTGTTACCAAGTGAAATACGGATTTATTGGCCTAGGAAATATGGCCACAGCCATTATTAAAGGAATGTGCAATAGCGGTGATTTCCAGTCCAATTCTATATACGGCTATAATCGTACGAAAGCAAAAACTACAAAATTAGCAACTTCTTATGGTATACAAGTAACGGATTCTATTGAAGAGTTAATGTCAAATTGTGATGTGATCATCTTAGGCGTAAAACCACAGATGTTACCCGATGTTTTACCTGAAGTAAGAAAGTATTTACAAGAAAAGCAAGTCATTGTTTCCATTGCTGCTGGAAAAAATTTAACGTACCTACAAGGATATTTATCTGAAGGCACACCTATTATTCGTGTTATGCCAAATATTAATGCTCTTATCGGTGCTTCTACAAGTTGTTATACCTCTAGTGAGCAAGTAACAAATACACAACTTCAGTTTGTTACAACCTTATTTGAAACTGTCGGTACAATTATCGAAGTACCGGAACATTTATTCTCGATATTTACAACAATTGGCGGTGCCTCCCCAGCTTTCACCTATATGTATATTGATGCATTAGCTCGAGCAGCAGTACGAGAAGGTATGCCTAAAAATATGGCACTCGAAATTGCTGCAAATGCGGTACTCGGCAGTGCGAAAATGATTTTACAATCACAAGAGCACCCGTGGTCACTTGTTGACCAAGTATGTTCTCCGGGTGGTACGACGATACAAGGTGTATCCTCTCTTCAAAGTAATCATTTTGAAACAACGATTCATGATGCGGTTGCAGCGGTAACGGATAAAGACAGAAGCCTATCGAAATAATGTAAAAACCGACTTCCTTATGTAAGGAAGTCGGCTTTTAATTTTATGGCACTCAAGCGAATACAGTAAAGAAATTACTTGCTTAATGCACCATGACTAAACTAACATCAAAACTATTATAACTAACTACGCCTTCTTACAAATTAAAAATAGGGTGTCTCAAATCTTTATAATTTGAGATACCCTGTTTTTTTGTCTTTAATGCACGTTATCTTGTAATTCTTGTGCTAAAAACTGACCTATATCTTGCATATTTTCTGGTGTGACACCATGGCCATCGGGATACTGCTTGAACGTAACATGTGCACCGAATTGCTCAAATATTTCCTTGCTTTCAACGCCCCATTGTGATGGGATAACGTAATCATAATCACCATGTGAAATAAATATTTGTAGATGATTGATTGGACGAATAGCATACTCTTCTGTTACAAATTTTGGCATGTATCCACTTAGTGCTACAACTCCACGAATTAGATTACCCATGACGAATGCCAAGGACTGCGCTAAAATTGCACCCTGGCTAAAGCCTAATACATAAACTTTATGTGGGTCAATTTGATGTTCATCGATCGCTTCTAGCATAAAACGTTGCAGAGCCACTAACACCTGATCAAAAATTGCTCGATCTGGTTTACCGATTTCTTGAATCGTAAAAAATGCATAGCCTGGCTTCTGGGTGATTGGACCACGTAAACTGAAAATATGACACTGCTCTTTAAAATTTTGTACTAATGGTGGTAAGTCATCCTCATTGCTTCCCATACCATGCAGTAAAAAGATTGCTGGGTATTTTTTATGTGGATCCATATTGGACGGTTGTGTATGTTTAAATGTAAACGGTGATTTCATGGACAAAATTCCTTTCAAATAAAATTACTACTATCTTACCATATTCAATAATTATCCTGCACAAATGTTGGTTTATTTACTTCTTATCTCATCAATATTTCTTCAATGAATAAAAACGCAAATCTTACTCCTACTTCAGCATTTGTAAGACTCTCTGCAATAAAAAGACTCCACTGCACAAAGGAAGGGAGTCCGTCAACATTACATTAATTTTGTTTTATTAATAAGACTGTCTGTATGGTAAGCAATATAACCATTGACAATACGAATCGTTTCCTGTGGATCGGCATCAAAAAGCACCTTCGATTGTTCTGGTGTAGACACGAACACGGACAATAAATCCATGCGCATTGAATGCCCTGCTGAACTATAGGCATAATCATAAACGATATCTTCTTCTGTTAAGCCTTGCGTTTCATACTGTTTATGGAACAATTCCTTTGCTGTATCCAATTGTTCAGCAACTTGCTGACGAATACGCATTTGGTGCATCAGTAGCTCTTCTTCAAGTACAGTTGGCTTTAACCACTGTTTTTTTACAAGCATTTTTAAAAATTCTTTTTCCCAAATCTGCTCATTTTCTGTGAAATATAGCATATTCATCATCAACATATCCCAAAAAGCTGTTTGTGATTGCACTGACTCTCGTTGCATCGCAATTGTCTCTTTAAAATGCTGTTCAACCTGTTCTATATTCATGTTTCGAACCAAATGATTACATACATTCTCTATAAATTTATTCGCCACTTCTTGTGCCATTATAAAAACCCGTCCTTTATATCTACAAATCATTGCGCATCTATCATACCATGATTGTAGAACATAAATAAACGGGCAACGTTTAGACCCTTAATCGTGGTTGTTGGAATAAGATTGAAACGCCAGATTCAATAGCTGCACTACCGACCGCTTTTGCGACCACGCCTGCAACACGTTCATCCATCGATTTTGGGATAATGAACTCTTCACATAAATCTTCTTCTGACACTAAAGAGGCAATCGCTTCAACTGCTGCAAGCTTCATCGCTTCGTTAATGTCTGTTGCTCGTACATCTAGTGCGCCACGGAAAATACCTGGGAAAGCAAGCATATTGTTTACTTGGTTTGGATAATCTGAACGACCTGTACCCATTACACGAACACCCCATGCACGTGCATTTTCATACGTAATTTCAGGATTTGGATTTGCTAAAGCAAAGACTATAGGGTTTTCGTTCATAGAATCAATATGCTTTTTTGTTAATAGATTAGCAACTGATACACCTACAAAAACATCACTATTTGCAATGGCATCCTCCAACGACCCTTTTAGCTTATCAGGATTCGAGATTTTTGCAATTTGTTCTTTAATGCTATTCATACCTTCCAGACGGCCATCAAAAATAATGCCTTTTGTATCGCACATAATCACATTTTTATAGCCCATTTGCAGTAGTAATCGTAAAATCGCAATACCAGCAGCCCCTGCACCATTAATAACAACTTGCATGTCTTGTGGTTTTTTGTTAACGATTTTAATAGCATTTTGTAAGCCTGCACCTACCACAATCGCTGTCCCATGCTGATCATCGTGGAATACAGGAATATTACATTCCTGACGAAGACGATCCTCGATTTCAAAGCAACGTGGTGCCGAAATATCCTCTAGGTTAATGCCTCCAAACGTAGGAGCAATCGCTTTGACTGTACGAACAATTTCATCGACATCCTTTGTTCCTAGACAAATTGGAAATGCATCGACATCTGCAAAGCGCTTTAATAAGATTGCCTTTCCCTCCATTACAGGCAGTGCCGCTTCCGGCCCAATATCGCCTAAACCGAGAACCGCTGTTCCATCCGTAACAATCCCTACTAAATTGCCTTTTATTGTGTAATCGTATACGGCCTGTGGATTATTTTCGATTTCTATACATGGCTGTGCTACTCCTGGTGAGTACGCCAAACTTAAATCATATGTATCCTGTACTGGAACTTTTGCTACAATTTTCATTTTCCCTTGTGCTTGTCTATGCATTTCCACAGCTTTTTGCATAATATCCATTAACCAAACTCCTATTCTCTTGCCATATTTCTTGTTAATATACTTCACTATCTTTATAGAATATTATCCATAAAAATTATTATTATAAAACTATTCAATTAATTTAAATCGTTATATTTTGAAAATTATATTACTTCATCTAAGTAAAGTCAACGTTACAAAAGCTATTCATTCATGAAAAATAATAATTATCGTTATATTTAGTATATTAAGAATAAAATAAAGTGCATACATTGTATTACTATCCAAAAATAGGATAATTAAATAAGTTCCACACAAAAACACCCTCGTCTCAATAAGAAACAAGGATGTTTTAAAGCTTTCCATTTTCTATACTTGACAAACACTAAGCTTTTTTAAAATATTTCGTGCATTTTGTTGTAGTATATCATAATTTTCTTGCAATACTTCTGGAGGTAAAGGTTTACTAAATAAGTAACCTTGGACAGTTTCACAATGACTTGCTATTAGGTATGATAACTGTTCAACTTCCTCAATTCCTTCAGCCACTACTTTCAATCGTAGATGTTTCGCCATAGACAATATCATGTCAACTAATGCTTTATCAGTAGAATCGGTTTGAATTTTGCGAATAAATGATCGATCAATTTTTAAGCAGTCGATTGGGAAATCCTTCAGATAGGATAATGATGAGTAACCTGTTCCAAAATCATCTACCGCTATTGTAACACCAAGGGCCTTTAGCTGATGTAATACGGTTGTCATATGGTCAATATTGATCGTCATACTTTCCGTTATTTCTAGCTGCAGGTATCGAGACTCTAACCTTGTTCGTTCTAAGACGTCCTGAATCATTTCAACCAAATTCTGCTGGAACAGTTGACCTAATGAAAGATTAACCGCAACTTTAATCGACGGTAACCCTGCTTGTTCCCACTGTTTCACTTGCCTACAAGCAGTCTCTAACACCCATTGTCCAATGGGGATAATTAATCCTGATTCTTCAGCAATCGGAATAAAGTCACCGGGCGAAATCCAGCCCTTTTTAGGATGCCGCCAACGTATAAGTGCCTCAACAGATATAATTTTACCCGCTTGCAAGTCTACTTGCGGTTGGTATTCTAAAAATAGTTCATGATTGTCTAGTGCATAGTGCAAATCATTTTCTAATATAAGCTTTTCCGTAATTTTACTAGACATAGAAGACTCATAAAATAGAGTATGTGAAGGTACTTTACCAGCTTCATGCATGGCATATAATGCAAATCTCACTAATTCTTCTTCCTTGTAGGCGTCTGCTGGAAATAAGGCAATCCCAATGTTTAAATTACCGTTTAGTGAAAAATGTTGCAATTGAAATGACGCCAACATCGCATCTTGTAACTGTTGACTAAGCTGTGTAAGATGATGCTCATTATTCACTTCATCGATTACAACAACAAAATAATCTTCTCTTAACATACATAGTAAATACTTCTCTGGTAAAACATCTCTCAGCCTTTGCGCAACCATGTTTATCAGTTGGTCCGCATATGTACTCCCAAGTGATGCTTTAATTGTGGCAATACGTTCTATCTCGATGGCCAAAATGGCCTTTTCTGATTTAGATATGTGTAGATTTCTTTTTAACGATTCCATCAAAAAACGTTCATTTGGTAAATTTGTCACCTCATTATGATAGGCCATAAAGTGCATCTTTTCACGTGATCTTTCTAAATTCGCTTGAGTATCTAATAACTGCTGAAATGGCTTTTCAATCGATGAAAAATACATTGCTCTAAAAAGAAGATAATATGCACATAGCTGGAAGATGTGACCAATAAAATTTTTAATATCATAAACATCACGATAGATGGTAAAAAAAACATCAGCAAAAATTAAATAAATTGAACTACCAAACAGTAAGAATGTTATTTTGGGGGCATATTTAAAATATTTAAGCAATATGAGCATTATGATTACTTGTAATATAACTGCGCTATATTGCAAAATATTTTTTAAAATTGTTGGACCATCCCCTTCTATAAAGATGGAGGGCAATATTTGTGTCGGTGCGTAAATAAGAACAAAGCAACCGATAATCGTTATGAAGGGCAAACTATATATCAACCAGCGATAAGACATACTAATCGGTTTTTCCTTAACAATCAATATGAAAAAGCAGCCTATAGATAATAGCAATCTCGCTAGCATATAAAACCATGTTGCGGCATACGTCGTATTCCCCGTAATAAAATATGGCATCCCCTTATAGGAGAGTGCATGTGCCGATTCAAGCAAACTTATCGTTAAAAATAAGGCACCTATATAGAGAACTCTATTCGATAAAATATATGGCGAAATCAACCACGACTGTATCGCAATTGACATTGTCACAACAATAATAAGTATTTCCATCATTAAATGGAGCGTGACATAATTGTTTTCTCCAAAGATTCCATAAAGTTGCTCACTCCAAAAGCTCATAATCATTAGCAAAGCGAGTGATAGTATGATGTATGGTATGCCTTGTTTGAATAACGAAAAATCCTCATTTAATTTCCACATCGATACACCTTCCTTTCATCCTTACGAAGTTTATGAAAACTATTAAATAAATCTATTAGATATCAGTATAGGAACTATTATACTACAACGAAATACCTATATATAAATTAATTAAATATTCTAAAGAGATAAATAAAAAATATTTTCACAAAAAAGAGTTGTCACAAAAGTCATTTGAGACAACTCAAAAGAGTAGTAAAACCTCTCTTTTTCTAGAAATTATAACTATACAATATGCTAACTCTTTGCATGTGAACAGTCATCACTTTTTATGAAAATACGTAACCATCCATATTATTAATGGTATTTTGGATAGCATCTCTTAGCGATAGCTGATGATCCTCACAGTCAGCAAGCGCTTCCTCTAAAGTAATCGCTGCATTGGCTATAAAAGGAGCCATTTGTAAATCTTTTGCTAATTGGATAAGCACTAGTGCCTTATTCCACTTCCAGCGTGCATTGGTGGAATCAAGTTTAATTGCTTGCTCTAAATAGCCCAGTGCATCAAACGGCATCCAACCAAAGCGATGCATCGTTTGACCCGTTATCCCCCAATATAATCCCTTATTTGGATTCTCCGTCACTGCCTGTTTGAAACAATGCACACTTTCATTATAATGATGGGCAAATAGGAATAGCTCGCCCTGAGTAAAGAAGGATTGCGCCTTTTCGTTCGCTGTGCCCGTTTTCGCCATTTCCTCTAGTTCTTTCACACGCTTCGCAAATGCAGCCTCATCCTTTATAGCACGAATTTCTACGACAACAGCTGATTCAGGATAGCTTTCATCAGCTCGTTCACCATGCTGTGTTTCTACTGAAAGTGTTGGCTTTGGATATTTCGCAAAATCATACGCCTCAAGTAAAGCAATATATTTATCAGCTAATGCCTTGTCAGGTCCTTCAGCTACTTGCTTTGCCATTTCATAACATCTCATCAACTCTCCATTATAAAAATAATCATCCATTGTCATACATCTTTCCTCCAGTCTACTACTCATCAGTAACTATAGTATACACTACAAAAAACAATACTAGATAGACTGCTTTATACAAAGTGACTGGAGATAATATTGGCATTGCCGGCATGGACAATTTTTCAGTTGCTTGGAACAAATAGCGGCGACGCAGCGGGAAAATCTGCTCGCCCCCGTCAGCGGAAGGCTTCCGCCCACAATGTAAATCAACAATCTTAATCCGCTATATCTATGTAATAGAAAAAAGACTGTCCAAAAGTAAATTTTAGACAGTCTCTGTAAAAGCTATTTTTTTAATACCTCTGTATTTAAGAATGCACGTAAGTCTTCCTCTTGTAACGCACCTTGGAAACGATTTACCTCTTTGCCATCTTCGAAACGGATGAATGTTGGCGTTGCATCAATACCGTATTTATCCCATACATCATACTCATAGACATTTATTTGCGCAATATCGACACCAAGCTCATCAGCAATTGGCATTAACTTTGGTGTGAAAGCTTGACAGTGTACACAAATTGGACTGAAGAAATAAGCATTCACATCTTCACCTGCTTCGATTTTTGCTTCTAGCTCGTCAGGTAGCATAATGTTTTGGTAATTTTCATCATCCAATTGGTCAATTGTTTCTTGTTTTAATTTTTTGTCACCGTATGGGTTATTTCCACTCGATAGTTTGTTGTTGTTAGACACATTTGTTAGCACAATCACCGCTGCAAATAATACAACAATAATCGATCCGATAATTAATAGCTTTTTCAATGGACAAGCTCCTCCTTTTTCACACTAAAACATCCTAGTTTTAGTGTATCCGGAATTGATTATAAAGTGTTTTGAAATCCTAGTAAACTAATTAGTCTTTGAACTTAAGATTTCCCACTATTCAAACATAATTCAGATGTTTTTTGGAAAACTACTACCTATAATGCTCAAAATGAATATGGAGTGAATTGTTGCTATGAAACACACTTTGCATCATGTTTTCAAAATTTATAAACGTGATATCCATAATATATTAACAAACTGGGTGGTTGCTGTCATTATTGGTGGACTTCTCTTTTTACCTTCTCTTTATGCCTGGCTTAATATTTACGCCTCGATGGATCCTTATGCACATACAGCAAATATGAAAATTGCAGTTGTGAATGAAGACACCGGCACCACTGTTAAGGGACAGGATATAGATGTCGGCAAGGAATTAACCGTTAATTTAACTACTAACAAAAATTTCGCCTGGCACTTTACTTCCAGGCAAAAGGCAATTGCTGAATTAAACAACGGTGATTATTTTGCCGTCATCATTGTCCCTAACGATTTTTCCGAAAAGCTGACGTCAATACTTAGTGATAAACCGACAAAAGCGCATATCGATTATTATGTAAATGAAAAAATCAATCCGATTGCGCCTAAAATTACCAGTAAAGGGGCAAGTGTTCTTACTCAACAAGTTTCCAGTGAATTTATAGCCACCGTCAATGGCACACTTTTTTCTATTTTCAATACTCTTGGCGTGGAAATCGAACAAGATATCCCAGACTTTAGAAAATTTGAAAACTATATTTTCACCATTGAACAACACTTACCAGATATTGAATCTTTTCTAACACAAACCACTGAAGATGTGCAACAAGCTGAAAAATTAATGAATCGAGCTACAACGCAAATCCCTGAAGTTCAAAAAATGACAAATGACGGACTTACAACTGTTCAGCAAGGATTAGATCTTATTAATGATGCTGAAGCGGTGTTCACTAAATTATCTCCTATTGTCAAAAAGGATTTACAAACCGTACAAAATCTAGCAAATCAATTTAACCAACTTTTTGAAAGACTAGAACATGCAAATTTAGATACATCTGGCGTAACACAAGCAAAAGAGAACCTTCAGAACGAAGTGAATTTGTCTCTACAGAAAGTAAATAGCAGCATTCAAACCCTCGAGGCATTACAAAAATTAACCCAAGCTGATGCTGAGACACGAAAACAGCTTGAAAAAGATTTACAAAGTGTTCTTACATCACTACAACAAACTGACTCAGAAGATGCCATTCATCAAATAGCAAATAAGCAAATAATACAACAGCTTGAGACTCTAAAAGGCGATTTGCAGGCTAACCCTAGTTTAACCGACTATTCCTTCAGCTCACTAACTGCCTTAAATCAGCTAAAATCTTTACTATCAGCGTTATCTGGTAATTTACAGCAATTGGGCTCTGTAGACGAGGAGACCATAAAAAAAGACATCGCTGATGTGCAAAAGGTTGCACAAAACGCTGCTACTCATATAAATGAATTTCTTAGTTACTACGTCAATCAGCTAGAGCCTCAGATTCATACGACTTTGACAACTGCCAAAAATACATTAACAAATGCATCGTCAATGCTTACAAAGGTACAATCGATTATTCCACAGGCAACACAATTACTAAGCAATGCGCAAAAAACACTATCTACCGCACATAACACGCTTACTGTTGCACAATCGGATTTTCCTACGTTAAGCAAAAAAATTATCGAACTTGCCAATAAACTGAGAACACTTGAAAATGAAGCAGATCTATCCGAAATCGTGCAATTACTAAAAAATGATGTAAATGCCGAACGAGATTTCTTTGAAGAACCCATCAAACTAGAAGAACATAGAATGTTTCCTATCGCTAATTATGGAACGGCTATGACACCTTTTTATACAGTGTTATCTATTTGGGTTGGTTGTTTATTATTGATATCACTTCTTGCAGTGAATATTCATCAGACTGAACAATATAGTATTCGTGAAATATACTTTGGCCGTCTATTAACATTTGCTACTATTTCCTTTATCCAAACACTTATCATTACGATTGGCGATATTATCTTGTTAGACGGTTCGATTAGTGCTCCATATTACTTTATATTATTTGGTCTTTTTATTAGCTTTGTCTTTATAACGGTTGTTTACACGCTTGTATCTGTATTTGGGAATGTTGGAAAAGCGTTAGCGATTGTCATGTTGGTCTTGCAAATTGCAGGTTCAGGAGGCACTTACCCTGTTGAATTATTACCGGCGTTTTTTCAATCAATTAATCCATTTTTACCGTTTACCTATGCAATTGAAATGATGCGAGAGGCAGTTGGTGGCATCATTTGGTCCAAAGTTTGGATAGATCTCACTTTCTTGCTAGGCTTCTGGTTATTCTTTATACTATTTGGTTTCTTCTTAAAAAAATTACTGCGTGAAAAAATGGAACTTTTAATGAACAAAACACGTGGATCAGATATATTTCATTGATATTCATCCCTGTCTTCTATATATGCACATGCGAACGATGTTATAATGGAAGCATTGTAAACATATAGGAGGCGCTATTTTTGAAGAAACTCATATCAATTTTTGTTGTTATGGCATTACTCGTTTTAAGTGCTTGTGGAGAAAAAAAACAAGTGATTGAACAAGATCCAAACGAGTCACAAAGTGAAGCCTCACATGACGGACATGAACATGTTTCCGGAGATATTCAAGAGGAAACGGTTGGTGCTGATGTCCTACCATCTTTTTTAGATAGTCAATCAGAAAATATTCGTTTAGTGTACCAAATTGCTGGACAATCCACAGAGATCCTCGAATGGATGCCATGTTACTGTGGTTGCGGTGAATCTGCTGGCCATAAAAGTAATTTGAACTGCTTTATTCAAGAAAAACGCGAAGATGGCACGATTGTGTGGGATGATCATGGTACACGCTGCATGGTTTGCTTAGAAATCGCCCTACAGTCAGCAAAAATGCATAAAGATGGCATGAGCCTAAAAGAAATACGTCAAACGATTGATGACACCTATAAAAATGGTTATGCCAAACCAACACCTACGGAAATGCCAGCTTAAAAAACAAAAAACTCATCGTGTTGATGAGTTTTTTTCTTTATTTAATCAGTTGTAACACGGTTTTGAAATGTGCGTGATCTGCTCTTTGAAGTAGTTCGTATAAAATCATTTCTGTACTCGTAGGCAAGATGTCAAGTGCCTTCATTTTTTCAAGACCAATCTCTTTATTTGCCTTCGTTCGTGAAGATACGGCATCCACTACAACCTCGACCTCGAAGCCCTGCTCTTTTAACTGTCTCGCTGTTTGATACACGCAAATATGTGTTTCGATACCTGTCACAATAAACTGTGTACGACCACTTCCCTTCATTGCATCGACAAAAGCAGCCTCTTGACATGCACTAAAGGCTATTTTAGCAAGCGGCTGACCCTGTAGGTGCTGAGCAATCTCCAACGCTGTGCCACCTAAACGACTTGGATTTTGTTCAAGCCATAGAATCGGTACTTCCAATGCGTTCATAGCCTGTACTAATTTTGCTACATTTTGAATCACTACTTCACTGTCATCTACAATTGTCGCTAACTTCCCCTGTACATCGACCACAACAAGACAAGCATCCTCTACTGTAAACATGAAAACACCCCTTATTTCAATATTCACCGTTAATTATACCGAAAATTTCTTGTCTATGTTGAGTTTTATTGATTCGACGAGAACACACGTAACTTCAGTCGTGAGAGGTTCAAGATAATGTAGTCACCCCAATGATGACAGCCAATACAATGCGGATCGCTCCATCCACATGCAAACCAGTCCGTATAACGTTGATAGATCGTTGTAAAAACGCTAATTAGAGCTCGTCGAAGCAAAGATAACAAACCAAAGACCTGCGCCTATTTCACTTTCCCCACCGTAAATTCAATGCTACCAGTCTGGTGTGTGATGTCTAAGATACTTTAAAAAGAGCCTTCCCCTCATAACTTCTTGCCTGTTCCTGTTGGTTAAAACGAAAAACATGCTGTTAATAATTTCTGATTTTTCTGACAAACAAAAGAAAAGCTATGCCTATAAAGTTAGACATAGCCTTCATTCTTAAAAATCAAATACAAGAGATTCACATGTTTTGAACAAATGAATCCCAATCGAAGCGACTAAATGGCGTTACTTTTTATACAAATTAATATGGACGCTTTTTCCAAAGGATGATGGGTCCTAATAAAATAAGCCAAAATAAGATGACAAGACCAATTAAACCGATTATATAATGTTTCTCTCCAACGAATTGCTCGAGCACTATCAATGGCGTTCCCACTGGTGCTTGATTTAAAAACATAAAATTTGTTCCCCAAACAATATTCAAGGCATAAATTGGTGGGACCGTTATACATAAAAATACGATTGGCTGCCATATTTTACGGATAGACAATTGTAATTCTTGCGCAACTAGCATCGTCATCGGATAGGCAAATAACAAAAGATGAAATAAAAAACTATGAAAATGCAGATAACTAAATGCTGAGATATTCGTCCATTCTGGTGTAAGCAATGCCATCAATGCGCCAGGCATTGTCAAACAATACAGTAGCATATCAACATAATGTCCTTTAACAAGCGCATGGGCAAGTACTATAAAAATTCCTAAGCCGCAAAGATGAAATGGCCAAGACCCGTTCCAAAATGTATTGTCCAAAATCAAAACAATATTTTTAATAGCCTCAAGGAACACAATCGTAAACGCCCAATAAATCCGTATTTTTTTACGCTGCAATTGATTTGCCTTACGATATAGCTGAAACATCACAAAGATCCCAAGTGCTGTCAATAGCAGCCAGCTTATATGGTACCAATCAAATAGCCGAAAACCATTTTCTAGTGATTGAGTTGCTTCTCTTGCCATAACAAACACTCCATTTCAATCTGAAAAAGAGGATATACTTTTTACACTACACCCAAAAATCCCCACTTATTTAACATAATAAACGCAAGTCCGTTTCAAAATGTTCCGATTTGTGTTTGATTTGTGTGCGTGCCTGGCACTATTATGCTCAAATATTGAGAATTTTGTTTTTTCTCTTGAAAATTAAGTTATAATCCTATAAAGTGCATTTATTAAACAAAAACAAGGAGTGTACCATTTTGACACAACGTGCATACAATTTTAACGCAGGCCCTTCTGCACTACCACAAGAAGTATTAGAAAACGCTCAACAACAATTAGTAAACTTCCGTGAATCAGGTATGTCTATTATGGAGATGAGCCATCGTAGTGCAATTTTTGATGATGTACATAATGAAGCAATTGCTCTATTGAAAAAACTTTATGCTATCCCTGAAAACTATGAAGTACTTTTCCTACAAGGTGGGGCAAGCCTTCAATTCACTATGATACCAATGAACATCTTACAAGCTGATAAAAAGGCTAGCTACGTATTATCAGGCTCATGGTCTGAAAAAGCGTTCAAAGAAGCAAAATTTTTCGGTACAGCTGTTGAAGCAGCAAGTACAAAAGAAAACAAATACCGCAATATTCCTGCATTAGCTGACATTCAATTCAATGAAGATGATGCTTATGTCCACATCACATCAAACAACACAATTTACGGTACACAATGGAATGATTTTCCTGATACTGGTAATGTCCCATTAGTAGCAGATATGTCTAGTGACATCCTTTCTAAACCAGTAGATATCAGCAAATTTGGTATTATCTATGCAGGTGCACAAAAAAACCTTGGGCCATCTGGTGTTACAGTAGTCATTATCCGCAAAGATTTACTTGAAAAAGCAAATAAAGAGATTCCAACAATGCTAAAATATACAACGCATGCTGACAGTAACTCTTTATACAATACACCTCCAACATTTGGTATTTATATGTTAGGTGAAGTATTGAAATGGGTTGAGTCTAAAGGCGGCGTTGAAGCAATCGCGAAGCACAATGAAGCAAAAGCAAAAGTCATTTACGACGCAATTGATAATAGCAATGGTTTCTATACAGGACATGCAACGCCAGTAAGCCGTTCATTGATGAACATCACTTTCCGTGTCGCAGATGAGGAACTAGAAAAACAATTCTTAGTTGAAGCAAAAGCAGCTGGTTTCGTTGGACTAAACGGTCACCGTTCTGTAGGTGGCTGCCGTGCTTCTACTTATAACGCTGTACCTTTAGAAGCTTGCGAGGCACTACGAGACTTTATGGTTACATTCCAAAATAAACATCAATAATACGAAAAACGACGAATGATTTCATTGAGATAATCATTCGTCGTTTTTTTAGTGGATACAACTATCCATTACACCTTTACCTACGATCTCCTGTAGGATTTTGTATCCCTCTTTAATCAAAAAAATCACGCCATCTATCTCCCATTTTGAAATATGAGAGATTTCTGTCTCTAGCACGCTGTTTTCTGTACCATAATACAATTGCTGAACGCAGGGAAACTTTAAAAGAAATAAAGAGGCCGAGAAACAAGTAAAAATTTTATCGTTTTCTAGCATCCTTATCAGCTTGAGGATTCATATAGCATAAAATTTTTCAAGAAAAATATAGCTTTTTCAGGTGGTTTATCGGACATATTACCAATCTCCTTTCGTCAAAAATCATAGATTATTAGTGTAAGGCACTAGCTTTACATTCACTATGGAGAAAGGAGGTCTTGAAAATGGAGGATAGACGATATGGAACACATATGAACTGGGATCGTTGCAAATGCGAAAAAAGTAGTAAATGTTGTCATAAGGAAGAAAAATGTCACTGTGAAAAAGGGGAAAAATGTCATTCTCATAAAGAAGAACAGTGCACAAACGGATTTGCTAACAATTGTAGAAGCTGTATTTGTGACCAACTTAGAAAATTAGAAGCAGGAACTTTAGTGGATATCTTCTTGTCAGGAGGTGGTAGCTTCCTTGGCTTGACTTTTATCAGCTTCAATCCGCAAAATTGTTGCGCTTATTTCCTAGAGTGTGGAACATCAAATTCACCACTTATTATTGACTGTAAAAAAATTGACGCTCTGCGTAAATTATCCTAATCAGTTTCTAAAGGGATTGCCCCTAAAGCCCCTCAAACAATAACAATTGTTACCTATACGGTAAAAATCCGCTTCCTGCTGGGGTAGTGCGCTTGCTCTCCCACAGGAGTCTACGCGGGTTATTACCTGTATTATCAAACTCCTATCATACTATTTTCACTTTTTTTGACAGCCCCTTCTTTTACAGCTCTTTCGACTCTAGCTGATATAGTTAACTTTGATTATTATTCCATTACAAATAAAAAACCCTGTCAAAGTTTATTTTGACAGAGTTTCGTGCTTACAATTTGGACATTTTCCGTAAATCTCAAATTTATGGTTTTCGATTTCATAATTAGGAAGTTTTTCTCCAAGCATTTCCATCGGGCAAAGATGAAGTTCTTTAACATTGCCACAGTCCATACAAATAAAATGATGGTGATGATGTTCTGACTCGCATTGCATACGAAAATTTCGTTCGCCAGTTAATTCCGTTTCTTCTAAGATACCGAGCTTCACAAACGTTGCCAGATTGCGATAAATCGTATCAAAACTCATGCCTGGAAAATCTTTTTTCAGCACATCTAATAAATCACGAGCGGTTAAATATTTATCCGTTGCCGCAAACATATCTAATATTAATTCACGTTTATCTGTTTTTTTATAGCCGTTTTCTTTTAAAATTCCCCACGCTCTTGAAATATTCACAGTGCTGCCTCCCCTTGTTTTGCAGATAATTTAAATACTACTTTCTTACCTAAGATTACGAGTAATAATATGAAAATCGAAGTAACTACAATTGTACCACCAGGTGCTAAATCTAAATAAAATGCACTCACTAAACCAATTAATACAGCTGTTTCGCCAAAGACAATAGCATAGATGATTGTTTGCTTAAAACCCTTTGCCAGTCGCATTGCTGCAGCAACTGGTAACGTCATGAGTGAAGATACAAGTAAAATACCCACAATTCGCATGCTTGCAGCAATAACGAGCGCTGTCACAATCATAAACAATAGATGTACCCACCGTGCAGGTAAACCACTAGCCTTCGCATATTCTTCGTCAAATGACAGCACAAATAGCTCCTTAAAGAATAAAAATAAAAAGACAATCACAACCACAGCAATCCCCACGACCACCCATAAATCCTGGCGTGATACAGCTGACACCGAACCAAATAAATAACTCATTAAATCTGTACTAAATCCACTTGCAAGTGAAATGAATATAGCACTAATCCCAATCCCACCTGACATAATAATCGGAATCGCTAGCTCTTCGTAATGCTTGTATAACCTTCGTAAGCGTTCTATTAATATAGAGCCACTTACTGAAGCAAAAATGCCTAAATAGATCGGATTAAGCATTGCAAACGCGGCAAAAGTTTGACTTACATACAAGCTACCTGCAATGCCAGCCAATGTAACATGTGATAAGGCATCCGCAATTAACGATAATCTGCGAACTACGATGAAAACACCTAGAAGTGGTGCAATTATGCCAATTAAAAGCCCTGAGAAAAAGGCATTTTGTAAAAATTCATAGTTTAAAATTGCTTCTATCATTACGCCTTCTCCTTTAGTGAATCTTTCTCACGGAATGGCCGTACCACGCATCGAGCGCATCCTGTGAAATCGTATCAAATTCATTTTTGTAGCCATGGAAATGAATCGTTTGATTTAAACACGCAACATGGCTGATACGATTCGACACTGTATCAACATCATGTGTGACAAGTATCATCGAAATCCCTTGTTCCCGATTCAATTTCGCCAGCATATCATAAAATGACTGTACATTCTCATGATCGATGCCGACAGTAGGCTCATCTAAAATTAGTAGACTAGGCTCACTCACTAGAGCACGTGCAATAAAGACGCGCTGCTGCTGCCCACCGGACAATTCGCCAATATTACGATTCATAAAACCTTCCATCCCTACTGCTTTCAATGCTTCTTGCACTTTATCTTTAGCATCTCGCGCAGGACGTTTAAAAAGCCCTAATTTTTTTGTTAATCCACTTTTAACAACCTCTTGTACAGTTGCTGGGAATCCAGAGTTGAAGGCATTGGATTTTTGTGACACATAACCAATCCATTCACGGTGCTTAAATGTTGCACTAGGCACACCAAATAACTTTATTTCACCAGACATTGGCTTCAGTAAACCTAAAATAATTTTTAGTAACGTTGATTTACCTGAACCATTCGGACCAAGTAATGCTAAAAAATCTCCTTCCTCCACTCGAAAAGAAATATTTTTTAATACTTGTGTATAGTCATATTGAAATGACACGTTTTCAATTTCGATTAATGTTTTCTTCATGCTATTCGCTTCTTTCTAATTCATAATCATTACGATTTACAAAATGTAAGTATAAATGAAAGTTCAGGTTTTGTAAAGTAAACAAAACTTAAGAGGAGGGTTAGCTTTGAGTATTCAATTTTTACAGCAATTATCACAAAGTAGTGATAAGGAAATTGTTGCGATTGCACGTGCCGAAGGTTTTGATATTAGCACTTCTGAAGTGAAAAAACTTAGACCTTATTTAGAGCAATTCTCATTTTCTTGGCTCTTTTTAGGTATTCCTAAAGACATACTTGTAGAAGTCGAAGCGGTGTTGGGAAGAAAGCGTTCTCGCCAACTTATAGCCCTATTTACAAAGTAATGTATGTTTACACGCTGATCATTATAGACAATAGAAAGCCCGAATCAGTACATCTACTGATTCGGGCTATTTCTTTACCTATCCACGTAACGCGTCGATAAGTTCGGGTTTATATTCTTCACTACGCAACATCTCAATTTCGTACTTATAAGGTGCTGACTTCGTTTTCGCATCACTATTTAATGCGACAAATGGTGTTTCTAAAATTTTTGGTATGGTCATTAACTGTGGGTGATGTACTACATATTTTAATGCATCAAAACCAATAGGACCAAAACCAATATTTTCGTGGCGGTCTTTACCGGCACCACGAACATTTTTAGAGTCGTTAATGTGAAGCACTTTTATGCGATCCACACCGATGATTTTATCGAATTCATTTAACACACCATCAAAATCTTCTACGATATTATAGCCAGCATCATGAGTATGACAGGTGTCAAAACATACTGAAAGTCGTTCATTATGGGTCACACCATCAATGATTTTTGCTAATTCTTCAAAAGAGCGACCACATTCTGTCCCCTTCCCTGCCATTGTTTCTAATGCAATTTGCACGGGGAAATCCTGTGATAATACTTCATTCAAGCCCTCAATAATTTTAGCAATCCCTGCATCTGCCCCTGCGCCAACATGTGCACCAGGATGTAAAACAATTTGTGTAGCTTCCAATGCAGCAGTACGTTCAATTTCAGATTGCAAGAAATCTACACCAAGGCGGAACGTTTCAGGTTTTTCACTATTCGCTATATTAATAATATAGGGAGCATGCACGACGATATTTGTCATGCCATGCTCTTTCATGTGTAATAAGCCGTTTATAATATTAAGTTCAGAGATAGGTTTACGACGTGTGTTTTGTGGAGCACCTGTATAAATCATAAAGGTATTAGCTCCATAAGAGAGAGCTTCTTTACTAGAACCGAGTAGCATATCTTTCCCACTCATTGAAACATGTGAGCCAAGTAGCATCAGTATACCTCCTTATTTTTTGCCGCGTGCTTTTATACGACGTTCACGTTTTTTAATTTTATCCATTTCCCATTTCATATTACGTTTGTAGCCTGGTTTCACTTTCTTCGGCTTACGTACCATCGATTTTGCTTTCGCATCAATTTCGTTTTCGTGTTTCACACGATTTTTACGGGCATGACGTTCTTTTAGCTCTGTCCATTCACCGTCTTTTACGTCTTTTTGAACGAAAGGAATCCCCATTTTTTCGACACGAGCTAAAGCATCCTCATCTGAAGGCTCGAATAAGGTAATGGCAGTTCCTTTATTGCCAGCACGTGCTGTACGACCAACACGGTGGATGAAGAACTCTAGATCTTCCGGAATTTCATAGTTAATAACATGAGAAATGCCTTGAATATCGATTCCTCGAGCAGCAAGGTCCGTTGCTACGATATATTGATATTCTAAATCACGAATTTGCTTCATCATACGGCTACGTTCACGTGGCGCTAGATCACCATGAATTTGCCCACAACGAATACCATTTTCCGTTAAATAGCCCGCTACGTGCTCAGCTGTTTTACGTGTATTCGTAAATATGACCGCTAAAAATGGATTTATGCCTTCAATTACATCTAGTAAACGTTTGTTACGTGACTTTGAACGAATTGGTACTAATACAAAGTCAATACCTTCAGCTACTGGGCGTTTGTCATTCATATGCACATGTACTGGGGCTTCCATATATTTTTTCAAGAATGGTTGCAGACGTTCTGGAATTGTTGCTGAGAATACATACATTTCAAGCTTCTCAGGCATTTGAGAGGCAAAACCATCGATATCTTCTATGAAGCCCATGTCGAAAGCTAAGTCTGCTTCATCTACTACTAAAATTGGTGCCGTATGCACAAATAACGCTTGCGCTGAAACAAGGTCACGAATACGTCCTGGTGTACCAACAACGATTTGTGGCTGCGTTTTTAGCTTGTCAATGGAGCGTTGTTTGTCCGTACCCCCAATAAATAATTTCGCTTGAATTTCTGTTCCTTCAATTAATTGAGTTAATGCATCATAAATTTGTTGTGCCAGTTCACGTGTTGGTGAAGTTATGACAGCTTGTACTTCCTGTTTTTCAACATTGACACGTTGCACAATTGGAATTAAGAAACTATGTGTTTTTCCTGTACCCGTATGTGCTTGACCAATCGCACTTTTTCCTTTAAGTAGCAGTGGAATGATTTCCTTTTGTATCGGCGTTGGTTCTGCGAAGCCAAGTTTTGCAATTGCGTCCTGCAAAAATGGCTGAAAATTATAATCTGTATATTTCGACATATTTCGTACCTCCTAATATCTAACCTATTGTACCATGATTCGTACATTTAGGTATCTTTACGTTCTATAAACACAAGGATTATCGTTAATCTCTTGTATTTATCACCGTTTCAACGCTAGCCCTTATCAAACTTACTTTAAATACTGCTATTATGCAATTAAAAAAGTACTCTGGGTACATGAAAAAGAATGTAGATCAATTTTAGTAGATTTTATGTCAATTATCACCAACTAATGATTTGTAGAATTACCACATGTTATGATAGAAAATGTAAGATACTTGAGGAGGTTGATTTTTGATGAAAGCAGCAAGATGGTATAAAGCAAGAGACATCCGAGTAGAAAACATTGAAGAACCAACTATTGCACCTGGAAAAGTGAAGATTAAAGTACATTGGACAGGTATTTGTGGAAGCGATTTACATGAGTATGCAGCAGGCCCAATATTCATTCCGGTCGAACAACCTCACTATGTAAGTAATGATATAGCGCCAATTGTTATGGGTCACGAGTTTTCTGGTGAAGTTGTAGAACTTGGCGAAGGTGTAACAAAAGTAAAATTAGGTGACCCTGTTGTGGTAGAACCTATTCTTGCATGTGGTGCATGTGCTGCTTGTAAGAAAGGCAAGTATAATATTTGTAAACATTTAGGATTCCATGGTCTCTCTGGCGGTGGTGGCGGTTTCTCTGAATACACAATGGTAGACGAACACATGGTGCACAAAATGCCAGAAGGTCTTTCATATGAACAAGGTGCGCTGGTAGAGCCAGCAGCAGTTGCATTACACGCAGTTCGTCAGAGTAAACTTAAAGCAGGGGACAAAGCAGCCGTTTTTGGAACGGGGCCAATCGGTCTACTTGTTATTGAGGCCCTTCGCGCAGCAGGCGCATCTGAAATATATGCAGTGGAACTTTCCCCAGAACGTGCAGCAAAAGCCATGGAATTAGGCGCTACGGCAGCCATCAATCCAAAAGATGAAGATGCAGTAGCTCGACTGCATGCGTTAACAAATGGAGGCGTGGATGTTGCATTTGAAGTGACAGGCGTGCCAGTTGTATTACAACAAGCCATTGACGCTACTACATTTGAAGGCGAGACAATCATCGTTTCTATTTGGGAATCAGCAGCTTCCATACAGCCGAACAACCTCGTTCTTTCAGAGCGTACTGTAAAAGGAATTATCGCTTATCGTGATATTTTCCCTGCAGTAATGGAATTAATGACAAAAGGTTATTTCCCTGCAGACAAGCTTGTGACAAAACGTATTGGCCTTGATGAAGTTGTAACCGAAGGCTTTGAAGCATTAATGAAAGAAAAAAACCATATAAAAATACTCGTTAATTCACAAGAGTAACAGAGCAATAAACTCGCTTATCCATACAGAAGCCGTTAGAGCAGACATGATGTCCTTTCTCTAACGGCTTTATTTTATGGACTTGTTCTACATTTGTTCACTAGTCATTTTCTTTTATTTTGTTAAATATAGCTAAGTTTGCCATAAGGAAGTTTACTTTATCCTCTCCAAACACACCAAAATCACGACTTTCGGTGTTAGCCTTCACAATCTTCCCTACCTCTTCTCGTGAAAGACCGCTTGCTCGCACAATACGCTCTATTTGAATTTCCGCTGCCTTCACGCTGATATGTGGATCAAGACCTGAACCAGAAGCAGTCATCAAATCAGCAGGAATGTCTTCACGTTTGACAGTCGGATTTGCTTGTAAAAATGCTGTTATAGCCAACTCAATTCGTTTTTTCAGTTCAGGGTTGGACGGTGCATAGTTAAAAGTCCCTGAGCTAACACCACTATAAGCTATTTCGCCATGGTCATTTGGAATGGTATCTTCTTTCGAATAAACATTGTAATTAATAGCAGATTCTCGGCCCCAGAAATACTCCGGTGACGTAAAGGACTGACCAAGTTTCTCTGAACCAACTACTCTACCATCGACTTCCACTAAACTACCATTTGCCTGTTGATTCAATAACCCTTGAGCAATTCCTGTCACTGCAAATGGATAACATAAACCACATAATACGAACATCGTTAAAGTCACCAACAGTGCTTGTTTCGAGTTTTCAAAAAATCTATTCATATAACTGCCCTCCTAAAAACCCATTATGTGTAATAGTGGTCCAACCAATAGATCAATCGCCTTTATTCCAATAAAAGGAGCAATAATGCCGCCTAGTCCATAAATAAGTAAGTTCTTGTGTAATAATTTGGATGCACTCATTGGCTTATACTTTACCCCTTTCATTGCAATAGGGATTAATAATGGGATAATCACCGCATTAAAAATTAAAGCCGAAATGATTGCACTTGTTGGCGAATTGAGACTCATTATGTTTAACGTCTTCATCTCTGGTACTGCTACCATCAACATTGCCGGGATAATGGCAAAATATTTAGCTACATCGTTGGCAATACTAAAAGTTGTCAAGGCTCCCCTAGTCATCAGTAATTGTTTGCCAATCTCTACAACTTCTATTATTTTAGTTGGATTAGAATCTAAATCTACCATATTAGCTGCTTCTTTTGCTGCATTTGTCCCTGAATTCATTGCAAGACCAACATTCGCCTGTGCCAATGCAGGGGCATCATTCGTTCCGTCCCCTGTCATTGCTACTACTTTTCCAAGGGCCTGCTCATCCTTAATAACCTTAATCTTGTCTTCCGGCTTACTTTCTGCGATAAAACTATCCACTCCCGCTTCTTTAGCAATAGCTGCGGCCGTAAGTGAGTTATCTCCGGTACACATGATTGTTTTAATGCCCATTGCTCGGAGCTGTTCAAAACGCTCCTTTAAACCAGTCTTTACAACGTCTTTAAGATAGATAACGCCTAAAATTTTATTATTTACCGCTACAACAAGCGGTGTTCCCCCAACAGAAGATACTTGATGGACAAGTTGTTCCAAATTTGCAGGGATGTTATGACCTGCAGCAAGACTCTCTTGTTTTATCGTATCGTAAGCACCTTTACGAATTATTGTGCCATCCGTCATATCCAATCCACTCATCCGAGTCTGCGCTGTAAATGGAATATGCTCGCTGGATTTAATAAGGTTCTCTTCCTCTTTTGTATCAACACCTAAATCGCAAGCTAGAGATAAGATTGACTTTCCTTCTGGTGTATCATCTGTTAGTGAGCTAAGCCATGCAGCTCGCATCAATTCTCTTCGATCGACACCTTTCACGGGTGAAAATTCAGATGCCATGCGATTGCCATACGTTATCGTTCCTGTTTTATCTAAAATCAATGTATCTACATCGCCACAAGCTTCCACCGCTCTTCCCGACATTGCAATGACATTGAACTGTGTCACCCGGTCCATGCCCGCAATTCCTATCGCAGACAGCAATCCACCAATCGTTGTAGGTATTAAACAGACTGTAAGTGCTATCAACGTGGCAATTGAAATCTGTACATTTAAATAATTAGTCATTGGATAAAGTGTAACGACCACTAATAAAAAGATCATCGTTAAACTTACTAAAAGCGTATTCAAGGCAATTTCGTTCGGCGTTTTTTTACGACTTGCACCTTCTATGAGTGCAATCATTTTATCTAAAAAAGACTCCCCAGGCAGTGAAGTGATTTCAATCATTAGCCAATCACTTGTTACGGTCGTTCCACCAGTAACAGAAGAAAAATCACCCCCACGCTCTTTCACCACCGGTGCAGATTCACCAGTGATGGCTGATTCATCAACTGTAGCAATTCCTTCAATGACATCGCCATCATTTGGAATAACTTCACCTGCTTGAACTAAAACAATATCCCCTTTTTTAAGTTCATGAGCCTGTTTCATTATTTCTGAGCCGTTAGCCAAAAGGACACGTGCCTGTGTAACTGTTTTTGTCTTTTTCAACGTTTGTACTTGCGCCTTGCCTCTTCCTTCAGCAATAGACTCTGCAAAATTAGCAAAGAGAATCGTAACGAAGAGAATAATAGTGACGATTGCATTATAAAGTCGACCATGCTCTCCTCCCCCGCTTCCCAGGAGATTAGGGAAAATCGTTAACAATAGAACAAATAAAAACCCAATCTCTACGACGAACATAACAGGATTCTTTATCATGTATACTGGATTAAATTTCTTTAAAGACTCTATCATTGAGCTTTTCATCATATCACTCGTGATAAAACTTTTTTTGGCAGTTTCCATAAGTGTCTCTCCTCATCAAGAAATTATTTGTAAATGCTCAGTAATAGGTCCAAGTGCCAATGCCGGTAAAAATGTTAAGGCGCCCATCATTATGACAATGGCAACGAGTAAGAATGTAAACGTCGTATTGTCGGTTTTCAATGTTCCTACTGAATCGCCATACCACACTTTTTTCGCGAAAAGTGATGCAATAGCTAGTTGAATAATAATCGTTAGATAGCGCCCACAGAACATGGCTAAACCTGTCGTGACATTCCAAAATGTCGTATTATCAGATAATCCTTCAAAACCAGAGCCGTTATTCGCCGAAGCAGAAGCAAATTCATATAGAACCTGAGATAACCCATGAGCCCCCGGATTCGTTATGCCTGCAACGCCAGCCGTAGTTGCAACAGCCAGTGCTGAAAATAACAAAATAATGGCAGGATGAATTAAAATACAAAGTGCTATTAACTTCATTTCCTTTTCCTCTATTTTCTTTCCTAAAAACTGAGGTGTTCGACCAATCATGAGGCAGGCAATGAAAATCGTTAACATGACATACATCATCATGTTCATCAGTCCGACTCCCTTGCCCCCGAATACAACGTTTAACATCATGTTAAACATCGGTACAAGTCCACCAATTGGCGTTAATGTGTCGTGCATATTATTGACAGACCCTGTTGTAAAGGCAGTTGTAACCGTTGTGAATAACGCAGATTGCGCGACACCAAAGCGTATTTCTTTCCCTTCCATACTTCCCAGTTCCTGCGAAAGGCCAAGCTCACTAATGATTGGATTACCCGTGCGCTCAGCTACATAGACCGTTACCAAGCCCATGAGGAACAGCATACTCATTGCAACAAAGATAGATAGTCCTTGCTTGCCAAATATCGTTTTCTTTTTTCGATAAGCAATCATCAAGCTAAATGCGACAATACATGCCCCAGGTAACAACATCATGGACAGCATTTCTATAATGTTAGAAATAACAGTAGGATTTTCAAAAGGCGTCGCTGAATTGGCACCATAAAAACCACCACCATTTGTACCTACATGCTTAATAGATTCAAGCGATGCCACAGGCCCAAGTGCAATATCTTGCATCTTTCCTTCTATCGTTTGTACGGTCTTATTCGCACTTAAGGTTTGAGGCGAACCTTGAGAAACTAACATGATTGCAACTACCATTGAAATGGGCAATAATACACGGGTAATGACACGTACAAAATCTATAAAAAAATTACCCAGTGTATCAGTTTTAGCAACTAAACGGCGGCAGAATGCCATACAGGCTGCATAACCTGTAGCTGCAGACGTAAACATCATAAATATAATCACAAGCATCTGCGATAAATAACTAAGTCCTGATTCACCACTATAATGCTGAAGATTTGTATTGGTCATAAATGAAATGATTGTATTAAAGGAAAGTGAGGCTTCCATATTATCAATATCATTTGGATTTAAAAACAAAGTCGACTGCAGACGTAATAGAAGATAGCCAACGAACACCATAAAGGCATTTGATAACATGAGCGTCAGCACATATTGTTTCCCTGTCATATCGACTTGCTTAATGCCACATATTTTATAAATGACACCATCGACTTTATCCAATACCGGATCAAGCCATGTTTTTTGTTGCATTGTTACTCGGAAAAGATAATGACCCGCTAGTATGACCAGCGGTACATAAATGCTTAAAACAATCGCTATTTGCCACATACGCTATCCTCCTTAAAGCCTATTAATAGTTTTCTGGATGTAATAATGCATGCCCCAGATAACCAAAAAGCAACACAAGCGTAATTCCCATGACTATCCACATGATGATTCCTCCTTTATTTTTCATTGACTAGTGTGTAGCACCAAACCGTTAACGCATAAAGACTGGCAAAACTAATAAGCAGTAAACTAACCATTAATAGGTCCATCAATCGAACTCACCCTTCCCTCTATTGGATATATTCATCATACTGACTTTCAAATTAATGTAGCGTTAGGAAATGGCCTCTTGATATTAAGAAAACATTAAGGTGAAATCTTTACACTTTCTTAATGGAAGATAGCGCTATAATACAAATGAGGTGAAGAATCATGGAAGATGTACGCCCCACTCCAGAGACGTTTTTAGCGAAGATACGAGAAGAAGACCCTACAGCTGGTAGACTAAAGATATTTCTTGGCTATGCAGCTGGCGTTGGCAAAACTTATGCTATGCTTGACGCTGCACAGCAAGCCAAGATATTAGGGAAAGACGTGGTAATTGGCTATGTGGAGCCACATCCTCGTCCTGAAACATTCGCCTTAATGGAAGGCCTTGAACAACTACCAACCAGAAAAATCAATTATAAAGGGAAAATCTTTCAAGAATTAGATATCGATGCGGTCCTTAAACGTAAACCAGAGATTGTCCTTATTGATGAGCTAGCACATACAAATGTTCCGACTATGCGCCACTTAAAGCGTTATGGGGACGTAGAAGAATTACTGGCAAATGGCATCCATGTCTATACAACTATCAACATTCAACATATTGAAAGCCTACAGGATATAGTGGAAGAAATTACAGGGGTAAGCGTACGAGAACGCATACCGGATTACTTAATCGATCGTGCAGCACAAATAAAGATTGTAGATATTGAACCAGATGAGTTAATACAACGCCTTAAAGAAGGTAAAATTTATCACATGCTACAAGCAAAAAAAGCTCTGGATTCTTTTTTTCGTAAAGAAAATTTAGTCGCTCTCCGAGAAGTTACACTTCGAAGAACAGCAGATACCATCAATTACAAACAAGGTATCGATAACCATTCTTTTAAACAATGTACACAGGTAGAGGAACATATCCTTGTCGGTATTAGCAGTTCTCCTACCAATGCTAAAGTTATTCGAACTGCTGCCAGACTTGCACAAGCCTTACATGGTAAATTTACTGCTCTTTACGTCCAAAAAGAAAAAGATGAACATCAAAATGAAGCAAATACCGAACGTTACCAACAACATGTCAAACTGACTGAACAGCTAGGTGGGCATGTCGTAATCGTCCAGGAAGACGATGTAGCAGTAGCCCTTGCTAACTATGCTCAAATTAGCGGCGTGACAAAATTAGTAATTGGAAGAACTGCTGTTAAAAAGAAATGGTGGCAACCCAATGCTAAAATCAGTGATCGGATCAATGATTACGTACCAAACTTAGCTATTCATATTGTACCTGATCATGAGAATGAGCCATTTTACTTTCCTAATGTAAGAAATCAACTTACATTTGAGTGGTTGGACTTGTTGAAAATGTTTGTGGTATTCAGTTTGGTATCACTCATTGGACTATTTTTCTACAGGATTGGGGTCAGTGAGTCGAACATTATCACCATCTACATTTTAGGTGTGTTAATTCTTGCGATATGGTCATCTGGATGGATGATGAGTATCATTAGTTCAGTGATAGCCGTCCTCCTTTTTAATTTCTTTTTTACAGAGCCGCGTTTTTCATTCGAAGCTTACCATCTCGATTACCCTATGACTTTTTTAATTATGTTCATTTCAGGCGTAATCACCAGTAGTTTAACGAAGAAGATAAAGAAGCAAGCTGCAGTTGCAGTTCGTAAATCTTATCGGATGGAAGTATTACTAGAAACAAATCGAAAGTTGCAGCATGCCAAATCACTAGATGATATTATTTTAGAGGGCATGTCACAAATCGTTAAATTAGTTGAAAAACCCGTGCAATTTTTTGAAATAGAGCATAATTTGATTGTCAAATCTATTTTTTATCGAACAGAGAGTATATCTAATGATGAAAATAATGATATAGCCACACTCTTTGAAAACACCAATGAACTGGGTGTCGTAAATTGGGTAATTAGTAATCAGCATGTAGCTGGCGTGACGACCGATATTTTCCCGGAGGTCAATGCCTATTATTTGCCGATTATTTCTAGTGGTAGTGTAAAAGGGATAGTTGGTATAGCTCTTTC
Organism: Lysinibacillus sp. NPDC048646; assembly: GCF_050272295.1. NCBI lineage: Bacteria > Bacillati > Bacillota > Bacilli > Caryophanales > Bacillaceae > Lysinibacillus > Lysinibacillus sp. NPDC048646. Next base: position 102,997 of record NZ_JBNNLZ010000003.1, read on the forward strand.
AAAAAATTCCGCATTACCAGCATTTGAGCGCAATATTCTACATGCCATAATAAATGATTTTTCTTTTGCTCTTGATAAATGGCATTTACAAAAATTAAATGCAGAAGTGGCAAAAGAAGCTGAACTAGAGCAAATGAGAGCTAACCTTTTACGAGCAATCTCCCATGATTTACGAACGCCACTGACTACTATTTCTGGAAATGCAGATATATTGTTAACCAATACAGCTGAAATTCCAGATACAGAAAAAATTCGATTATATGAAGATATTTATAAAAATTCGAAATGGCTTGTACAAATGGTAGAGAATTTACTGGCAGTTTCAAAGTTAGATGATGGGCAATTTGCTTTAGAGATGCAATTAGAGCTTGTGGAGGATATTATTCAGGAAGCACTTTCACACGTCATTCCTATTAACAATACACACAAAATAGCTTACCATGTCGAGCCAGATTTATTATTGGCATTGATGGATGGACGTCTTATTATTCAGGTGCTCATTAACATAATTGATAATGCATTGACCTATACATCACCGGATAGTGAGATAACCTTACTGGCAAAGGAAAAGGGAGAAGCTGTGCATTTTAGTATCACAGATAATGGACCTGGTATTGATGATTCTTTAAAAGAAACACTGTTCGAACCATTTGTAACAGGTAAGGTACAACGAAGTGATAGTCGAAGAGGACTAGGATTAGGTTTGGCATTGTGCCAAACCATATTAAAATTACATGGAAGTGAATTAACGGTTTCGGATAATAAACCACAGGGGACTATTTTTAATTTTTCACTAAAAAAAGGAGTAATGACGATCCATGAATAAACGAATTTTAGTAGTGGAAGATGATGTGGCAATTGGGAACTTGATTAAAATGACATTGACAACGCAGCATTATGAATTCGACATTGTGCGAGATGGTACAAGTGCCGTACAAAAAGCGCTGTCAATGAAACCCGATGTCATTATTCTTGATTTGGGATTACCAGATATGGATGGCGTAGATTTTATTCATAAAGTGAGAAGCTGGTCACAAACACCTATCATCGTCGTTAGTGCTCGAAGTGAAGAATACGATAAAATCAATGCGCTTGATGCTGGAGCAGACGACTATGTCACGAAACCATTTAGTGTGGAGGAGTTACTCGCTCGTATTCGTGTAGCATTACGGAGAACAGCAATTGAGCATGATTCGGATAGTTTGCAATCTGTATTTGTGAACGGAAATTTAGAAATTCATTATTTAGCAAATACAGTGTTTGTGCGTGGTGAAGAAGTGCATTTGACGCCGATTGAATATAAGCTTTTAGTCGTTTTATCAAAGCATATTGGCAAAGTACTCACACATAATTTTCTATTGAAAGAAATATGGCAAAATGTACTTCCGACAGACGTTCCCAGTCTACGCGTTTTTATGGCAACTCTACGTAAGAAAATAGAAGAGAATCCATCTACTCCAAAGTATATCCAGACACATGTGCGCGTTGGATACAGAATGCTCCGTATTAGTGAAGATGAATAATCCTTCACCACAAAAAAGTAGCAGGAGAAAAGAAACCATCTCTCCAGCTACTTCTTATTTTCGTTTAAATTTTAAATTTAATAATTTCTTCTTTCACCGATAACGCTTCATCACTTAATGACTTTGCGACATTGTTAATTTCCTGAATAGTTGCTACTTGCTCTTCAATTGCCGATGCAATCGAACCTGACTGCTGTGCAGCATGATTGGCTGAGGAAGACATTTCATTGACAGATGCAGCGACCTCTTCCGAACTTGCTGAAATTTGTTGTGTAGAAGCGGAAACGTCTTCAATCTGAGAAGTCATCGATTCGATCGCGCTCAAAATCTTATCGAAAGCATTTTGGGCATTGTGAATGAACGCGACACCCTCGTCAACATTTAGTACCGTGACACCCACTGCCTTTTCCACTTCTATTGTATCTTGCTGGATGAGCGCTATTAAATCAACAATTTGATTGGCAGATTTTTTGGATTCCTCCGCAAGTTTACGTACCTCATCCGCAACTACAGCAAAGCCTTTTCCATGTTCACCAGCACGTGCCGCTTCAATAGCAGCATTAAGCGCAAGCAGGTTCGTTTGTTCAGTAATGTCTGTAATAACTTTTGTTATCGAAACGATTTCAGCTGATTGTGCACTTAACTTCTTAATGCGTTCACTTGTATCTTGCGATGATTGCTGAATAATCGTCATTTGATTTTCTGTAATGAGTAACGTTTTTTCACCTTCATTTGCAATAGATTGTGTGTCTATCGCATTGGAATGCAGCATCTGTGTTGCTTCGGCAATGCGTTGCACGCCGTGTGCTGTTTCGTCCATCGCACTCGAGCTTTCACGTCCAGTGGCAGCAGCTTGACTGTCACTTGTTGCCATCCTTTCAACAAGTTTAGCAATATCACTTGATGACAGCGAAATTTCATCTGTGCTCGCCGCTAATTCTTCAGCAGCTAAAGTGGTATGTTCGACATTTGTAGTCATACTATGAATCAGTCTATGTAAATTGGACTTCATCAAGTTAAATGAATTGGCTAAATCTCTTATTTCATCTTTTGTTCTGACTTCTACATCTTTTTGACTTAAATCACCATTCGCTATAACTTCAGCAGCAACAGCAAGTCTATTGACAGGTACCACGATGGAACGAACCAATATAAAGCCTACAGCTATACAAATACCTACTATAATGCCAAATATCCATAAAAACCATTTCTTATTATGATCTATTAGTTCTTCAACACTGTCTAATGCAGTTTGCGTTTCCAATATGCTTTCTTGCTGAAGAATTTCTACTTTTTCATTAATTTCAATTGAAGTTGTGTCAAATTCGAGCATGATTTGATTTCCTTGCTCTGGACCACCTTGGATATAGCTAGTTGCCATTTTCTGCCCTGAGCTGTAGTACTCATCAAAAGTTGCTTGAATATCGTCCAATTTTTCTTTATGTTGAGGATGTATGTTTTTCAGTTGTTCTAGATCTTTGTAAAAAATCTGACTATATCTTTCTGCTTGTTCAAACCCATCGTCTAAATTATTTTGAGCACGTGTTGCACTAATATCCGTTAAATATTGCTGCACCTGCACAACGGACAATTTCATCTCATCAGCTAGTAATGTCGCTTGAAGCGTCTTTTCTTTAATCAATTGTATTTGTTCCAGTTGAGATTTTGAATTCTGTTGTTGAAAAATACCCAAAATTAACACCAACAATACGATAAGACTAAAAGATAAAATACTTCTAAGTTTAATAGTCACAGAAATCCCCCTAAATTGCATGCGATTGTTAAATGTTATCGTTTGTTAAACGAAACAATCTTAACAATAACTTTACATGTTTACATAAATGTAACATAAAATATCGCTCCAAAGGACCATTTTTAGAAAAGTTCAACAAATCTTCTTAGAATCCCCCTTCATTTGTACTACTCTTTCGCTAAATAAGGACATTTTCTGACAAACACTTCACACTTCCAAAATGATAAAAAGGGTAAAATTTGTATCCTTTTCGAGAAATTTCTATAAGCACATCCGCTACAACAGTTTAATTTTAGTGAAAAGTCCACTTCAAACGCAGGAAATGTAATCATTCCGATCAATTGTTTTGTATAAGTGGGTTTGTCGAACGCTAATCTAAGTATCTGCATATCATATCTATAATCAGGTATGTCATCAATGATAAACTTGAATGAAAGGAGATCAACATGGTATTTCGACCACCTTATCCGTTTCAAATGTATCCCGGCGGCATGGGTATGCCCATGCAAATGCCCATGCAAATGCCTACACCTACACCGATGCCACAACAATCCTTTTTCCCACCCGGAGGCTTCCCTACTCAACCACGAATTCCGGGTGGCTTCCCTATTCAACCGCGAATTCCAGGTGGCTTTCCAATGTCTGGTGGTGGGATAGGGTCATTTGGAGGGCAAATGCCAATGCCACCTGTGCAAGAACCTTCAAAAATAGGTTCATTTTTACAATCAGCGAATAGTTTATTCAACTCTGCCAAAACGTATACCCCTTATATTCAGCAAGCAATGCCGATGGTGAAAAATATCCCATCCCTTTTAAAATTGTATAAAGGGTTTCAGGGTCTCCCAGCTGCCGGTGCTGTTGCAGGGGCTAGCGCTGTAGAAGCCGAGGCAGCTACTTCAGGCGATAGAGCAAGTTCAGCTAGAAGTAGGCGTTCTTCACAACAAAATACATCTACATCATCATTTACACCACGTGAACCGCTTCCTTCCAAACCACGTATTTTTCAGCCACCTATGTAGTTTAGTAAAGTAATAAAATATGGCACGATAGAAAGGAAATAAGCGAATATTTTTTCATATCGTTCGATAAGTCGATACAAATAAATAGTCTTGGTGCAATTGCATCAAGACTTAATTGATAGATATAACGTTTCTTTGTATTCGCCCTGCCTGTCCGTTATAATGTAGATACGTAAGCTTGAAAGGAGTCACAACCATGCAAGTATTAAAAATTAATCCACGTGGCTATTGCTACGGCGTTGTTGATGCGATGGTAATCGCACGTAACGCCGCACTAGATAAATCATTACCGAGACCTATCTACATTTTAGGGATGATCGTACACAATAAACATGTCACTGATGCCTTTGAAGAGGATGGTATCATCACATTAGACGGCGACAATCGCTTAGAAATTATTGAACAAGTTGAAACAGGCACTGTTATTTTCACAGCGCACGGTGTTTCACCTGAAATTCGTGAGATTGCGAAGCGTAAAGGCTTAGTATCCATTGATGCCACATGTCCTGACGTAACAGTTACCCACGATTTAATTCGTGAAAAATCAGCTGAAGGCTACGATATTATTTATATTGGTAAGAAGGGCCATCCCGAACCAGAAGGAGCAATTGGTGTTGCACCAGACCATGTCCATTTAGTACAGTCATCCACTGATATTGACACATTAAACTTAACAAATGATAAATTATTGGTAACGAACCAAACAACAATGAGTCAGTGGGATGTTGCACATTTAATGGATAGTTTAAAAGAGAAATTTCCTCATATTGAAGTGCATAAAGAAATTTGTTTAGCTACTCAGGTTCGTCAAGAGGCAGTTGCTAAACAAGCAGGGCAAGCCGATTTACTAATTGTAGTTGGGGACCCAAAATCAAATAACTCGAACCGTCTAACACAAGTGTCAGTTGAGATTGCTGGAACACCTTCTTATCGTATCGCAGACGTATCTGAGCTAAAAATCGAATGGTTAAAAGGAATTGATACCGTAGCGGTTACTGCTGGGGCATCTACGCCAACACCGATTGTAAAAGAGGTTATTACATTCCTTGACCAATATGATGATAATGACATAGCAACGCATACGATCAATCGTACAGTCACACTTGACAAAATCTTACCAAAAATCAAAACGCCAAAGCCTGTTGAAAAGATTATGCCCGACTAATTAACTTTAGGTGCATGACTAAATATTAAAAGAAGCTGTCTAAAAAGGAAGCGAGCATACTTTTTAGACAGCTTTTTCTATTAAATCAGTACTTTGTTTCTATCGTGCGAACTTCCTCTAACACGCAGCAAAAAAAGTTGCCCACCTAACGACTGATGAGGCAACTCCTTTTTATTTACTAAAGTAATAATTTATAGGTCGGCCGATGCCTCCATAGTGCACATCCATCGTTATTTCTTCTTGCTTTTCTAGATAATCTAAATAACGCCTTGCCGTTACTCGTGCAATACCAACGCCACTCGCAACTTCTTCGGCTGAAGCACCATCCACTGTTTGTAAATAATGCACCACTTTTTCAAGGGTCGCCCGATTAAAACCCTTTGGCAAATTTTTTTCGTACTTCAAGACATTTGTCTGCTCGACCTCTTCACGACCACCATGATAATGGAATAATTGATCGAGCTCCCCTTGTGTTAACTCTTGCTCCGTCTGCATTCTCTTCTTAAAGCGCTTATAATTCTCAAGGGTCCCTTGCACGCGCTCGAACGAAAATGGCTTCATAATATAATCAAAGACACCGAGATGTAATACCTGCTTCACCGTCTCCATATCATTAGCTGCCGTTACGGTAATGACATCGACATGCATTTTAAGTTCACGAATTTTATGCAAGCTTGTAATCCCATCCTGCTCCGGCATGAAAATATCCATAAATACTAAATCCGGTTGGAGGATACTAATTTGCTCTAAACCTGTAACACCATTTGCGGCTTGTCCAATTACCTCAAATCCCTCGACCTTTTCAATAAACTGGCGATTAACCTCCCGCACCATGGGATCATCTTCTATTAATAATACCTTTATAAGCGTCACCGTCAGCCCTCCTTTCAACTTGTATCACTGACACTTCACTTTCACGAAAAAAACCTGTTGCTTAATGAAGATAAAACGTTATTAAAAAACTTGTTCCTTTATGAGGTTCACTTTTCACTTCAATATCTCCATGTCCTTTGTGAACAATTTCTTTTATCAAATAGAGTCCAATACCTCTGCCCTTCTTTTCCTTTGTTGAAAAGCCATTATCAAAAATATGAGCTTTTACCTCATCTGCTATGCCAACGCCATTATCTGTGACTAATATCGCAAGCACACCGTCTTCCTCATCAACTGAAACATGAACGATTTTTTCTCCAGCTGGCATATCTTTTAATGCATCAAAGGCATTTTCTATTAAGTTGCCAAATAAAATAACAAAATCATGATGATCTAGATTTTTTGGAAATATTGAAAGATGGCTCGCCCGATCAATTTCTAGCGTAATTCCTTGCTCTTTCGCATAAGAAATTTTACTAAGTAGTAGACCGGAAATATTTTCATTTTTAATACGTTCATTTAGAAAATTGGTGATTTCATCATGTTCTTCCTTCACTTGCGTTAGGTACGAAAGTGCCTGTGCATGATGACCTAGCTGCAAAAGCCCTGCAATGGTATGCAATTTATTTTTATGCTCATGGGTTTGCACACGCAAGGCCTGCACAAACGCTCTAACCCCCGTTAATTCCTCTGCGAGCTGTTTCACTTCTGTACGGTCCTTAAACATAGCTACAGCTCCAACCGTTTGCCCGTTTACCTGTATCGGTATTCGATTACTCATAATACTATGACCATTAATATATAGCTCACGATTGTAGATAGGACGATCTAATGCTAAAATTTCAGGCAATCGTGTATCAGGTAGCACCTCAAAAATTTTCTTACCAATTAGCGTCACTGGTCGCTCAGATACCCCTAAAATTTCACAGGCCTTTTCATTGAAAATTGTAATTGTTAAATCATTATCAATCGCAATAATTCCTTCATGCATAGCGTTAAATGTTTCGGTTCGTTCTACATACATTTTGGCAATTTCATGTGGCTCTAATCCAAACATCTGTTTTTTCATATGAAGCCCTAAGGTATGAGCACCCCAAGCACTAAATAGAAGTGATAATAGTATTGTAATGAATAGTTCTTTTTGGATAGAGTGCAGTAACTCTGCGACAGTTAACACACTATAACCAACAACGACTACACCAATTTGGTGACCATCATTGCTCATTATCGGAACGAAAGCCCGTACCATCTCTCCATGTTCTCCATGCGCAATTGATGTATAATAATGTTCAGAAAACGCCGCGTTTAAATCACCAGATTGTGAGATTCCACCAATTTCATCCGTACTTGGATGCGAATATTTGCGTCTTTGCATATCAAGCACAACAATATACTGAGCACCATTTATATCCCGAATTTCTTCCACGACAGGATTAATATGTTGTGTCGCCATCACAAAATCATCATGGGAAATATAAGTTTTCAATTCTGGTAACTGCGATACTGTTTTTGCCACGAGTAATGCCTGATTTTCAAGCTTGTCTTTTTGCTCATTCATCACAAATCCTAACAAAAAAGTACCGCCTATACTAAAAGAAACAATGAGTATAAAAAAAGTGAGAGACATGATTTTTCTCTGCATGGATAACTTATGAAATTTCAAGCCCATCGCCTCCCTCTTACTATATTTTAGTTTACTCCATATGTTAGAATAACAAAAACATAAGAAAATACGAATCAATTGGGTGTAATAGATGAAAAAATTTATACTTGGAACAATAGCAACCGCATTACTGTTAACAATTTCCATAAGCATACAACAAGGTTTACTATTTGCAAAACCTCTCCCCTATGATGATGAACAAAAGGGCTTGGATACACAAATCACCATTCACTTAAGTCATGTCGTAGCCGAAAATACACCGAAAGGGCTGGCAGCAAGTAAATTTGCTGAGCTCGTCGAGGAAAAAACAAGTGGTGAGGTTAAGGTACATGTCTATCCAAACGCCTCGCTTTTTAATGATGAAAATGAGTTTAATGCTATACAAAGCGGAAAAGTTGAAATGATTATCCCCACTTTTTCTAAAATGACATCTTATGTACCCGATTGGCAAGTGCTCGATCTACCTTATCTTTTCAATACAGATGATGAAGTGCAGAAGGTACTAACAGGCCCAATCGGCGACCAATTATTAGAAGAGCTTGAGCCCTATCATGTAAAGGGCCTTAGTTTTTGGCATAATGGCTTCAAGCATTTAACCGCAGTCGATTATCCTATTCACACTTTTGAAGATTTAAAAGGCTTACGTGTGCGCACAATGCCTAGCAAAGCACTTGAAAGACAATTCGAGACAGTTGGTGCGACCTCCATCCCAATTTCCTTTAGTGAGGTCTTTACTGATTTAGAATCAAACGCGATTGATGCACAAGAAAATACGGCTTCCAATATTTACTCGAAAGGTTTTTACAAAGTGCAACAACATATGACTTTAACAAAGCATGGCATTTTAGGGTACGCTGTTCTAATCAACGAAAAGTTTTGGAAATCACTGCCGACAAAAATACAAAAGGATATTGAGGAAGCCATGGTGGAAACGACAGATTGGCAATTTGAACAGGCTATCCTCATGAATGAAAACGATTTACACAAACTAGAGCAACAAACTGGCTTTGAAATTTATGATATGAGTGAACAGGAGCGTCAACGCTTTAAAGAAAAACTTTCACCGGTCTATGACTATTACCGGACAAATGTCGAAAATGCTAATATACTTAATGAAATTCAAAAGATTGTTTCTCCTTAAATCAATACTTTTGGTCATTAATGATAAAACCTCACTTTTAAGTGGGGTTTTATTATTTGTATTATAATAGTTCATCAAAATACTCCTCTACTATAAAACAGCTTCAAACCCCTGCCATTATTGATTTTTAATAGCCATCATCAAAAAATGAACAAAATGAACAATAGAAACTTTTCGGTCATAAAAACTATTGTCGGAAAATTTCAGCTATGATAGCCACATGAAAACGCTCACAAAATATTCATCGACTTTTTAAGGGGGAGAGTTTAATGCGTATTAATTTTAAAAATTTAACTGTACAAGTACTGATTGCAATCGTGCTCGGTATTATTGTGGGTGCTGTGTTCCCAGAATTCGGCGCTAGCTTGAAAATATTAGCAGATATTTTCATCAAATTAATTAAAATGTTAATTGCACCTATTATTTTCTTAACCGTTGTTATTGGGATTGGTAGTATGGGTGACTTAAAAAAGGTTGGTAAAATCGGTGGGAAGGCACTTATTTATTTTGAAATTGTGTCTACGTTTGCACTCGCAATCGGCTTACTCGTTGTTAATATTGTCCAACCTGGTAAAGGTTTCGATACAGATGCTGCAAATGGTGCAGATGTATCACAATACACGGAGCAGGCCGCTGCTGCGGAGCATGGTATTGGCGCATTTATCATGCAGATTATTCCTGATAATGTTGTTGGAGCACTTGCTAATGGCGAGTTATTACCGGTGCTATTCTCGGCTGTATTATTCGGATTAGCAGCAGCTGCGATTGGCGAACCAGCCAAACCAGTGATTAAGTTTTTTGAACAAGTTGCAGATATCTTCTTTAAAATTGTCAATATGGTAATGAAAATTTCACCAATTGGTGCATTCGGTGCCATGAGTTATACAATTGGGAACTTTGGGTTAAAATCACTTGGTAATTTAGGTTTCTTAATGTTATCCGTCTACATTACTATGTTCATATTTATCACTCTAATCATCGGTTTAATCGCACGTTATTTCGGCTTTAGTATTTTTAAATTCATTAAATACATTAAAGATGAAATTTTCATCGTTATTGGGACATCCTCTTCTGAATCTGCGCTACCTTCGATGATGCGTAAATTAGAAAACTACGGCTGTTCGAAACAAGTTGTTGGACTAGTTGTACCAACTGGCTATTCATTTAACTTAGACGGTACATCTATTTACTTATCCATGGCGGCAATTTTTATCGCACAAGCGTATGGTGTTGATTTAGATATTTGGCATCAGATTACATTGCTTGCCATTTTAATGCTAACTTCTAAAGGAGCTGCCGGTGTAACAGGTTCAGGATTCATTACACTTGCTGCAACACTTGCTGCATTCCCAATGATACCTGTTGAAGGGATTGCTTTGTTAATCGGTGTTGACCGCTTTATGTCAGAAGCTCGAGCTGTCACAAACTTAATCGGTAACGGTGTGGCTGCAGTAGTTGTTTCTAAAATGGAAAAAGAGTTTGACCCTGAACAGGAAAAACGCGCACTTGCAGGCGAAGTAACGATAAATTAAAACTTTAATCTAGAGGGGTTATCTTCATCCCCTGCCATATAGACCGTTACTACGGGATAGGCGTTATCACTCTATCTTTAAAAGTTTTATTACCTCTATTGGAAAAATAAAATGACCATAATGCGAAACCTCCAATCTAGCTTACACGTATAGAGTAAGTAGATTGGAGGTTTTTTCATGGCTATATTTACACTTACATATCCAAAACCATTTGATAGATGCTCAAATTTACCGATTGTTAATGAGCACAACGAAACAGTTTGCCTACTGCAAAAAGTAGAACGTTCAACTGTTGGAAAAGTGCTTAATACCGCACTCCTCATTGCGTCGCAAGATTCACTACCACAACGTTATGAAACATGCACTACTCAGGGGAAACCACTTTTTCTAGTGCAATCTACTCTATTTCCCAAAGGTGTAAGTCACCAGCTAACTTTGCCTGATGGAAGTGTTCTACCGATTCAACGAAAAACTGTGCAATTACTGGAATCTTCTTATTCCTTTACGATGGATGACCTAGTCTTTCGCTTTGAGAAGGACTTCACTTCAACTGCTTATTTATATTGCAATGATGAAAAAATTGCCAGTGCATGTTTTGTAGAAAATGGCATTGTACGGGAAGGTATCGTCTATACACTCTTCCAATCAGACGATACATTATTCGTGGCATTACTGGCTTCACTTTACCAATCGCTATTTTGGGGAAGTAACTAACTTCATTTTATGCTATAATTCAAATCATTCTACACAGTTGTGAGGTAAAGTATGAACGGACAAAATCGAAAAGATATTTACCCTGGTCTTGAGGTCAACATTATTCTAAAAAAAGATCAGCGGTCAGGCATAAAAACAAAGGGCATTGTAAAGGATTTACTAACAAATTCTGCTTACCATCCACATGGTATTAAAGTACGCTTAACCGACGGACAAATTGGTCGTGTTTGTGACATTCTACAAAAATAAGATAGCTGGTTATCTCTCTCGAGGTAACTAGCTTTTTTACTTTCTTGTGATTAATTTAGCCTGCTAGAATCATCAAAAATATTCCGTGACGCGAAATATATTTGCTTGGTTATGACCTTTCTGCGCTCCTTTTCAAAAAAAGGCGTACACTTAAGTGGACACACATACTTATACTAACGGGGGCATTCTCATGGATTCAAAAGCAGCAGATATTAAAAACTTGATGACATTAAATTTACTGATTGAAATTTTAGAAGAACGTGGCGTTATGACAGATCAAGAATTAAAAGAACGTCTTACAAACAATGTAAAACTTTCTTCTATGGATGCAGATTTACAACAGCAAGTCATTGCAGAAATAAAACATTAATTCCTATCTTTAAATGTCAAAATCTATTGACGTTTTTCGTAAACGTAATCGCATTTGGATATTCATAAACAAAAACGCTTGGATATTCTCCAAGCGTTTTTCTTATATCTATTTGTCTGAAATACCCGACTGCATTTTGTAATTTCTGCCATGAGTACTCCTAGCATACTATTTTTTACTTTTTGGACAGCCCAAATCTTTTTAACGAATTGTTTTTAGTGCTGTTGACCATGGAATGACTTGGTCTAACATTTGGTTTACTGATTCAGCTTGCACATCTTTTGGCTTAAACACTGAACCGTTTTCGAAGTCAGTAAATAAGGAGAGTGCTGGATGTACACGAACATCTGCTACTAGTAACTCGCCAAGGATACCACGTAAATGTTCTGCCGCTCGTGCTCCACCAACTGAACCATATGAAACAATACCAGCTGCTTTGTTATTCCATTCTTCACGTAAATAATCTAATGCATTTTTAAGTGCTCCAGATATCGAATGGTTATATTCTTGAACAATGAATACAAAGCCGTCACATGCAGCGACCCTTTGAGACCATGCAGCTGCACCAGATGCATCTCCCCCTGGCTCACCTAGTAACGGTAATTTAAATTCTGCAATATCAATAATTTCATATTCCGCATCACGACGTTTTTCTGCTAATTCCTTCACCCATTGACCTACTTGTGGACTTAGACGACCTTCACGTGTACTACCTAAAATAATACCAATTTTCAACATTTCTTTTCCTCCTTCTTGTTCATAAGTTGAACTGAAACCGAATAATTTTTTTAAAAAACTCAAGCTTGTAACCTCCCTATTTTCCATGAAATTTAAGGAAAACAGCTCTCTAAGCCATGGTGCACAGGAATACGTTCCTTTATTCAATTTTTACTCAAGATTTATTAAGCGCTTGTTACAATTTATATCTCGATTTCGAGATATAAATGAAAAAAATATAAATTTCTTCTCGTGTATTTACTTCGAATTCCTTTATCTTTAATTCGAGATAAATTTAACACACCATGATTATCCTTGTCAATTGTTCCGTTTCAGATTTTTTAACTTACTCTAATGAAAAGAGACACAACTCTTTGTGCAATTGGGTCTCTTCCAAGTTGTTCATTTTATTTTTATCGGCCGCTCTAATGCAGCTAATTCATCTTCAATCGTAGAGAGCTGTCTGTCCATTACATATTTTGCGTCTGAGATGGCTGCATTATAAATATGCGGTGCCACATATTCCTTCACAAAATCGAATACTCTTTCAGCCTCAAATTCTGTAATATCCTCGTCTCGATGATTATAAAAAAAGCGTTGAATATCAGCTATTATTAATTCTTGTTGTTCCTTTGTTAAACGGATAAACAAAATGAATCGCTCCTCTCTATACTTTCCCAACATCATATCACTTCAAACTTGAACAATAAAATGACGAAAAAACTGAATTACCACGATCGCATAATTCAGTCTTGTGTTCTTTTATTGTTTACATTCAAATGAATAGCCTGTTGATAAAAAATTTTTTTCCTTGGAGACAATGGCTTTACGACCATCATCCTCACATTGCTGAGTCATTGCATCGATTTTCTTTTCATTCATATTATTGGTCACCAAAGTCATGCCTCCTCCAAATACAGCAATCATTAGACCAATAATAATCCATAACTTTCCAGCATTATTGCCAGCAGGTCGCCCATTTCCCACTTTAATTCCCCTTCCTAGACAAATAAAAATGGTTCTGTATCAATGGTAGATTGTACAAATTCCACTGAGAACTTTTTTTCTTCACACATTGCTGCCATCTTATTCGCTACCCCTGCAATCATAACCTTCTCTACATGATGTCCTGGATCCACGATTTGTAGACCGATGGCTTGTGCATCCTGTGCAGTATGGAAATACATATCACCTGTTAAAAACACATCTGCTCCTGCACGCTTCGCCGTATAAATATACTTATTGCCGTCACCGCCAACAAGTGCTATCTTGTTAATCTTCGACTGTAAATCACCAACGACACGTACTGTTGGTACATCTAGCTGCTGCTTTACAAACTCTGCAAATTCATGGAGCGTCATTTCCTGTGGTAAATAACCAACACGTCCTAAGCCCATAATATTTGTTTGTTGGTCCAAGCGAATCACCTCATATGCAGGTTCCTCGTAGGGATGCATGTTTAACATTGCCTTTAATAGACGATTTTTGATGGATGCAGGGAAAACGACTTCCACCTTTTCTTCTTTCTCGACATGTAACTCTCCAATCGATCCCACATGCGGATCGGCTCCATCTAACGCACGAAAACGTCCCTCCCCAGTCGTCGTATAGCTACATGCCTCATAGAATCCTAGACGCCCTGCTCCAGCCTGTGCTAGCGTCTCTCGTAGTTCATCTGCATTGGCAGTGGGGATAAAAACCGCAAGTTTAAAAACATCCTCTGCATATGTTTCTTCTAATATCGAACGATCTTTAAGTTGTAGCGCATCAGCAAGTAAATCATTGACACCGCCCTCTGCCACATCTAGATTTGTATGTGCGGCATAGACTGCAATATCATGCTTGATAAGCTTTTCATATAATTGTCCCGCTGGATTATCCGTGCGAATATTCGCAAGACGTCTAAATATTGGCGGATGATGCGCGATTATAAGCTCACAGCCCTGCGCGATGGCTTCATCTGCTACCGCTTCGTTAACATCCAATGTGACCAAAACTTTACTTACTGGTTTATTCAATGTGCCAATTGCGAGTCCAATTGGATCATTTTCCATGCATGCTAGTTTTTTAGGTGACCATGATTCAAACAATTGGATGATTTCCTGACCATTTACTGTTTTCATCTCATAAAACCCCTTCCACTAACTTTAATTGGCCTATTAATTCTGCACGTTTTACTTCAATTTCGGGTGTTTGCTCAGCTTCTTCAATAGATTGTAAAACACGCTGCCAATTTTCTTTTTCACGCATCCATTTTTTTATGAATGCGGGCGATTTACGTAGCATTAATTTTGGACCAAATAAAAATTCTGCTGCAGATAGCTCCATCGGCCCTCTTTGCAATACGAGAATTTCATAAATTTTATCATCTTCTTCTAAAATTTCTTCATCAAGGATCGCCCAATTATTTGCTAACGCCCATTCACGAATCACTTTGGCATGAATATTTGGCTGCAGAATAAGACGTGTAACACCATGTAAGCTATTAGGATGTTTTTCTAAAATTGACACAATCAGAGGTCCACCCATACCTGCAATTGTTATCGTATCTACATGATCAGCCGCTTCCACAGCAGCTAATCCGTCTGCTAGTCTCACTGTAATCTTTTCAGTTAAGTCTTCTTTTTGCACTTGTCCAACTGCTGATTCAAACGGACCTTTGACTACCTCACCTGCTACTGCGTAAGACGCAATACCTTTATGAATTAAATAACAAGGCAAATAGGCATGATCACTGCCAATATCAGCAACAACTGCACCTGTTGGCACAAATTTGGCCACTGTTTCTAATCTTTTTGATAATTTTTGTGCGTTCATTTTTTACCGCCTACCTTATATAGAGTCCATTCTAGTATGTATGATGTCGTGCAAAAAAACAAATGGAGCTGTCTCAAATATTGAGCAACTCCATCAAAATAATAGAGGCTGTACCAAAAGCGTGAAGACGCTTTTAGTACAGCCATTTTCAAACTATTTTAGTGTAGAAATGTATTCAGCGATTGCTTTTGCTTCCGCTTCGTTTTTCATTCCTGGTTGCATTGGAGTTCCCTCAATACCGTTTGTTAATACATCTACGATACGCGCTTCATCTAAGCCGTGTAGGGTTGGACCAACACCACCAGATAAGTCACTAGCGTGACAACCGATACAAGATTGTACTAATGCAGAACCGTCATCAGTAGCTTCTGTAGTTTCGCCACCGCCCTCATTTTCAGCAGCAATTTCTTTCTTGTTATCTGCGCCTTGTATAGACATGAAGAAAATAAGACCAATACCAAATGCCAGAATTAAGATGTAAGGAACGACTGGATTGTTTTTCATATGTTTCCCCTCCTCATTTTTAAATCTATTTCTATTATAATATAGAATCAGTCAACATCTAATATTGTACTGCATTAAACATGAAACGAAAAGCCCTATTCGCTAAGTTTTCCTTTGTTTGTAACAAATTCGACTTTTCTGTATCAATTGGATAAAATATGTCTTGCTATCCCCAATATATGGACTTCTAAAATACATTTTCCACTCGCTAATAGTTATTTCTTCTTGAAACTATCTTTCCACTTAAGACGCTTTCATATACCTAAAAACAACATGATTTTCATTATTTCATTTAACAGAATATCTTAATTTTAGAAACACAAAAATTAGTGGCGTATCATATCCAGTCTTTTGAATCACTTTGATGCAACTTTCTAATTACTATTTCACTAAATAAGTTATACTACTATTTTAGAAAAATAAAATAACCTCCTATGAGCTTTTGACCATAGGAGGAATCGGTTTATGTTAAGTTTATGATATAATAGCCGATTAGTGCCATTAACCCAAGAACACCTGAGACTGTGAAATAAAGTAGCTTCATTTTTATGCCTGACCACAGCCACACTCCACAATTAGCAGCAATCAAACCAAATAATGCAAGATTATTCCCAGTAAAATATGTAGTATAAATACGAATTGAACCACTAAATAACAAAATCGCGGCAATAATATGGAGTATAGGAGCCAACAAATTATTTTGCTTCACAACTCGGAACGCTATTGTGAATAACGTAATCGCAGCTATAGCCACAATAACCGTTAAAATCATTGTTAAAGAGGGAACTGTAAAATAGACATACAAAAGTGCAATCACGGCAATACATAAACCAACTATCAAAAATATCATTTTTCGTTTTTCTAAGGGCAAGACAGCCTGTTTATGATTCGCAAACTCTAGCTCCTGTAAGTCTTTTCCTTCTGCATAAAGGGTTGCTAAAAAATCGCAGTAATGCTCTGGTAATAGTTTATTTTGCTTCCAAAACAAAATCTCATTTAAGATTATTTTTTTACGAGGATTTGTCATAATGTATTCTCCAAACATTGCTTAATAATGGTTGTACTACAATTTTATCTCACAACCTACAAAAGGACATCTGTAAAAAGTCGCAAAAAGGAGAACTTTTGACCCCTTCTAAATATGTATTTTTATTTCTACTGTATTCCGTTAGTAACTATATCATTTAAATTCCCAGGTATATTTGCTTCATCTAGACAATATTTCTTGTGCAATACTACTTAGTTCAGCTTATTTCCACTAAGAACTGCTTAGCAGAATTCCTACCTCAACTCTCCACTTGAGATGGGCGTCTTACTGACCGTTAATGCGGGATAAAAAAAAGATACCTCCCATTGAAGGTATCTTTATATTAGAAATTATTCTAAGAAATCTTTTAATCGTTTGCTACGAGAAGGGTGGCGTAATTTACGAAGCGCTTTAGCTTCAATTTGACGAATACGTTCACGTGTTACACCGAATACTTTCCCTACTTCTTCAAGAGTGCGAGTACGACCATCATCTAAACCAAAACGTAAACGTAGTACATTTTCTTCACGGTCAGTTAATGTATCTAAAACATCTTCTAATTGTTCTTTTAACAGTTCATATGCTGCATGGTCAGAAGGAGATTGCGCTTCTGAATCCTCGATAAAGTCACCTAAGTGTGAATCGTCTTCTTCCCCGATTGGTGTTTCAAGAGATACTGGTTCTTGCGCAATTTTTAAAATTTCACGTACTTTTTCCGGTGTTAAATCCATTTCTTCACCAATTTCCTCTGGAGAAGGTTCACGACCTAAGTCCTGAAGTAATTGACGTTGTACACGGATTAATTTATTAATTGTTTCTACCATATGCACAGGAATTCGAATTGTTCGTGCTTGGTCAGCAATTGCACGTGTAATTGCTTGACGAATCCACCACGTTGCGTATGTCGAGAATTTAAAACCTTTACGATAGTCGAACTTTTCAACTGCCTTAATTAGTCCCATATTCCCTTCTTGGATTAAATCAAGGAATAACATGCCACGACCAACATAACGTTTCGCAATCGAAACCACTAAACGTAAGTTTGCTTCTGCTAGACGTTTACGTGCTTCCTCATCACCTTGTTCAATACGTTCTGCTAAAGCAATTTCTTGTTCAGCAGAAAGTAAATCAACTCGACCAATTTCTTTCAAATACATACGTACGGGATCATTTATTTTAACGCCTGGTGGTACGCTCAAATCATTTAAGTCAAAAGTTTCTTCACTTGCTTCTTCTTTCATTAAACTTTCTTCTTCAAATTCTTCTTTACCAATGATTTGAATGTCTTTATGTTTTTCAAGATCTTCGGCGAAGTGAAAGACCTCTTCATTCTCCAACTCATAAGGTGATAATTTCTCTGAAATTTCTTTCATCGAAATTTCACCATCTGTTTTCGCCTTTTCTTGAAGCAATTTTTTTGCTTCATCTAATGTAATTTCTACTTCTACCTCTTTTGAACGTTCAGACTTGTCCGCCATAAACCTTCCTCCTTCTAAACAACCGAATCGGGTTAAATCGCCGATAACGATTTTCTTAAATGAATAATCTGTTGGGCGATTTCAAGTGCACGCGCATACTCATGCATCTTCTCCGCTTCCTTTGACTCATGCATCTTTTGATGAATTTCTTGCTCAATTCGATATTTCCGCAGCTGACGTATAGAATCTGAAACCTCTGCTTCTGCATAATCAGGGTCTCTCTCTACTAAAGCCGCTTCCATGACAATTTTTCGTAATTCAAGGTCATCTAGAATCTCTACAAAGCGCTGATAATCTGAATGACCATATTCCTCGTAAAATCCTACTAACCGAACAAAAACAGCCATATACGCATCTCGTACAAAAGGCTCTCTTTGTTCATTACGTAATACCCTGTCCACTACATCTATATTATGAAGCATATGAGCCAGTAATAAACGTTCGGCACGTTCAGCTGCGTCCATAGGCTTTTGTTGCTGCGTGACTGGCATCGAAGGCACCTGTGAGGGCATCTCTACTTTTGCAGAGCGTACCTGACTTGCCTCTATTTTTCGAAATTGAGCATAAATCGCTTCTTCCGAAATATTTGTTTCATTCGATAGCTGTCTTATATACAAATCTCGTTCGACTGGTGAGGACCGACCTACCAGTTGTTCGAGCACTTCTTGAATATATTGAAGCGTATCATTTTCAAACTGAAAATTCTTATTGCGTCTAGCATGCATCATCATGAAAGCAATATACGCATGCGGATTTTCCAAAATCTGTTCTTTAAAGGCTTGTCCACCTAGACTCCGAATATATTCATCAGGGTCTTGTTTGTCAGGTAACACCGCAATATCGACTTTCATGCGTTCAGTCTGCAGTAACTGTGCCGCTCTTTTCGCCGCATCAAATCCAGCGTTATCACCGTCATAGCAAATCGTAACTTGCTCTACTAAGCGCTTTAGCTTTGTGATATGCTGATTCGTAAGCGAAGTGCCCATTGTAGCGACGGCATTCGTTACACCTACTGAATTAGCTGCTAAAACATCCATAAATCCTTCCATCAATACTACATGACGATTTTTTCGAATGGAGGTTCGTGCCTTGTCTAGGTTATAAAGCACTTCACTCTTATGAAAAATTGGTGATTCTGGACTATTTAAATATTTTGCCTCTTCACCAGTCGATGAAAGTATTCGTCCTGAGAAAGCAATGATTTTACCATTCTCATCACGAATCGGAAACATAATACGCCCTCTAAAACGATCAAAATAGCGTTCTTCCCCTTCACGCTTGATAATTAAACCACTGTCTGCGATTTCTTGTAAGTTATAACCTTTTCTTTCAAGCAATATCGTTAATGCATCAAAGCTTGGGAGAGACCATCCAATGCTATTAGATTCGATAAGTTCCCTTGTAAATCCTCTTTCTAGCAAATAATTTAAAGGTTCTTCACCGTCTTCTGTATTCAACAGTAAATGATGGAAAAAATCCGCTGCAAAAGCATGCGCTTCTTTCATGCGCTCTTCTGCTTTAGAGACCGTTTTCGTCACTTCAGGTAAACTTGGACCAACATCTAAATGTATGCCAGCACGTTCACCAAGTTTCACGACTGCGTCCGGGAAAGTTATCCCCTCAATGTCCATGACAAAAGTAATGGCATTACCGCCTGCCCCGCAACCAAAGCAATGAAAAATCTGCTTGTCTGTTGACACAGAAAAAGATGGTGTTTGTTCTCCATGAAATGGACAGAGTCCAAACCAATTACGCCCACGCTTTGTGAGCTGCATATATTCACTAATGACATCCACAATATCCGATTGTGTCCGAATCTGTTCAATCACTTCTTCTGGAATCTTCCCTGCCAATTTCATCACCATCTTTAAGTTACGTTCTAGAACACAATTCGCTATCCGTTTTAAAATTCCTTTATTTCTCGACAAAAAAATAGGAATTTTCTCTTTTTTAATATTTTTACCACAATTTTATTATTATAAAACAAAAATTAGTTTTTATCTATACTATTTTCAATAACGACCCAAAAAAACCGCCTCTAACAAACCGAGGTGGTTTACTGAACTTTGTTTCTTATTAACAGTTTGTAATATACTCGATAATTTCATTCGCTGTTTCTTCTACAGCTTTGTTAGTCACATCAATAACTTTACAACCAATTTTAGCGACAATTTTTTCAAAATGTTGAATTTCTTCTAATATACGCGTATGTTGCGCATAGATGGCATCATCATTTAATCCTAAAGACATTAATCGCTCTTTTCTAATATAGTTTAATTTATCAGGAGAAATAATTAAGCCAAAACATTTTTTTGGATTTATTTGTAATAATTCATCTGGTGGCTCCACTTCTGGGACTAATGGTACATTCGCCACTTTATAACGTTTATGTGCTAAATATTGCGAAAGTGGTGTTTTCGATGTACGGGATACCCCAACTAGCACAATATCAGCTTGCAATAAACCACGCGGGTCTCTACCGTCGTCATATTTCACCGCAAATTCAATTGCTTCAATTTTTTTGAAGTAATCATCATCAAGCTGATGTACAATCCCTGGTGTTTCTAGTGGGATTTCTTCCATAAACATTGCCATTGATTTCAGCGCAGTTCCCAATATATCCGCGGCATGTACTTTTTCTTTCTCACATAATTCATGTAATAACGCACGCATCTCCTGCCGAACAAGTGTATAAATAATGAATGCCTTCTGTTTCGCTGCTAGGCAGACAATTTTACGTACAAGTTCTTCAGATTGAATATGTGGAAAGCGACGAATAATAGTTTTCTCTAAACCTGGTCGAAATTGACTAATAACAGCCTTTGCTACTTGGTCACCAGTTTCACCGACTGAATCGGAAACGACAAAAACTCGAAGTTTCTTCATGCTGTTCCCCTCAATTTTAGACATTTTGAGCAAGTGATAAGAAAGCACGTGTAATCGTCGTCTTTGTAAGACGCCCAACAATTGTTAAGCCACCCTCTTGTGGTTCTATTACCGGTAACGAATCCACTTCACGCTCAATTAGTTTATTCGCTGCGACAATTAACGAATCCGATCTTTCACAGTACGAAATATTTGGCATTCTCGTCATAATGATATGTACAGGAATTTTATTTAAATCCTGCGTGCCAATACTTGTACGCAGTAAATCCTTACGAGACAGTACTCCTGTCAAAAATTCGTTCTTATCTACGACAAAGAGTGTCCCAACATCCTCTGAAAACATGAAGCAAATCGCATCATACACGGTCATTGTTTCTGGCACAACCACCGGGCCAGAGTGAAAATCCTTCACTTTTAAATTGTTGATGCTATCCATCATTGTAACGGACATTTTTTTACCTGAATAGAAGTAGCCAACACGTGGTCTAGCATCTAAAAAACCCGCCATCGTAAGGATAGCTAAATCTGGTCTTAATGTCGCTCTTGTCAGATTAAGACGTTCTGCAATATGTTCGCCTGTAATCGGGCCGTTTTCTTTTACAATTTGTAAAATGTCTTCCTGACGTTTATTGAGTTCGATTGGACTCACCGCCTCAAATCTAATAGTGTTATACTCATGCTCAATTATTATATACTATTTTAATGGTTATTGCGAAGAAAAGAACTACATGCTACAATATTGACACAGACGCTTGCTCTACATGTATTTTCGAGCGATATTGCGTTATACAAGCGATGATAGGAAAAAAAGTATCTGTTCTATTTTAAAAGCGAGTAGAAGATAGTGAAAGTCTACACAGTAACAGAGAAAAGGCACTCCTTGAGCTAACTTCTTGAAAAGAGGTTTTAAACAAAACGTTTAAAACAATCAGGGTGGAACCGCGGGTTTTAGCACTCGTCCCTGGGCATTATTTGTGCCCGGAGACGGGTGCTATTTTTAGTTTAACTAGAACTAAGGCGAATGTCATAGACTTTGAAAAACCCATTTCAAAATCTAAATGCATTGTTTATCCACGCGAAAGCGTAGCGACAACAACTAATCTGCCATAGAGGAACTGATTAAACTACTCATTCATTTTATGAAAAACAATTTAAGGAGGCTATTTTAATGGCTAACAAATCAATGGAAACTATTGTATCTTTAGCGAAGCATCGAGGCTTTGTCTTCCCTGGTTCTGAAATCTACGGAGGCTTAGCAAACACTTGGGATTACGGTCCTCTTGGGGTTGAATTAAAAAATAATGTAAAAAAAGCATGGTGGCTAAAATTCGTTCAAGAATCAGAACATAATGTAGGTATTGACGCTGCAATCCTCATGAACCCAAAAGCATGGGTTGCTTCTGGTCACGTAGGAAACTTCAATGATCCAATGGTTGACTGTAAAGCATGTAAAGCGCGTCACCGTGCAGATAAAATCATCGAAGACGCGGCTTTAGCAAAAGGCGATGAAATTATTGTAGACGGAATGACATTCGACCAAATGAAAGAGACAATGGTGAAATACGACGTTGTTTGCCCAGATTGTGGCAAGGCTGATTTCACAGATATTCGACAATTTAATTTAATGTTCAAAACATTCCAAGGTGTAACTGAATCTTCTACAAACGAAATTTTCCTACGACCAGAAACAGCGCAAGGTATTTTCGTAAACTTCAAAAACGTTCAACGCTCTATGCGTAAACGTACACCATTTGGTATAGCACAAATCGGTAAATCATTCCGTAACGAAATTACACCAGGTAATTTCACATTCCGTACACGTGAATTTGAACAAATGGAGCTTGAATTCTTCTGTAAGCCAGGTGAAGACCTGGAGTGGCATGCATATTGGAAAGAATTTTGTAAAAACTGGTTACTGAACTTAGGTATGAAAGAAGATTCAATGCGTCTTCGTGATCATGAGGACGATGAATTATCCCACTATTCAAACGCAACAACAGATATCGAATTCAAATTCCCATTTGGTTGGGGTGAGCTGTGGGGAGTAGCTGACCGTACAGACTTCGACTTAAAGCAACATATGGAGCATTCTGGAGAAGATTTCACGTATATCGATCCTGTCACGAATGAACGCTATGTACCATATTGCATTGAGCCGTCTTTAGGTGCAGACCGTGTAACATTAGCATTCTTATGTGATGCCTATGATGAAGAAGAGCTTGAAGGAGATGATAAGCGTACAGTATTACGTTTCCACCCTGCTCTTGCACCATTTAAAGCAGCAGTTTTACCGCTTTCAAAAAAATTATCAGATGAAGCTGCTGATGTTTGGTCGGAGCTTCGCAAAGCATTCCCAGTAGACTATGACGAATCACAATCAATTGGTAAACGCTACCGTCGTCAAGATGAAATCGGTACACCATTCTGTATCACATACGATTTTGATTCAAAAGAAGACGGTCAAGTAACAGTACGTCACCGTGATTCTATGGACCAAGTTCGCATGCCAATCGCCGATGTTAAGGCATACATTGAAAAACATCTTCAATTCTAATTCAGATGCTTACAGATGGATGCGAACTTTGCACCGAAAGTATAACTAAAATGCCCATATTAAGGCATAGTTGAATTTATAGAGTAGAGAGGGAGTCACTGATGCGACTCCCTCTTTCTTATGACTTTAATTTTGTAAATAAACGTTCTTGCATTTTTTCCTCAAATGAAAACCTTTTCATACTCATCCCTACTAAACTAACAAGCAACTCTTCAATATCATTTAATGAATAATAAAGAAATGTGCCTTCACGCATTGGACGCACTCGTTTTTCCATTGTTAACTCATCTTCTATAAAGTAGGCTACATTTACCTCGCAATGCTCCATAAGTTGTGTAATCCGCTGATCGTCTCCTGGATTGATAAAGAATGGCACTATTTTATCAATATACAAAATACTCTGAACTAATTTAATGAAAAAATTTTCACGAAGTGATGTCTCCACCACTAACACAGTCGTTTGATCATGCTGATAATCCATGTATAAAACATTTAGTTGCTCTTCCAATAATTTCTTTAAGATATTAATAGAATTTCTATATTTCGTCATATCGGTTTGAATTTCTCTTGTCAATAATCTCAAAATTCGGAAGGCAGGTAAGAAGATTTTCAAAACAATTTCTTTTGGATGCAAATGATCGATTAATTTATTAAAATGAACTCTTAAGTTTTTTTCGTCACAGCGAATTAATTGCTCTACAAACAAGTTAAATATTTCTTCGAAACTATCAGCACGATAGTCAAACATCTCTACGATTTTCACACTATAATTCAATGGCAAATTCATAGACGTCTGCTCATCTAACAGTTTTACTTTTGGTAGCGTGGGAAATAAATCATAGACTAGTTCTACTTGTGCCCTTCGATAATCGGAAAGTAGCACAACAGAGTTCACAGGATAAATCCCTAGGCACTCCACAAATTTATGCATAAATTTTTCGTTATATAGATGACGATCACGATATAAAACAGCTAGCGCATCTGTCGCACCATACCCTGTATGATACACACGTTTCGATGTCATAGCGGAGTACACATCGATTATCTGTAATAACTGAACACCCTCGCTCATTTCATCTGCACAAAGATGATTTGGATAACCTTTACCGGCAAATCGCTCATGATGGTCACGAGCCAAATAGGCGATATCCTCTTCACCATTCTCTACAAGTAGCTCAAATCCTTTTGTGGTATGCATTTTGACAATTTCAAATTCATCTTCAGATAGTTTTCGCTTTAAATTCAAAATTTCCTGTGGAATAAATACCTTTCCAATATCGTGGAATAAATAGCCTCTTGCAAGTGTTTCGATATCTGTTAGACCTAAATGACGTGCAAATATTGTACCTAGTACGAATACGTCAAACGAATGAACAAATGAATACTCATCCCATTCTCTTAAGCGCATAAGTAAGTCATAGCGATGCTTTTCTTCCAAAATCAGTTCAAAAATACTCCTTACATATGAAGTATCCTGTATACTCTTTAAAATTTGGCCATAACGTAATTCATGAACAACATTCTCTAAAGTTGTCATAAAAAGATTGTTTACCGCTTCTTTATACTCATCAATCTCTTCCTTTTTCTCTATAAGTGGTGCAAATATATCCTCATACTCCCTCGTACGCTGTGCACCTAAATCATGGACAATTCGTACTGATTTTGAAGGTAAATAAACTGATAATTCTTCTACTTTTCTAAGCTTGAGTAATGTAATAATCCGTTCGGTTAACACTAAATCTCTTTTAGCTAATAAGCGATACTCGGAAAAAATATCTTCAGCTAAAATATCATCCGCTTCCACTTCGTCAATACTTAATGTAACTTTTCTTAGCACATTTTTTGCCACATACGCAATTTTCCAGCATTATGTGACCTCCCTCCCTTTTCCATAGGACTGCGTTGTTCTAATAAACGTAGTATTAATACGTTTTGTTGATAGAGGCATTTTTTTCATTTTTTATATGCATGTCAGATATATTATTAATATTGGAACTAATTTTCGATTGGTACAATACGCATAAATTATACAAGAATAGTATAAATATAATTATCTATACCCCTTACAATATCATAGGTTAAAATACCTTTTCAACTAGTATATGGGACTCAAATGATTAGTTAATACTATGATTATATTATTAACCTTTTTAATATTTATAACTTTTGACTTATATAATATCCATTTTCTCAAGTTTCATTTCTATTTATATTAATTATATATACCTATTATTTAATTATTAATATATATATTTATTGATAAAAAATATTTTTTTGCCAACAAATAAATTTAAGAGAAAAATGATTTTTTTCACATGCTTTTGCTTTCAGGAAACCCTATAATAATGTATATTTTATCGATAATTCTCAACTTCGCTCCTACTTTATTTTTTAAAGGATAAAATTCCCTCTATTCTCACCTTCAACAATTTGATATAAATAAATTATTATAGTGAATGTTTAATGTTAAAAAACAGTAATTTAACATTTTTATGGTATACCGCCATACTTTTTCAGGCGTCCGGAAGTTTGGATTTGTTATAGGAAGGGTTACTATCGCAGACAGTGCTATAATTTACATCTACTTTTGGAGGAAATCAAGTGAATACACATCGTTTTTATCAAATGGCTATAGCTGCAACTCTAGCAACGAGCGCTATCGTTATAGCTACCCCAGCATATGCTGCTACATCATTCTCCGATATAAATGCATCAACAGAGGAAGGTCAAGCTATTCTGAACTTAGCACAACGCGGTATTATTTCTGGCTACCCAGATGGCACATTCAAACCAGCAAATTCGATTACTCGTACACAAGCGGCGAAAATATTAGCTGGAATTTTACATCTTGATACTGTCAATGTGACGAACCCACAATTTAAGGATATACAACCTGGCGATGAAAACTATGGAGCGATTGCAGCCTTAGCAAATGCCGGCATTATCAGCGGCTCAAATGGATATTTCTACCCAACTAAAAATATTACTCGAGGTCAAATGTCAAAAATGATTGTCAAAGGTTTTGATTTACCTATTTCTGACAAAACAAATATACCTTTTACTGATGTGATAGCAGGAAGCGAATACGAACCTTATATTCAAACGCTTTATGCCAATCACATCACAAAAGGTACTACGCCTACTACATTTGGACCGCAAAATAATGTAAAACGATCGCAATTAGCTACTTTTGTTGTTCGTGCTGAAAACACGCTAAACAATACGACTATTTTTGCAAGTAACTATAACCAAGATTACATCTTTGCCTCTTACGGTGGCATCGAACCGGCAGAAGATATTTTCACTTGGGACGAAGAACAAGACATGACAGAGTCTATTACGATTAATCCTTTAAAAGAAGGTACTGGTAAATTAGTTATTACTGGTTTTACTGAAGATACTGAGGAGTTTATGGATGTCTTTTTCTTAGTTCATGTGAAAAATGTAAATGGAAAACTACAAACAACTTTGGAAGAAGTAAATGAAGCAGACCATATTGAAAACCTGCCTTTAAATCTAGAGGAAAGTGATTTAAAATTCGTACCAACGGAAGTAAGTATTCAAACTGCTGATGGTCAAGCCGTATCTTCAGATTTATATGCTTTAGAAACAAAAAATAATGAGACAACATTATCCATCTTTAAAAATGGACAGTATCTTTTGACGTTTACCAATGGTACACAACAACAAACAATGGCTGCCGATGTGGATACGTATGATTTTGTTCGCAGCATCGATCTTTACGAACTTTCAAATGATTTAACATTTACAAGTGAGGATTTATCGTTTGAGCCAATCAATGTCGTATTAGAAGATTTAAACGATGGTTCAGATCCTGCATACAAGATTCCAGTGAAAGCGACAATCGTGGGAAGCACACTGAATGTTATGCCTCTAGCGGAGGGGACAGCTATTTTACATATTACTGGTAAAAATGGCGAAACGACTTATTTATATATTGAATTTCTAAAAATCGCTGGTAAATGGGCTGCTTATTACGATTTTATCAATGCTAATGATGAATTTTAATGAATTGTAGATGATAAAAAATGCCAGAGGAATGTTAGTCTTCCTCTGGCATTTCTGTATTTGTAATCGGTGATCTCGGTTGTAATTCAGGTGTTCTCTCCAACTGCTCGATAAATTTCTTTGTCTTAAAACGAATTCCTGTTTGTTCCTCATAAATCGTTGTTATAATTTTTTTGATAAAATACTTTGTTTCCTTCTTCAATTCTATTTTTCCAATTTGATCAATTGGTACACTATAAAACATTCGTATAAGCTTTAGCTGTGTGGGTGTTAAACGGATAATATATGGATCGTGCTGATAACAGCGGTGACACAAAAAACCGCCCTGTGCAAAGGAAAAGGCGAATTCTCCATCTACCGCACCGCATGAAGCACAGGCATGTAAAATGGGTTGCACACCTGTAAACGGTAGCATCTTCCACTCTACAAACAGAGTTATTGCTTCTGGATCATAACCGTCCTCAATCGCCTGTAATGCTTGTAAAAGCACTTCAAACGCAAACGGCTCTGGTTTTCCCTCTTCCACTACTCGCTCAACCAGTTCCATTATATAACTTGCGTAGGCAGTTGCCATAATATCCTCACGAATATGACGCATTGAATTCAGATGTTCACCTTGTTGCAATGTCCCCATACCTATATGATGTTGTACCATAAACATGCCATATGTGAATGGCTGAGTCACAGCAGCTAATCTACTCGAAGGCTTCTTTGCGCCACGTGCCATAGTTGCCACTTTTCCAGCTTCACGCGTTAATAGCGTTACAATTTTGTTGGACTCCCCATAGGCACGCGCCTTTAGAACAATACCTTCCCATTTATAAAGCAACCAGGTCCCTCCTCTCCTTAGCATTCACAAGAAAATAGAGCTCTCCAAAACATCATTTGGACAGCCCCTTTCTCACACTATTTAATCCATTACACCTAAATCCAGTGTTCCTCTCAACTTCTAAAGTTGTGAGAGAATACTACTGAATAAAACAGCCGTTAATATTCGTCATCACGGAAACCGAAATCACGTAAATGCGTTGATTTATTACGCCAATCCTTCTGCACCTTAACCCATAATTCTAAATAGACTTTAGAGCCAAGAAGCATTTCGATATCCTTGCGGGCACGTATCCCCACTTCTTTTAATAAGGCTCCGCGTTTACCGATGACAATTCCTTTTTGCGAATCACGTTCAACGATAATTGTCGCTGCTACACGGATTTTGCCTTCGTTTTCTTCATCACGACGGATTTTATCGATTACCACTGCAATAGAATGTGGTATTTCCTCACGAGTTAGGTGTAACACTTTCTCTCGAATAAGCTCTGAAATAATGAATCGCTCAGGGTGGTCTGTTACTTGGTCAGCAGGATAATATTGCGGACCTTCTGGCAAATATTTCGTTAGTGTAGCCAATAGATTTTCAACATTATTTCCTTTTAGTGCTGAAATCGGCACTATTTCTGCGAAGTCATAGCGCTCCTTATAGCTATCGATAATCCCCATTAATGCATCTGGGTGAACCTGATCAATCTTATTGATAATTAGGAATACCGGAGTAGGGTTACCTTCTAGCAATTCTAAAATGAACTCATCTCCCTTTCCAAGCTTCTGCTCTGCGTTCACCATGAACATAATTACATCCACTTCACGCAATGTGTTTTTAGACACCTTTAACATGAAGTCGCCTAATTTATGCTTGGGCTTATGAATCCCAGGTGTATCGATAAAAATCATTTGGCTATCGTCTGTTGTTAGTACACCTTGTACTTTGTTTCTTGTTGTTTGTGGCTTATCACTCATAATGGCAATTTTTTGACCTATTACTCGGTTTAAAAATGTTGACTTTCCTACATTCGGTCGACCAATAATCGAGATAAAGCCTGACTTATAGCCAGTATTATTTTCCAGCATTCTCTAAATCCTCCGTTGTGAATGCAAACGGTAATAATTCGCCAACCGACGTTACCGTAACATCACCTTTTAAATTTGTTAAATAGACAGGCATCGTTGGCCCGCAAAACTCCATCATCACTTGACGGCAAGCCCCGCATGGCGCACAAGGGCCATCTGTATCAGCGACAATTGCAATTGCTTCAAATTCATATATGCCCTCTGATACTGCTTTAAAAAACGCCGTACGCTCTGCACAATTGGTCATACTATAGCCTGCATTTTCAATATTACAGCCGTGAATGACATCGCCATTTTTCGTTAAAAGAGCCGCCCCTACTTTAAATTTCGAATAAGGAACATACGCCTTTTCTCGCGCTAACTTTGACTCCTCTAATAATGCATGCATATCAATTGTCATCTACGCTAATTCTCCTCTACATAAAAATCATTTTCGCCTCAACATAATAGTAGCTGATGCTCTACTTCCACTATAGAAAACCAAATAGTCTGGATACTGATACCAGCACAAGACAAGACGGATAACTAGTTGTATGCAAGCTCTACTTTATCGCTATCCTTTTCTGCCTTTCTCACAATCCATGCCATTTGTCGAAGCTATTACCAACGCGATGTTGGTCACACAGGCGAAGCGACGTCTTGTCGCTTCGCCTGTGTTTCTCTCCATAAGGAATGAAGTTAAAACCATTTCGGTATAAAGATTAGTAAACCGATTATAGCACTGAATAAAGCAAATACAAGTACTGCACCCGCTGCAAGATCCTTTGCTTGCTTAGCAAGCGGGTGAATAGCTGGCGACGCCAAATCCACCACTCGTTCAATGGCGGTATTTATCATTTCAAGAGCAAACATCAGTGCTATTAATAATAACACAATGAACCATTCTACACGTGATAAACCAGTAAAATAGCCAACTATCAAGACAATTCCTGCACTTAGCACATGCGATTTAAAATTTTGCTCCTTACATGCTGATAGGATGCCTTGAAAGGCATAGACGAACGAGCGAAAATATTTGCGTACATCCATTTAGTCACGTCCTAAGCCGTATGACTGTAAGATCTCATCTTGTTTCCCGAACATTACTTTTTCATCCTCAGGCACCATATGATCATAGCCAAGTAGATGCAAGAAGCCATGCACAGCCAAAAAGCCTAATTCACGTTCAAATGTATGACCGTATTCTTCAGCTTGCTCTTTCGTACGATCCGTTGAAATAATAATATCCCCTAAAATTCGAGGCATCCCTTCAAATGTCACTTCCATTTCGCCCTCACCTAATTCTTCTAAAGCAAAAGAGATAACATCTGTTGGTTGGTCCTTACCACGATATTCGCGATTAATTTCTTGAATAGCTGCATTTGTTACAAATGTAACCGACACTTCTGTTTCCGGTTCAATGTTTTCGGTTTTTGCTGCATGCTGTAAAAGCTTCTCCACAAGTTCCATATGTTTCGCAGTTACTTCATTTGTTTCATCTGTAAAATCAATTGTTAAAATCATAGATCCTCCTACTTATCTGCTTTTGGATATTCAATTCGTGAGTGAAAAATCCCATTCAACGTTTCACAAAGCACTCGCTCTATACATTTTAACTCTTTTAGCGAAATATCGCATTCATCAAACTGATTGTCCTGTACACGATCATCAATAATAGCCTTCACTAACTTGTGAATTTTTTCTGCATTCGGTTCCTTCATCGAACGTACCGCTGCTTCTACACTATCAGCAACGCTAATAATCGCTGCTTCCTTCGTTTGTGGCTTCGGACCTGGATATCGGAACTTCGCTTCATCAATTACTTTGCCCTCTTCCTTCGCTTTATACAGGAAGAACTTTAAAAGACTCGTCCCATGATGTTGCAACGCAATATCAATAATTTCCTGTGGCATCTTGTAGCGCTTTAACATCTCTGCTCCATCCGTCGTATGTGCGATAATAATTTCTGCACTTGTTTCTGGCGGCATTGAATCATGCGGGTTGATACCAGACATTTGATTTTCAATGAAAAAAGCAGGTCTTTTCGTTTTT
Organism: Lysinibacillus sp. NPDC048646; assembly: GCF_050272295.1. Taxonomy (NCBI): domain Bacteria; kingdom Bacillati; phylum Bacillota; class Bacilli; order Caryophanales; family Bacillaceae; genus Lysinibacillus; species Lysinibacillus sp. NPDC048646. The sequence goes on from NZ_JBNNLZ010000003.1 coordinate 134,947, forward strand.
CCGATATCATGATAATAACATCCTACACGCGCAAGTAAGCCATCTGCACCTATTTCTTCACAAGCAGCTTCGGCCAAATTTGCTACCATTACACTATGATGATATGTTCCTGGTGTTTCCATAAGTAATCTTTTCAGTAACGGATGATTCGGATTAGAAAGTTCAATTAAACGCAACGTCGATAATAAGCTAAATGCAGATTCAAAGAATGGTAATAAGCCCATTGTCAGTGCACCTGAAAGCAGGGCAGATAGTATCGCAGCGATAAAGTAAAACAGTAGCTCAGAAAATCCATACGACGACTGTGTCATGAGTAAATAAAAAGCTATAAAAGCCAAATTCACGAGTGAAATGACACCGACTGCTTGTAAAATATGCGAGCGCTTTTCGACACTACGCATAAAGAATAGGCTCGCAAAGCCACCGAAGATGATATACAGTGTAATCTCCATTTGCATCACCGATGAATAGCCTTCTTGGAAAATGACACCTGCTGAAGCAGCAGTCATAACTGTGATTAATATTGCCGCCCGATCATCTGCTAGCAATCGCACTAGCATCGTTGCTAGGGCTGTCGGGAATAAAAATGCGACAGTCACATCAAAACCACCTGCGACTAAGCTAATGAACTTCATTAAGAGAATAGATAAGCTATAGACAATCACGGTAACAAGTAGTGCATTGCGCTTTTTTTGCTCATCTGCCTCCCATCGTTCAAATAATATAAACATGAATATCAATTGCAGGAAGGTTAATATAATCAATCCTGCAATTGGCTTCATAGACGCTTTATTGCTCACCATTCCGAGAAGCTCCAGTTGTCGGTAAGCCTCCGTATCAATTATTTGGCCTTCCTGAACAATGATTTGACCTTGCAAAATACGAGTAGGCTCAATCGATTCTTTTGCCTGCTCGATTATGACTTTTGTTTGCTCCTCATTTATCGTTTCATTTTCAATAATACTCGCACGCCCGATTAAAACGACTGCACTTAATATTTTATCGGGATAACCTCGCTGTCCACGAATTTTTATTTCAAAATCATTTTGAGCAGCCAACACATTTTCTGCACGAATTGATTTTTGTAAATAGTCCTGCACAAGTTTTGATAGCATTGTACTCGTTCTCTTTAAATCTGTATCACTTTGCAGTAATAAAATTTCTAGCTGGGCATCAGTAAAGGTTACAGGCATTTGCTCAATATCAATAGATTCTATTTTTTTTCGTAGCTGCGCCACCTGGTCAACAATTGCAACAGGTTCTTCACTGCTGTCAACATCCTTCTTTACTTCAAGGACATAGTCAAATAAAGACGCCACAATAGCGGCGCGTTGCTTAGCGACATCCTCTGAAAACTGATAGACGGGCGCAACTGCATTTGCTGCTTTTTCTCGCTCTTGTTGTGTCTTAACTGTATCTTCGATTGTTTTAGTAGATCGAACAGTTTCTGGTGCAAGCTGTAATGGTTTAAAATCATATGTAACACCTTTAACATTGCCATACATAAATGCAAACTGTAAGGCTCCTGTTAAGATGAGAACAGCAATCAAAAAGTAGCGAAAACCAATAAGCTCGGTAATTTTTCGAAGTTGTTTCTCCATCTGGCACCTCCTCTATCTATCTACTATCATACCAATTCAAAAAACATTTTTCTCGAAAAAAGTATAAGAAAGCAAAAAACAGCTATACAAATTTGCATAGCTGTCACATTTTTTACCAAAATATAACTATATTCCCATATAAAATAGGTGCCCTCTGTCACGATTTGTCGCTTTGGTGTACCTTTTCTCGGGGCAGACTTTAGTGCCGCTGACGCTTCGCTTTCGCGCAGACTTTAGAATAATCGCTAGTACGATTATTCTAAAGTTGCTGTTCTTCGTAGGCTTGAATAATTTTTGCTACTATTGGATGGCGAACAACATCACCCTGTTCTAAAATTTGGAAATGGATAGACTTGACATACTTTAATGTACGTTCTGCCACAATCAAACCAGAATCTGCATTTTTTGGTAAGTCAATTTGCGTTTTATCTCCTGTAATAACCATTTTTGAGCCGAAGCCTAAACGTGTTAAAAACATCTTCATTTGTGGATGTGTTGTATTTTGTGCTTCATCTAATATAACAAAAGCATCGTCCAATGTCCGTCCACGCATATAGGCTAGAGGTGCAATTTCAATTGTGCCACGCTCAATGAGTCGTTGTGTTTGCTCAGAGCCATAAATGTCATTTAATGCATCATACAGAGGACGTAAATAAGGATCCACCTTTTCTTTTAAGTCCCCTGGAAGAAAGCCTAGAGACTCCCCTGCTTCTACTGCAGGACGCGTTAAAATAATACGCTTTACATGGCCATTTTTCAGCGCTTGTGTAGCCATTACCACTGCTAGATACGTTTTACCGGTACCTGCTGGACCAATACCGAAAACAACGTCTTTGTGACGGATCGCTTGTATGTATTCTCGTTGACCAATTGTTTTCGCACGAATTGGCTTGCCTTTCGTCGTGCGAGCAATTTCCTCATCGTAGAGTTCTGCAAAATATTCAATTGTACCTTTTTGTGTCATTTCGATTGCTGTGGCTACATCACGCTGATCAATATTAATGCCTTTACGAATGACTTTTAAGAGTGCCTGTAAAAGAAATGTCGCTTGTTCTTTAGCGTCTTCCTCACCAGCAAGTTGAATTTGTTCACCACGAGTAATTATATGGACATGTAGTGCCTCTTCAATTAATTTCATATTAGCATCGGAAATACCTAGTAACATTACAGCTTCGTTTGGATTATCCACTTGTAATACAGTTAAATGTTCAGACATAATCATTCTCCTTGTGAGCCATGTATTGGACTTGCAATGTTCTCATTGACTAAAAATAGAACTTTCCCTTCAACTGTACCATTCCCCCACTTCGCCTGTAAAAGGTTTTCTTTTTTGATAACCGTTTTCGCAGGTAGTGATCGTAACAATTTTTCATGGAGTAGCGGCATGAGTAGTGAATCTATTTTTGACTTATCAAGTACTACTTCCATCGTTTTTGTTTGTTGCTCTTCAACAATTGAAACGTATGGATCCAGCCAGTTTGGTAATTCTTTTTTTTGAACATAGTCAACCTGTTCTTTATGAATGCCCTTTACTAATACACGCCACTGTTTCTGTTGTAGCGTTTCCATCGTTAGCTTTGTCGGAATTTTGAATGTACATTCAAGCCAATAATCTGCAAAGACGTCTCCTTTTGCACCGACAAAGACATGATCATTTCCACTTTCGATGACGCCACTTACAAGAACATCGCCATCATAAGCTGTATCATTTACCGAAATTTTTCGTTCACCATTTTGAATATTAAAGTGGGTTATCACACCACTTTTCGTAGCTACCAAGTGTGTTGCTAACTTTTCATTCGTCTGTTCTGCTTGCTTTGGGGATTCCTGAGGTCGTAAAATCACACGACCACCATGTTTTTCAATATGCACCCACGCTAGCTCTCGATGCTTTTCTAACAGTTCCTGCCGAATGATTGCATCAGATGGTAATACTTTTTTAGACATAGGCGTCTCCATTTTGAAAGTATCATTAAATGTCTTCTCTACCTTCTGCTGTATTTCAGGAGTAGCTGCCTCAATATCGACCCGCCAAATTACCTGTGCACATAATAGGGGTATTAAGATCATTATAAATAGACCGAGCATAGTCCAAAGTTGCGCTCGAAAAACCTGAAGCTCATCTGCATAATGTACAGTCATTTTGAGTCGGTAACGGCTACGTGTACGGCGAATTTTTGATAGATAACGCATATTTGTTTCAAATTTGACTTCTTGCTCACGAAATACAACACGTTTTAACGGAACATGTTGTGCATGCAATGTTTGAATAAAAGGATGAACATTTTCATGGCGCTTTATACGTATGATGATTGGTCGATTATTCCACATTGTTGCTCACACCCATATCTTTTGTCATTTTTACATGTAGTTCTTGTAAATCATCAATCGAAAGATGAAGCATTTCTTCTTTAATAGCGTTTATATCCACGGATTTTCCACGCACAGTAATATGATAATCAGCGTAGACAAACGAACAAGATGTAGCATCTGCATGTAAAAACCTATATGGGCCGATGATTTTTAATGTTTCAAACTGTGATAATTCAAGTAGTGGCGTTAATTGAAATAATTTTTTCATAAAAAATGCCTCCTTCTTCGGCAATATATGCGTCAAAAAAGGAGGACATGCTAGTTATTTTCTTTTTGCTTTCGGCGAGCCTAAAACTTCTGCCATCACCACAGCCTGCATTAATGCTTTTTTAGAATTTGGTAATTGAAAACCCTTATTTGTCGTCGCTACATTTACTTCTTTTTTCCCAGCCGCCAATCGACCAAGACTTGGACGATTAGTCGTGCGACTTGATGGCTCAGTCGGAATAAGTGGAGGAGCCATATAGCTCGGTATTTGTTCCGTCACTTTTTCTTCTACTGGTTTAACACGTGCTTCAACTCTAGGTTTTTCTGCCTTTCTATCCCCTAAAAACTCACGTGCAAAATCCTCAAAGCTCTGCGTTTTAATAGTTGGACGTGTTGGACGTTGTGGCTTTACCTCTTCTGTTTCCATAATGACAGGAGATTGCGGCTGCTCATCCTTATTAAAGGGTGGCATTTGTTTTTGCTGTTGTTGTTTGTTATTTTTTGATTTACCGAAAAGTGAGCTGACTATGGCAATGATCGCAAAGATTATTAATTGTTCCATTAGTTAGACTGCTCCTTTCCGTATTTTATGCGTTTGGTTCATTTGTCTCTGTTTTATCCGAGCTCACCTTAGAAATAGAGTCACGCATAGCTGTATCTGCTTGAATATTGCGGTAGTTCATGTAATCCATAATACCAAGATTACCTGAGCGTAAAGCTTCTGCCATCGCTTGTGGTACCTCCGCCTCCGCTTCTACTACTTTTGCCTTCATCTCTTGAACGCGCGCAATCATCTCTTGTTCGTTTGCTACGGCCATTGCACGACGTTCCTCGGCCTTCGCTTGGGCAATATTTTTATCTGCCTGTGCTTGCTCAATTTGTAATTCGGCACCAATATTTTTACCTATATCAACATCCGCAATATCAATCGATAAGATTTCAAACGCTGTTCCAGAGTCTAAGCCTTTTGAAAGTACAGTTTGTGAAATCATATCTGGATTTTCTAATACTTCTGTATGATGTGTAGCAGAACCGATTGTCGATACAATCCCTTCACCAACACGGGCAACAATTGTTTCCTCACCAGCACCACCGACTAAACGTTCAATATTGGCACGCACAGTAATACGTGCTTTTGCTTTAACCTCGATACCGTTCATAGCAACACCTGAAATAAATGGTGTTTCAATAACTTTCGGGTTAACCGACATTTGTACTGCTTCTAATACGTCTCGCCCTGCTAAGTCAATTGCTGCACAACGCTCAAAAGATAACTCAATATTTGCACGATGCGCTGCGATTAACGCATTTACAACACGGTCAACATTACCACCTGCTAAATAGTGACTTTCTAGTTGATTAATTGTAACAGGTAAACCTGCTTTATGTGCTTTAATTAACGGATTAACAATTCGTGATGGAATTACGCGACGTAAACGCATCCCGATTAGTGTAAAAATACTAACACGTACACCTGCTGCTAATGCAGAAATCCACAGTGCTACTGGTACAAAGGTAAAGAATACTGCTAAAACAATGAATAATAAGACTAGCCCGACTACTGGTCCAATTAGAGCTAAATCAAATCCCATTTATAATTCCTCCATCTCTTTTTCTGTTGGTCTCACGACAATGCGTGAGCCTTCTACTTTAATGACTTCTACATACTTACTCGCATCGACATAGCCACCTTCTGATACTACATCAATACGTTCATTACCAAACTGCATCGTACCTGAAGGACGAAGCGGTGTAATTGTTTTACCCACTCTTCCAAGCAATTCAGTGCGATTAACGTTAGACACATAACCTTCTTCCGTCGTTGTCGCATCCATCAGGACTAATTTGTTTAAAACATGCATTTTTTTTCCGAAAAATTTCATCAGGATCACCATTCCTATTATTGCTACCACGAGCGCAATGAAAATTGCCACGATCATTTGCATCATGTTTGCACCTGCTAGTAACAAACTAAGTAATATAAGTACACCACCTAAAATACCAACAATGCCTCCGGGGACAAAAAACTCCGCAATGACAAGCGCTAATCCTGCAATAAACACAAGTAAAGTTTCATAGCCCGCAAAACCCGCCACCATATGACCGAAGAAAAATATCCCTAGTGCTGATAAGCCCATTATACCTGGAACGCCGAAGCCTGGCGAATATAGCTCCATGACAAGTCCTAAGCTGGCAATCGATAGTAAAATAGGTACAATGATTGGGTTTGTAATAAAACGAGCAATCTTTTCAGAAAAAGTCGGCTCAATTGATACAATGTCACTACCCTTTAATTTCGTTTCTGCAAGTAACTCTTGAAAATTTGACACAGTGCCTTCGGAATAACCGACTTCTCGCGCCTCTGTAGCCGTTAATGTTAATAAATTTTTGCCACCCGCTCGAAATTCTGGTAAATCAATAGATGAATCCGCCATTGCTAAGGCATATTTAGGATTACGATTGTGATTGGATGTTTCTGCTGCAGCTTCCATTTGTGCAAGCCACGCACTATGTGCCTTTAAATCTGCCGCATTCCCTACCGAGTCAATAACCGCCGCTGCTCCAATCGTACCATTAGGCACCATATAGATATCATCCGCATGCAAGGCTAAAAAAGCACCGGCTGAATGCGCATCTTTGTTAATGTAAGCAATCGTGCGAATTGACGTTGCATCCATAAGCATGGCGATGTCACTTGCTGCATTGACGAATCCACCAGGCGTATGTATGTCTAGTATGATCGCTTCCGCATAATTTTCCTCTGCTTCTTTAAAAGCTCGTTCTAAAAATGCGTGAAGTCCTCGTTCTACTTCATCATGAATTGGCACGTGGTATACCTTGCTACTCGCAAAAGCGGATGTCAATGGAAACGCTAACAAAAAAGTCATCCATACGACAAGTAAATAGCTAAGGATCCTCCTTTTTCGCATTTTTTTCCCTCCCTTCTAACATGCTTCTCTTCTGTATATACGACTGACCTTGTAAAAAGTTTCACAAATCCATTAATTTTATTATACAGTGAAACAGGAATTTTTCATTTCCTTTTGATTAGCCAACAACTCAGGCGAGGAATCTCACGTTCGACAGTGGTATATCTATACGTTCTTGACTTGTATTCAGTGACTTAGTACCCTACTCGAAGTTGATAAATAAAAAGCCGAATGAAATCAAAAGTGACTTCATTCGGCTTCTGCAGTATGTACCGCAAAAAAGAGCAACATGTAAAATACCCGAAATTAACCATATATACGATTAATTCCAGGTATATCATTGTCTGCTCAGTGAACCATAAAATTGCGTGTTATGAACGTAGGGATTTTTAATGGGAAATTAAATTACCACTTACGTTTACGTGCAGCTTCTGATTTCTTTTTACGTTTTACGCTAGGTTTTTCGTAGAACTCGCGCTTTCTAACTTCTTGAATTGTACCACTTTTTGATACAGTACGTTTGAAGCGGCGAAGAGCATCTTCAAGCGATTCGTTTTTGCGAACGACAGTTTTTGACATCTCTCTTTCCCTCCCTCCGAACACACGTCAATACACAAATAGGCAAATAACCAACTGTTGTGTACTAAAGAATTATACCGTATTGTCTAATAATGGTCAATAGAAAGAATTCGAATTATTTTCGAGAATTTATAGTTAGTATTTGGACAAGAATAAATACATATGCTTTAGCTAAATAATCTCAGTATTTGAAACGGAGGAACCATTTTTCGAGGGTTAATTCTGCAAATTGTAGAAGGGATGAGAAACTCTTTCGCCTACCCGTCGGCTGAAGCGAAGGGGGTCATGAAGACCACCTAAATTATCCAGCATTCTAAAATACATAGATAATGGTCTTTTTCTTATGCATATAAACAATTATATAATATTAAGTTTACAGATTACTGAGGGGATATCCGCGTTTTAGTGCCCATTATTGACTGTATCAATCTTTGCATAAAAAAGGGGTAGTTCAAAATGAACTACCCCTTCTTCCATGTGAAGATTATCTTAATAATTCGAATCAGCAATTAATCCATTCATAATGGCTACACCTGAACTCGCACCGACACGAGTTGCTCCTGCAGCAATCATACTTTGCATATCTTCCAAGCCACGAACACCACCTGAAGCCTTTACACCTAGCTCTGGACCAACTGTTTTACGCATTAATGCAATATCCTCTGCTGTTGCTCCACCTGTCGAAAAGCCTGTTGACGTTTTTACGTAATCAGCACCAGCCGCAACTGCAAGCTCACATGCTTTTACTTTTTCATCATCTGTTAAAAGACATGCTTCGATGATAACTTTAACGATAGCACTGCCTTTTGCCGCTTCTACTACTGCAGCAATATCTGCTTGTACAAGGTCATAGTTTTTATCCTTTAACGCGCCAATATTGATGACCGTGTCTACTTCTTTTGCACCGTTTACAATCGCATCCTTCGCTTCAAATGCTTTTACAGCTGGTGTATTCGCTCCTAAAGGAAAGCCAATCACTGTACATACTAAGACACTTGAGTTTTGTAATAGTTCACTACTGTAGCTTACCCAAGTTGGATTTACACAAACAGATGCAAAACCAAACTGTTTCGCCTCTGCACAAAGTTTTTCGATTTGCTCTTTCGTTGCCTCAGCCTTTAATAACGTGTGATCAATTATACTTGCGTAATTTAATGTCAATGTAAACCGCTCCTTCTAATTTAAGTTGTACGTACCTCTTTGGATAATACCATTTTTTCACGTTGCCGTCTAATTTCTTACTATTTAGTGTTACTCATCTATATATTAAATGTTACAGAAAGAAGGACTCAATCAATTGGATCAAAAAAAAGGATTGTCCTATCGTTTAAAGATAGGCAATCCTTCGTCTTTTTATTTTGCAGTTTCCAATACACGCACAAACTGCCCTTTGGAATGAGGGTAGCCCGCTTGTGTAATTTTCACCTTCACTAGTTGACCAATGAGGCTTTCTGGACCTTCGAAGACTACTTTTAAATAATTATCTGTATAACCAGTTAATAAACCTTCTTCGTCGCTTCCATCGTGCACATATTCCTCTGGGATCACTTCTAACACTTCATTCTCGAAGCGTGAAGCATATTCTTTTGCCAGTTGATCGTTTAATGCGATTAAGCGGTGAACACGCTCATTTTTAATGTCCTCGTCGATTTGGTCCTCCATACGTGCTGCTGGAGTGCCTGTTCGCGGAGAGAATGGGAAAACGTGTAGTTCAGAGAATTTATGGTCACGAATGAAGTTATACGTTTCCATAAATTCTTCCTCTGTCTCACCTGGGAATCCCACAATAACGTCTGAAGTGACTGCTAAATCTGGTAAAGCTTCGTGTAACTTTGTTAAGCGTTCACCGAAAAATTCCATTGTATATTTACGACGCATACGTTTCAATACCGTATCCGAGCCTGATTGAATCGGAATGTGTAGATGATTGACAACGATATTTGATTCACGTAAGACATCAATCACTTCATCTGTTAACTGACTTGCTTCAATCGAAGAAATACGTAGACGTTTCAACCCTTTAACGTTGGCCTCTAAGTCACGTAGCAATTGTGCTAGATTGTAGTCTTTTAAATCTTGACCATAGCCGCCTGTATGAATTCCTGTTAGTACAATTTCAAGATAACCAGCATCTACTAGTTGCCGTGCTTGATGTAGAACCTCTTGAGGATCACGAGATCGCATTAAGCCACGTGCCCATGGAATGATACAAAAAGTACAGAAGTTGTTACAACCTTCTTGGATTTTCAGTGATGCGCGAGTACGGTCAGTAAAAGCAGGCACGTCTAATTCTTCGTACACACGATTCTTCATGATGTTGCGTACTGCATTAATCGGTTGGCGTTCGTTGCGATATTGCTCAATATAGCCAAGCATTTTTGTACGGTCCTGTGTTCCGACAACAATATCAACACCAGGAATCGCCATAATTTCCGCCGGAGATGTTTGGGCGTAGCAACCTGTCACACAAATAACTGCGTCAGGATTTTGACGGACTGCTCGACGAATCACTTGACGCGACTTTTTATCACCCGTATTTGTTACCGTACATGTATTAATGACATAAACGTCGGCTTTACGATCAAACTCAGTTCGTTCATAACCATCTTCTTTAAATAGTTGCCAAATTGCCTCTGTTTCGTAGTGATTTACTTTACAACCTAACGTATTCAGAGCTACGGTTTTCGTACGCTCTTTGCTCATAATTAATTCATCCTTTCAACTGCACATTACACTGTGTTTCTTGTTTTTTAATTATTATTTTGATGTACTTATTATAGATACGTGATTTATGATAACATAAACCTTTTAAAATCAATACTCGTAATGACTAGGTTCTCGCTCATTTAGCGTAACCTAGTTTTTTTCCTTATTAAATAGCTTCTCCTACAGTTTTCACAATATCTAAGAATTAATGGTGACATCTGAATTAACACACAACCTAATCCAGCGTTCATAATCATCGACCATGCTCTTTCACCATTACCCAACATAAAGAAAAAACACGCACCGACCATAATCACGCTCGCAATCGGAAACGATATTGCGACCAATACATGGTTGCCAGGATCATTGAATACTTGGGAATAACAAACATGAATGAAATATTTGAAGTGAAATGAGACCACCCATTCCAACCAATTTTCTAGTGTTGGTGCACATTGAACTATAGATTGCGGGCGACTATCACGCTCATTAAGCCCGTTATAAAACGGTTCAAGACTCCACCAAATTAATTACAATTCATCGAGTTAATAACCCTTCTCTCCTACATTTTTCTACATACCGTAAAGATGAAAAGGAGGGAAAATAATGTGCATAAATAAAAATAATTGTAATTGTTTATCTACACCTAGAGAATGCGATTCACTTGGACCATTTATTGCTATAGATATAAACTGCATAAACACACCTGTTGACAACAACGCAGGTTCAATAATTCCTTTTTCTTCGGGGATTACAACATCTGTAGTTAGTAGAGGACCTGACTTTGGATTTACCTCTAGTCTTATAGGATTCGGCACTGCTATTAATGGCGTGACTATATTAAACGACAATACAATAAACTTAACTGGATCTTTAAGTGAAGCCTTCTCGGTTCCACGTAATAGCAATATTACTGCTATTTCTGCGGCATTTAGTGCTATTCCAAATCCAAACTTAATTGAAGTTGCTACTATCACTGCACAAATTTATCGTGCACCAGCGGGGAGTAACATCTTCACTGCTACAAATGCCCGTGTTGATTTAGCTCCACCTGTTACAAATTTTGTTCAACCTACATCTTTTGGTTCAGCAGAAATCGAACCCGTTTCGGTATCAGTTGGGGACCTTTTATTAATGGTATTTTATATTTCTTCAACGATAATATCTCCTCAAACAAACTTCTCGATTTCAGGTTTTGCAAGCGCGGGAATTAATATGATATAAAAGCTACTCTACATGAACTGCATCCCAAAAGTGAACTGCCCCCTGTCAAGTAGACAGTGGCAATAATAAAAATTGAATTATGCGGCTTTAACCCTATATTCCATAGGGCTAAGGCCGTTTAATTTTTCTTGATATTTCAATCTTCAACAGTTCAATGTACCATTTTTTATAACGTCAAGATTCTGAGTTCTTCAAAATATTCCTCCGAAACCCTTTATCATCGTATCTAATTCCTGTCTGTCTTTAAATTATTAGTTTTTCGATTTAATGATAAATACTAGCACCTTTAATGCCGTTTAATTTCGTACCAGGTACTTTTCCCAATGATGCTCGTACTATCTGGATAATAGCCTGCCGCTCTTAGTGCTACTATTGTTTTATTGTAAAACTCGAGGTTTGTAATTTTTCACTAACTTTATCTACATAATTGCTGTCATTTTGATTGGATTGTTTGAAAGAATGTTGATTATTTTTGATTAAGGCTGCAGTGATTAATATTAAGCAAAATAAAATAACAACACTTTTTATTAATCCTCTCATATAATCTCTCCAGTCCATCTTGTAATTCGCATCCGCTATAAAAGAGATCTTCAGATTAAAGAATAAAGAGTTTTATTGTCTTCAGGCAAAAGTCTATCTATCCTTTCCTTTCAAAATTATTATTCACTAGCTTTCATTTAATCTAGGTATTCATTTATTTTTCAACATTTCTAGAAATAAATTATTTTTAATCTTTTACAGGGGCAAATTACCAAGTACCTTCCATTTAAATTCATAGATTAGAAGTGTAAGGCTTAGCGCTAGCATTACAAAAAAATTACAAAAAGGGAGATTGAATGATGGAAGATAATAGATACGAAGAGAAACATGATAAATGTCATCGTCGCAAACATGAAAAAGTATTTATCGATGTAGATGTAGATGTAGAAGTAGAAGTAGAAGTAGATGTTAACGTGGAAGTTAAAAAACGTTGTAAGAAAAACCACAAAGACGATTATTAATCTGACAAACACCGCTGCAAAGGTTACGCTTGTAACTTCTTAAAACGCTTAGAGTCAGGTACTTTAGTAGCCGTTTTCCTATCAGGTGGAGGTAGTTTCTTATGTCTTACTTTCATCAACTTTGATCCAAAAAGTTGTTGTGCATACTTCCTAGAAATAACAGGTACTACTGCTAGAACGGTAGTTATTGACTGCGAATAAATTGACGCTATTAGAGGCGCTGAATACTTCGAGCTACCATATAAATATTGCATTTATTTACTACTAGTAAACCTATATAAATTGCCAGGCTAACACTTCTATGTAGCCTGGCAGTTTCAGTTATAAATTGGAATCGTCTTGAAGGATTATTCATTTACGATTACTTTTACATTGGAATGATCACTAATTGCCTTTAATTATTTTTCAAATATTGGAGCATAAACATTTTTCATTTTCAGGTTTTCGATGACTTCATAATCACGTTGCAATGATTGTATAGCTAAATCTAATTTCACAAATTCATGTAAAAGCTTACGCTGTTCCCTATTAATCATATAACTTCACGCTCTTTATGAAGGACTGGTACAACTGCTAAAACATTATTGATAGTAAATGTACGCTTTGCATGTCTTGTAAAACAGAACACTTGAAACGAATCTCCAACAATCTTAATGATTTCGATACGTCTTTTCGTTACAATACCTGACTTTGATACATACATCATGTTTACAAATTGATTACATTGCATTGCTTTAATCAGTTGCTCTTTCATCCTCTACACTCCCTTAATCAGAACGTTCGTTTGTAATTATAGCAGAACGAACGTTCTTGTTTTAGCAAGTGAAAATTAATGAAAATAAAAAAACAAGGCTCATTGAGTTTTATTAAAAGTCAAGTTATTTTCTACTGTTAAAGATTTAACAACATGACAAATAGAATGTTACACATTATAATAGCTTTTTGCAGAATTAGTTGAAGGACTAATTCTGTTTTTTATATAAGATGTAGTTTTTTAATAAAGTTCGATTAAAAGTAAGTTGCAAACGCTGATTTCATACAGAAAGAAACCAACTGTTTTGAAACAAAGTTTGATCAAAACAGTTGGTTCTTTATTTATCTAGTTTGGTTTTTATAAAAAAAGTTTGGTTATTTCGGGATGCGAATATTCAATTAAAGCACCCCTTTAGTTTAATAAGGACAGCTACGCTTCTTCAACAATCACGCCCGATTGCTGAATTAGTGAAAACTACTTTTCAATTGTAAATTCTTGACTATGAGTGCTACCATACCCCGATGACGAGTCAATAGCGATTTCATAGTTTCCTTTTAAGAATCTCATTTGTATTACTTTCATGTCTTTGAATATTCATAATTGCACCTCCATTATATTTGTATATAACATGTGACTAATTATGATCTTTATGAATAAGTTAACCATATTTTCCTAATATTTTTAGGAGCATCTTATTTCGCCTTGTTACATTTCACTAATTGAATTTAAAACACATCCGTATGCTATTTAGTGAAATTTACCATTCGAGACGTAATTATTGCAGTAATTAAGATAATAATAGCGGTTATCAAACCAGATTCTCCAATCCAAATCTCAGTTTGATATCCTGTACTTGCACGTGCGAAAGGTCCTTGAATAATGGCATTCCAAGTAGTATGGATGATAACCGAAGGCCAAATGCTACCTGTGATAAGTCGTAAATAGGCTGTAATATAACTGAATGGCACAATACAAAAATAGATGCCAAGTACTGAAAGAAGGACAGATGGTCCCTCTACATATAGACCAGCAATAACTATTGGAACATGCCACGTTGCCCAAATCAATCCACTAATAAGGATGGGCCGTGAAAACTCTGCATCGACTAGCCTTGTGAGCATATAACCTCGCCAACCCATTTCTTCTCCCAAAACTGGGATTAAGCTAAGCAAACTTCCGAAAATGCCGCTCAATACTACTAGATAAATGAAACTGAATGGGGCCGTTAGATACTGAAGCCCAAGTATATTGTAGATTGGTTCTAACATACCACCTTCGGGATTCTGAAACCCCGCAATTCCGCTCAACCAGGCGATAGAATAAGTAATTCCACAAATAATCATAGGGATTAGCAGAGCAAAACCAATCCCCTTCCATATCTTTAAGTTACCGAGACTAAAAGATACATCTTTAAACCCTTCTTTCAGTATTATGCGAGTCAAAACAGAAGAAAATGCTGGGGTAAACATATATACCACAATAAGCGGCATACTTTTCGTAATTATTACTACTACATTTAGGATGATAGAAGTAATGATTAAAATACTCAGAAAGAGTTGAAGTCCTATTTTAGCACGTTGGATTTTATCTTTATTGTGGAACGATTTTGCGTGTAATATCATTGTAATCCGCCCTTCCCCTTTAATTCATTTGTTTATCGAATTTACTTCCTGTCATTTCCACAGACACAACTTAGAATAAAAATATTTTGGCATACAGATTAATTCATCTTTAAAATCCCTCCCAAATTTATAATCTAGTCTTACTTGCGACTCATCAATGTAATTATTATTTATAAGTTGTCATAGCCGATAGTACAAAAGTGTAATGATTAGCCTATGACCTGTGTCAATTAACCTTATGACAATATGTAACTAGAAAATATGATATGGGATAGATAACAATTGAATTAAGGCAATTGATTCGTGCAAGTACATGAATCAATCTTGCTTTTACAAATAATTCAATTGAGGTGGAAAAAAATGAATAAGAAAAGAATAATTGCAATGGTTAGTACAGCTTTATTAGTCACAGGATGTGGAGAAGTAGGAAAGGCTCAAACAGTAGCAGTCGAAAAAGTAGCAGTCGAAAATTCAGGCCAATCAATCCAAAAAAATATAGTTAAATCAATACAATCACAGGCTTACCCATTAAAAACGATAGAGCCGTCAAAATCATTTGAGGATTTAAAACCACTTAAGAAGATGATTGGGAGCGCACAATATGTAGGATTAGGAGAGAATACTCATGGAAGCTCTGAAATTTTCACTATGAAGTTTCGACTTGTGAAATATTTGGTTACTGAGATGGGTTTTACAAATTTCACAATGGAAGAAGATTGGGGAAACGGCTTAAAGTTAAATGAATATATCCAAACAGGAAAAGGAAACCCTAGGGAATTTTTAAACTTGTTATATCCTACTGATGAAATTATAGCCATGATTGAGTGGATGAAAGATTATAATGCTGATTCATCCAATAAAAAAAAGATCCAATTTATTGGGCTCGACTTAAAGGAGTTGGACCAAGGTTGCTTTAATAAAGTAATTGATTATGTAAGGCTGCATCGACCAGATTTGCTGGCAGAAGTAGAAGAAAATTATAAAGAATTGTCGGCTTTTAATGGAAGTACACAGGAATATATGGACCTTGCTCCTGAAATAAAAGAAAAGTTCAAGGCAAACGCTGAGAGAGTAGCTCGATTACTAAAAGATGAGAATAAGCAAGCCAACACAGAAATAGCTTCACCCGAGTACATCTGGGCGAAAGCAACGGCAAGTGCAATAGAGAAATTTACCACAATGCTAATTCCTAACGACTATCCAAGTATGTTAAAGCTACATGAGCAATACTTGGCCGATCATGCAATGTGGGCACAAGAGACATTGGGTGGTAAAACGATGGTATGGGGACACAATGTTCATATAGCTAAAGGAATTATCGATGAGAAATTATACCCTTATGTTGCGGGTCAGTATTTGAAGGAACGTTTAGACAATAATTATGTCACAATTGGCAGTACAACTACGGAGGGGAATTTCACCTTATACAACGACACCGCAGATAAGATTATAACGGATCTGATTCCACAAGATGTAAATAGTTTCAATTATACCCTCGGAAAAGTACCATATAAAATGTTTTTATTGGATAACCGTCACCTTAAAGGACCAGCAGAGAAATGGGTTAAAGCAAAAAGACCATTACTAAGTATAGGGGGACGACTCGTACCGAACGAATCGGCATACTTTGATAAGTCATTGCTTGAGCAATTTGATATTATTTTTCATATTCGAAAAACAAGTCCATCTCATATTAAATAAAAGTACAAAACAATCCGTTCTTGCATCTGCAAGAACGGGATTGTTTGGTGGAGGTTAATAAAAGCATCTTTTTTTAACCAGAGGTAGGTTACTCTCCCCTTTTTAGCATCATTTAGAAATGTCATATGACACTTTTACACTAGTGAGAATGACAAAAAAAGCAGTACAATTCGGTTATTACATAGATAGGAGCGATGAACTTTATGAAATCAAGATTCATCCAGAATGGTTATTTTTTATTGCTAACTTTCGTTACAGGATTGTTTTATTTTTGTTTTTATCTAATAGCTCTGCTATTCAGCTTCACCCTTTCATTTACGGTAATTGGGATTCCACTAGTTATACGCGTACTACAGACTACTACACCTTTTATCCAATTCGAGCGCATACAGACGAAAATTTATACAGATATTTCAACAGACTCTTATGATAGAAGTATAACAATAGATACATCGAACTGGACTCAGGTGAAATTAGTGCTTACCGATCGTCGCAATTGGTCTGCTGTCTATTGGTTAATGCAGAAATTTGTGATTGGCATTTTTAGTCTCATTTGTGCAACCATTTTTTATATAATGCCACTTATGTTGCTGTTCGCACCACTACTGTATCGCTACATCGAAATGAATATTATATTCATACAGATAGATACTTTTGCCAAGTCACTCTTTGTAATGTCTATGGGTATAGTATTTATCGCCATAAGTAGTAGAATAGTAGATGGTTTGACAAAGAAAATTGGGGGCTATACACGTAGCATGATTCGGCAACTAAATCGATAGAAGTTTGCCTTCTGTGAGAGAATTGTAGTGTAAAATTAAAAATTATAACAATGTATGAAGGATTAATTTATAATATAGGAAGTAAAAAGGTAGGCTATTTAGGGGGTAAATGACTTGTTAGATATGGTTAAGTATTGGGTTTGGTACGATTGGATTATGTTAGGAGTCCGTATACTTGTTAGTATCTCTATCGTCATAAACACATTAGATTTTCCGGTTAGTTTAACATTGCCACTTTGGATTATTATTTTTTGGGAGGTTGTTGCCTTCTCGATTCCATGGGTAGCCTTACTATTCAATTATAAATATTATTTGTTCACAGAAATACTGCTATATGGTGGACTATGTATATATTTAACCTCATTATTTCCGGAAGCTTACAGCACATTTCTTATATCGGTGTTTCTAATTGCTGCGAATAGTAAGCATTTGTCCTATTATTGGACAGCTCCAACAACAGTTTTTATAACAACTGGAATTCTCTATGCGGTTGCGCCAAGTAATAGCTATTGGATTTTGGTTACCTACTATGGACTCGCTTATGTAATGGGCTTCGCTTTCCATTTATTAATCGTCAATCATAAGCAAAATGAAGCGATTCGTAAACAAAACGCGGTACTTGAGCAATATATGTCTCAGATTGAACGCATTACACTGGCAGAAGAACGGAACAGACTGTCGAGTGAGCTTCATGATACAGTTGGTCACGCTTATACTTCTATTATTATGGGGATGGAAACGTTGCGTACCGAACTTGCTACTGAAATGGGTATACAGAGGCTAGATTCTTTGCTTGAAATGGGACGTAAAAGCATCGAGGACGTGAGAGGTTACCTACATCAAATGGATTCTCCGTGTCAATCGTCTTCCTTGATTCAATCTCTACAAAATCTTGGAGCCGAATTTCAGGAGCACGCTCAGGTAAATGTAAGTTTTAGGACATTCGGAGAGGAATATCAACTGTCTCAGCAAGCGAAGATCGCATTCATTCGTTGCTTACAAGAATCTCTTACAAATGCAGTACGTCATGGTCAGGGGACTGAAATTATAGTTTCATTGCAGTTTGAACAACAATATACGAGGTTAGAAGTTCAAGATAACGGAAAAGGAAATGTAGAATGGCAGGAAGGCTTCGGTATGAATGCGATGAAAGAACGGGCAATGAATTTGCAGGGGCAATTGTCTGTATATACAAAGCCAGAGGAAGGAATGCTTGTTACATGTACCATACCGCGACAAATTGAAATAAAAGATGGACTTATTCGTTTGTTAATTGTAGACGACCAGCCATTTGTTCGAGAAAGTTTGAGGACACTACTCGATAGATATGAAGATTTAAATGTAGTCGGTTTGGCTGAGGATGGCAATCAAGCCATCGATTTGTGTGGGCGCCTTCAACCCCACGTTATACTTATGGATTTAGATATGCAGCACATGGATGGAATCGAAGCAACCAAAAAGATTAAGCAACAATGGCCACATATCCGCGTATTGATTTTTACAACGTTTCAAGATACCGAACAGGCGTTAGAATCGCTTCGCAACGGTGCGGATGGTTTTTTACTCAAATCTATTGAAACGTTGGAGCTAGCTAATACGATCCGACTTATTCACAAAGGTGGGACACTGATTGATCAGGGGATGTCTCACAAAATATTTGAGAAGTTTGATGAGCAAAAAGAGACACCACAATCAAAAGCAACCGCTTATGAGCTAACAGCTAGGGAGATAGAAATATTGCAGCTAGTAGCAAAAGGACTTCGATACAATACGATAGCTTCAAGGCTATATTTATCGAATGGTACGGTCAGGAACTATGCTTCAACAGCTTACTCAAAGTTAGGAGTGCGTAACAAGGAAGAAGCTGTTCACAAGGCTCTAGAAATTGGAATTATTGATTGAACTACCCCCACTTTCACTTCGTTTAGAAGTGGGGGATTCCTAAGTAAAGAGTTCTATCGAACTCTAATTTATTAGGCTAGCTCCACAGTCCTTGCGGTTAGAAGCCTGATCGCTTCATTCTTTAGATTGATACTTGCGTTAATATCTCTATCATGATGTGTATGACAAGAAGGGCAATACCATTTGAAAAAGAAAACTCTAATATTATTGATACAATTTATGAGGTCATTGCTAGTTTGAACAGTAAATTAAATGAAAAAAATATTAACATATATTTAAAAAACAATGGAAAAACGTTATTTGATATGTAAAAAAATAGGTGTTTTGAATATGTTTTCTTATTAAAATTGTAACTAAACATTTTTA
Organism: Lysinibacillus sp. NPDC048646; assembly: GCF_050272295.1. Lineage (NCBI taxonomy): Bacteria > Bacillati > Bacillota > Bacilli > Caryophanales > Bacillaceae > Lysinibacillus > Lysinibacillus sp. NPDC048646. The sequence continues at coordinate 154,695 of NZ_JBNNLZ010000003.1, forward strand.
TGAGATGATATTTAAACTTTTGACTATCCTTATACAAGAGATGCTTTTTGGTAATATAAAAGTAAGCGTCAAATATTCCCCACCTACTATTTGACGCTTACTTTTAAAGGAAAACAATTCAAAAAAGTGAAACCCGCTAGGGTTTATTTCGTATGCAAATCTTTCAATCAACTACACTTGCCCCTTAGAAAAAAGAAATAATCTTGTCTAAAATTGACTTTGCATAAGCTTGGCCAGATAGCGATGTGGCGGTACCCCATCGCCATCAAGTTAAGGTTCTGAAGCCCCCTAAATGAAAATTTCATTTCTCTGTAGTTATTTATTTCAGGAGTAAGCTCACAGTTAACTATACATCTTGTTTTGTTAAATAATAAGAACCACCTCCCGATTTTCGAGGGTAGTGACCCCTTAAAGTTATCGAGGCGTAGTGAGGTCTTTAGACCGAGCGTTAATATCTTTGGCTATTCGTAACAAGTAGTGGAAACTAATTTTTAAAAATAATTTCACTACGCATTGTTTTGCTCGCTTTATAACAGTCTCTGAAAACTCCTTTTGATGGTTCAGTACAAAGGAAGGTTTATCCCATAAGCGAAAATAAAATACTTCTCCAATCCGTTTGGGTTCTGCATAAGAAAATTCAATAGGCAATGATATTGAATCGGCTTCTACAATCTTTATTTGTTGCTGAAATGCATCTCTTAGTCTTTTCATTTGATTCCATCGTAAATTCGCTTCGGCCCGTATTGTTGGAAGATGGGGAACTATGGCATCAGTTTCATTTTTTCTAATATCTTGTGCTTCTTGAATTGCTAATTTGGTAAAGGGAAAGTCTCTTGAATCAAATGAAATAGGAGGAAGCAAAAATTGTTTATAATACAACTGTTCATCCAAAGTTAAATTATTCTCAATCCACTTTTGGGGATAATATAAATCCGCTCTATATGTACTTAATAATTCACTTTTCATCCGATTTGATGCGTTAAAGCAAATTTCACCTTTTAAATATCCATACAAATGTATACCTGGATTAAACCTTGAAAATATATCAATATTATACCCCTCGAAAATATCCTTAAATCTAACATTCAATTTTTTAACACTTTTCAAATTTGTCATAGCATCTATGTTTCGAGCTATATTAACAAGTGCAATAAGCAATAGTTGGTTTTTCCAATCCTTCTCTAAACAATTGTTACTTAAATATTTAATTATTCGTTCATCAATTTTGTCAATCAAATATTCATTTCGATTATTTTGCAAACACATTAATTTTGTATCCATTATACCTAGCCATTTTGTATAAAATTCCGTTTCAGGACTAAGCTGCTTTGTTTCGGTCAAGTTTTATTCCATCCCTTCCAATAATTCTTTTAAATCTTCATCAAATTCTTCGATAGTTGATGATTCAATGACTCTCAACTTTTGTTTTGATTTCTTCGAAGATTGCTGTTGCTTAATATAATCCTTTTCGTTTTGGTTCATTTGCTCTAACATTTTCTCATGTGCTTCTCGATGTTTCGTTTCATCAAAATGATGCTCATAAACATTCATCGTCTCTGGATTTTTCCATTTCATATATTTAATCAGCTCATTTTTTCGTTGATGAATTTCTGTTTCATTTTTTGCAATGTTATAAATCTCTCGTAATCGAGAAGTCACGAACCAATGCCTTGCTTTGTGTGGATTAAAACTTAGTTCATTACTCTTCATTGCTCGATTCCAGTGGTAGTACCAAGCGTGATAAGTAAGAGATGTTCCATTTGCTGATAAAAAGATAGGGGCATCATCAGGTAATTGTTCGAAATTTAAATGGTGTTCGTCAAAGAATTTTCTTTCAGTATCTGTGTAGTGAAACAATCTTTTCACCGTATCTTTGCTAACACGTATAAACTTGACTTTTCTCCCATGACTTCCTTTATTGAAGGTAATAAATTCTTGATGATTTTTACGTTTGCGATAATCTCCAACTGTTAGCTCAATAATCTCTGATGCTCTTGCACCTGTTTCAAATAACATACGGGCTATTACCATTTCACGAAGTGACCAACTTGCTATTTTACCAGCTTGATATACTTGATAAGGTAGATCTATATCATCAATAATCTGTGGTTGCCATTCTTCATTGATAATTTTAAAATAGGAATCTGTTAATCTTCGATGAGGAATAGTTTCTTCTGTACCTGCAATGGAAGGCATTCTTGGCTTATCCTCTCGTACACCCTTTAGCTCATCTTTATAGCTGTGTAAGAGAGTTTGACCATCTATGAATGGATTACTATACGGATACTGTTTTAAACGAATCATAGCCTTATAAAATGATTTTAATGCTGATAAAAATCGACTTATTGTATTAGGACTTTTACTAGTTAAATTTATAAAGCGAAACGTGTCTTTATCACGAATCTTACACTTCATTTCATGCATCAAATAATCTTCAACCACCACACGTATTTGTTCTTCTGAATCATTCCATTGTACTTTCTTTCCTTGATAGTTGCTTTCTTTCTCTAACCATTTAAAAAATGGAAGTAGACAATTCAAATAGGATATGGCAGAACTTTTGTCTATTCTTCCTAAACAGTCATGGTAGTAATCTGTTAAAGGTAGAAAGGGGTGATTTTCTTTAAATACAAGTAGCTCATACTTACTTTCGATATGCTTTGGACAATACTAAAACCAATACAATAATTAACCTCCCTCAAAAGAACGAACGTTCTTATATTAATTTCCTTCTTAGTCATTGTACAGTGTTTAACCTTTTAATAAATGTAGATGGGAAAGATGGTCAAAATAAAATGCACATCACTAAATAATTTACAATTTAGTAATGTGCATTTTTATTAAATGTGTAACATTATAAATGAAACACTATTGAATAAGACTTCATGTACAATTACTTGTACTTAATCTTACAGAGTATGCCTTGTTTTTTTAAAAATTACTATATTTGAGTTTGAGAGAAGTTTTAGATAAGCGTGTACAATCCATCACTTTTAAAAATGGTATCACACATACATTTGCGTATAAGTCTCTTTTGCAAAGTAAATCTACTGCACCAACTCGGATGCAGTACAAAAATTACGAAGGCGCAGTATTGGATTACCTGAAAGAAAATGGGCCTGCATCGCGTGCAGATTTGCAAAAAGCTACTATCATTTCGCGCGATGAAATTTACTCATTATTAGCTGAATTATTAGAGCATGGGCTTATCGTAAAAACTGGACAATCAGCATTAACACGCTATCACTACAAAGAAAAAATCACTTAAAACCGACATTTTAAGTGAATTTACCAAGCCTTTTAAACCTTGGTATTATTGGATTCCTACGCAATCATATCTCTGTTTACTACCCCACAACCTAGAGTATGGAAACTCACGATTTTCGGTCGCTCGTTACTCATAATTTATACCATCCTTTCAAGATTACACACTTCTAAAAAATTATCAACGTGTTTTATAATAGCACAAATAAATATAATGAGCCTAGCTTGGGTAGGCATAGTTTAATGCATAAGAAAACAGGTACCATAATATTGAGTAACTGTCAGTGGCAGGCTTTTTAATTGGTTGCTCCAATAAATCAAAAATGGTCATTTGCCCTTGCTGCTCCAATATATAATGAGCCACCTTCTATTCCCCTATTAAAAGTTATTTATTTACTAAATTAAATTCTTTGAGTAAAGACTAAAATATGTAGAATCAATTGCTATGAACAAATTTAGATGAATAAACCGTTTTCCATCGACCCTTCTCATTCATAGCGATTATTCATTCTCATCAATCCTAACTATGTAAATGAAAAACATTCTTTACTAATTATTTATATAAAAGAAAAAAAGCCAAGCTCAAAATTAATTTCGTTATTATTGCCAAAAGGCAGTTGAAAGTTAGATTCAACCGAACTTTCAACTGCCAACTCAAATTTTGGATTTTTTCAGTGTCCCTTAAATATTCCAGGCTGTTTATGTTCCGATTTACATTTTTCGCATTGCACAGTCCTTGTTATTTGTTGTGCTCCTCTAAAAATTAAAAATGATCAAGGTTAGTAGGTTCAGTGGCAGTACTAGCTGGTGGAGTAAGTGCTGAAAGAATAGGCGTTACTACACTACCAGCCGCAAGGCGGATTTGTTGCACTTGTAGTACTTTTACAGTAAGTTCCAGTACGATTTTTTCACGCAATTTGCTGAAAGTACCTTCTGGTCTTGCCATAATTGGTGAAAAATCAAGTTCAAAGAAGTTTGCAGCTACTAACTCACCAAATGGTTGTTCATTGTATTTGACAAGATTTTGGAAGAAAGCCTTATCTAATCGAGCATCCATTTGGGTATTTTCATTAAGGAAGTTCGCTTCGGCAAACTCTGAAATTCCTAAGATTGGAGTAGGACCTCCAGCTACTTGTGGGAAAGTAAGGTCTGCAAAACCAGAAAACGGAACATCGGCAATTCTATCTCGAAGTGCCCCATTACATGCTGATGAAGCATATTCTATATTTTTACGAATATGTCCTGCTACAAATAATTTAGCTCTTGTTACCCTAAAAAAGTCAGTGCCATCAATACGTGTAAATCTAACTGGTACCAGTTTAACTTGATTCAGGAATACATTTTTTTTCACTCTTTTGATTTCAGTTGCTGCAGGACTAAGCGTAATATCCGACTCCACAACTATTTGAAGTGTTGGTTCTGAAAGTACAACCGGTATTTTAATAATTGGAGACGAAAGCGGTGTAGAGAATACTGGGGTATTCACACTATTTAATGGTATTTGTTCAACTGATGATACAGGACAAGGTGGATTCTGATTACCTAATTGATCACTCAAAAAAATTCCTCATTTCATTTTAGTATTAGAGAGCGCTCTATATAACTAGGATATGTAGCAATTAAATCTATGCATGGACGTTTTACTAGTTCGTTTACTCATTTTAATAAAAGGGATTTTTGAGCTGAGAGATAAGTTTCAATTATCCTCTAGAACCCTGGCTATAACTGACTCGAATTTGCTGTGCTTGTAGTATATGAATGATTAATTCTAAAACGATGTTTTGGCACAATTGATTTGAATGAATTAATGACTCATTTTGTGCAGTTACTGCATTCCCAGTGTGAATTGCACTATACTCAATATTCTGATGTATATATCCTTCAATAAATAAATTTCCTTTTAATGCTGTACACGTCCCATTGCCTAATGATTGAGAAAACTGATTTGGTACGAATCTACAATTGGTTAGTACTACCTCATTCGAGATAGCTTTAACTTCCACAATTCCTCCTTTTTCAAATACAATATTTTCTTCTAGGCATATTTCAATTTTGTATTCCCCTATTACAACTGGAACTCTAATGTGCATAAAATCATCGGGAGGGTAAGAGTGATTTTTTGTTTCTCCTTTTTTAATTGAAAGTGTGTTATGTAAGGGAACTACAACTGATTTAGACAGATTGTTCATCTGACTATTTTTATCATAAGTATCAGTGCTCATTAAAAATATAATTTCATTAATTTTTGAGCGAACCAAGCGACAATCAGGTTGTTCAGGATAATCTTTTGTAGTATTAAATAGCTTGGTTTCTAATTGAGGAGTAAGGTGATTGTTTAAGTCAAGAAATTCAAATGTATTTTGAACAAACTCACCACAGATAGGCGCATGGAGAAAATCATCAATTTCTACGTGAGTAGAAAATGGGCTTTTTTGGGTTATAGCACATACTGACCCAGGAAAAGCATTAACATCACCTGTAGAATTGTTTTTCTCCATGTCTTCTGTATCAATAAGACGCAACATTTTATTCTCAACATCGGATTCAGAAGGACTGTCAAGTTTAAGATCAGAGTCTAATTGGGCTGCAAAATCCAGTTCCTCCACAGAATTTGTTTCATCTGCCTCTTCCGTATCAAGGTGATGAACGATTTCTTCCTCAACATTAGTTTCTAAAGGAAGTAGTTCACGATTGGAATCTAGATGTGCTACAAAATCAGCTTTCTCTGCAAGGCTGGTTTCATCTTCTTTTTCGGCATTTAAAATTTCACAAGTAGAATCTAGTTGCGATGCATGATCTATGTTATTTGTAAGTTTAGTTTGATACACCCAATCGCTGTAATCAATTTGCTTGAAACGTACTTCCTTCATCTTTTTATAGTTAATCCATGGAGTTTTCATTATTTCACTCCCAAATGATGTTTTGTCAAATTAAGTACAACATATGATCAGAAAAAACTTCTGCGCTTTTTTCCAGCCATGACATTTACTTGGTCGATTTATTTTTTATGTTAGGGCTTTATGAGTTTTTCTGGGAGGCATGATCAAAATTCGTTTTCTTCAGGAAAAACTCACTAAGTAACCCGTTTCCATTCTTATTGCTGCCACGTTGCCATTATGAAAATAGATCTGTAAAAAAACAGCGATGTTCATTTCTTTTTCCAACGTCTGATAACAGCTACACTCTTTCTTTACTCTACTTACTCGAAGATATGATAAATGTGTATAGCTCTTAATGATTTCCTCTGTTTTGAATGTTGTTAGGTACATTTTAAACAACTTCATTATGAGCTACTTTTATTTTGCTCTAAGTGTTGCACTTATAATTACAATCCATTTTATGCTTTATTTTTACTTTTGACACAGAGCACTTGCCAAATCACAGTAGCAGTTGAGATATCAATGTGTTTGAGAGACGATGGCGTAAGAAAAGATCTGTATACTTACCTCGAAAATTTTAAAAATTGATTAGAGAAAGGAGAGAACTTTTGAAGACGTTTCTGAAGGCACATTATCATTAACGTTAACAACTTTAACTTTATATAAACTGAAGTGACCGCAATTGACACGAAGGAGAATAAAATAATAATACCCGTCAGATGAATAGGTGGTATTCCAATCGTTATCTATACATTATTTTGTTTTCAACTCTGTATAACGAAAAGTCTACAAATATTTAGTTATCACCTATTAATGCATTTACAATCGTTTTAATATAGCAAAAGGCAGTTGAAAGTTCGATTCAACCGAACTTTCAACTGCCTACACAATTATTGTTTTTTTCAGTGTCTTGGAATGCCCATTTTTATCTGTTTTGGTCCTCTAAAAAAGACATTAACAAAAATCAGTAGGTGGCATAATAACAGTACTAGCTGGAGGAGTAAGTGCCGAAAGAACAGGTGTTACTACACTACTAGCCGCAAGGCGGATTTGTTGCACTTGTAGTACTTTTACAGTAAGTTCCAGTACAATTTTTTCACGCAATGTGCTGAAAGTACCTTCAGGTCTTGTCATAATTGGTGAAAAATCAAGTTCAAAGAAGTTTGCAGCTACTAACTCGCCAAATGGTTGTTCATTGTATTTGACAAGATTTTGGAAGAAAGCCTTATCCAATCGAGCATCCAGTTGGGTACGTTCATTAAGGAAGTTCGCTTCTGCAAACTCTGAAATTCCTAAGATCGGAGTAGGACCTCCAGCTACTTGTGGGAAAGTAAGGTCTGCAAAACCAGAAAACGGAACATCGGCAATTCTATCTCGAAGTGCCCCATTACACTCTGCTGAAGCATATTCTATATTTTTACGAATATGTCCTGCTACAAATAATTTAGCTCTTGTTACCCTAAAAAAGTCAGTGCCATCAATACGTGTAAATCTAACTGGTACCAGTTTAACTTGATTCAGGAATACATTTTTTTTCACTCTTTTGATTTCAGTTGCTGCAGGACTAAGCGTAATATCCGACTCCACAACTATTTGAAGTGTTGGTTCTGAAAGTACAACCGGAATTTTAACAATTGGAGTCGAAATCGGTGTAGAGACTACTGGAGTATTCGCACTATTTAATGGTATTTGTTCCATTGATGATACAGGACAAGGTAGAAACTGATTATCTAATTGATCACTCAAAAAAATTCCCTCATTTCATTTTATAGTATTAGAGAGCGCTCTATATAACTAGAATATGAAGCAATCAAATCTATGCATGGACGTTTTACTAGTTCTTTTATTCATTTTAATAAAAGGGATTTTTGAGCTGAGAGATAGGTTTTTAATTATCCGCTAGTCCCTCGGCTATCGTAACTTTTAGTGATTGTAGTGTTCCATATATTATCGAGGCAGTTCCCTTTAGGAGACATACTTTGTGTAATGCCATGTTCTTTTAATGCGTTCTAGATAAGTGAGTGATGGCTTGTTCTAACAGCTTTGAAACGAGTCGAAGATAGGACGTTTTTCAAGGTTATACGCATTAATTCCTCCATTAAACAAATCTAGTACCGGTGCTAGATAAAATTTCTCTCCAAATAAATGGAATTCGGTCACATCCGTTACCCACTTTTGGTTTGGTTTTATCGCCACGAAATCACGTTTTAAAATATTTGACGCAATCTTCCCGACATTTCCTTTGTATGAGCAAAATTTTTTCATTCGGACAAGTGATTTCAAACCCATTTTTTTCATAAGACGTTGTACTATAACTTTCTTTTCCTAATAAATAAAGATCAATCTCATTTATTTTATCTTCTAGTGTAATTTTATCCATATAAAAACTGCACCCCCAATTGTTAGTTAGTGTCTAACAATTTAGGTGCAGTTCATTTTAAGTGGTTTTTGCCCAAGCTTTGTCGTTATTGAGTTTGTACGCATCATCATGTCATTTACTCACGCACAGCCAAAAGTGTGAAAAGCCTCTTTCGACAAAGCTAAACACCTCGTTCATTCAAATTCATAAGATATTGCAGACAGTGCATAAAGTGGCGCTGTTTCTGCTCGTAAAATTCTTGGTCCAAGAGACATTGTTTGTGCGCCTGCTTCGAGCAGTACTTGTGCTTCTTTACGTGCAATGCCACCCTCTGGACCGAAGATGATCAGTATTGATTTCGACTCCTTATCATACACGTTTTTTAGTTTCTCCGCAAACCTTGTGCGTTTTCCAGCCTTCGCATCCTCTTCATCTGCGATAAAAATCGCGTCAAATTTGTGTACATTTGCGACTAATTGCTTAAAACTAATTGGTTCGTGAATGACAGGTATATGGGTACGATGTGACTGTTCCGCAGCTTCTTTCGCAATTTTTTGCAAACGTTCCTGCTTTTTCGCTCCCTTTTTTGTGTCCCATTTTACAATGGAACGTTCGGCTTCAAATGGTAATAGTGCATACATGCCAAGCTCTGTCGCTTTTTGTGTTATGAGTTCAAGCTTATCTCCCTTAGGTAAGCCACAAGCCACCGTTACATGGACAGGCAACTCTGGAGAAGGGATTGTACGGTCAGTCGGTTGAACAAGCACTTCATCACTTTCGAAGGCTGTAATTGTACAAATATGCGCCTTATTTTCAGCAACAACGACGATTTCCTCGCCTTCCTTCATACGCATCACACGTGCAATATGGCGTGCATCTTCTCCAATAATACGCGCAGCTTCAATACCCGTCTCGATGAAATAACGTTGCATATTATTCCCTCCTTCATAAAGAAAACGCCCAACCACAAGCACTCGGCTCACGATTTGGCGCTTCCTCCGTCAATTTATTGTGGACGACGGGCGATAATGGCTACCCAATCTTCCATTAGTAATACTTCTTCAATCACAAAGCCAGAAGCTTCGAGCGCTGCTTTCACATCATCACGTTTAGCGCCAATGATGCCTGAAGTGACATATATTCCACCTGGTTTAACAATTGTGAATGCATCGTCTGTAAAGGACATAATAATTTCTGCCAAAATATTGGCTACTACGACATCGGCAGGTTCTTTCACGGTATCAAGCAAGTTGCCATGGAAGACAGTTACTTTATCGTCTACATGGTTTAACGCCACATTTTCTTTTGCTGAACGTACAGCTACTTCGTCTAAATCAAGCGCATGAACGCTTTTAGCACCAAGCATTGCTGCGCCAATTGAAAGAACGCCAGAACCTGTACCGATATCGACTACCTTATCGCCTTCTTTTACGACCTTTTCAAGTCCTTGTAAACACATGACAGTCGTGGGATGTGTGCCTGTTCCAAATGCCATCCCAGGGTCTAATTCAATAATCAATTCATCTGTTGAAACAGGCGTATAGTCTTCCCATGTTGGTACAATTGTAAAGCGTTCAGAAATTTTTACAGGGTGATAGTATTGCTTCCACGCTGTCGCCCAGTCTTCCTCGTTCACTTCAACAATGGATACAACATTTTGACCAATATCGATATTGAAATTTGTTAAATTTGTAATAGCCGCTTTAATTTCTTCGACTGTTTCATTTAAAAAACTAGACTCCGATAAGTAAGCCTTAACGATCACACCATCTTTTGGAAAATCATCCTTATTTAGCGCATAAATTTCACCAAATTGATCTTCGCGTGGCTTCGCATATTCAGCAGAATCTTCAATTACAACACCACTAGCCCCTGCTTCATGCAAAATATTTGAAATTGCTTCCACCGCTTCATTTTTTGTATGAATGGATAATTCTGACCACTTCACGTAGCTCTTCAGCTCCTCTAATTATTCACCTTGGAATTTTTTCTTGATTTTATCAAACAGTGAGCTTCCTTGTTCTTCAGGAATATCGCCACTAATTTCTGCAAATTCACGTAGTAATTGCTTTTGTTTTTCTGTTAATTTTTCTGGCGTGATAACTTTGACAGTAACATATTGGTTACCTGTGCCGTAGCCATGTACATTTTTCACGCCTTTGTCTTTTAGGCGGAATTGTGCACCTGATTGTGTACCAGCTGGAATACGTAATTTCACTTTACCATGTACAGTCGGTACCTCAATTTCATCACCAAGAGCTGCTTGTGGGAATGTTAATTTTAAATCGTAATAAATATCGTCGCCATCACGTTCAAATTCATTGTGCCCCTGTACGCGGAACATAATATACAAGTCGCCCGCTGGACCACCGTTGATACCAGGTTCACCTTGCCCTGAAACACGAATTTGTTGCCCATCATCAACACCTGCTGGGATTGTAACTTTGATTTTTTTACGTTGTTGGACTTTTCCTTCTCCACGACAAGTTGAACATTTTTCTTTGATGATTTTACCCGTACCATGACATGTCGAACAAGCACGACGATTCATCATACGACCAAAAGGTGTGTCTACTGCTTGATTTACTTGCCCTGCTCCATTACATGTTGAACATGTGTCAGGTTTTGTACCTGGTTTAGCGCCAGAACCATGACATGTGTCGCATGTTTCATCTTTTGGGATTTCAATATCAGTTTCCTTACCAAAAATTGCTTCCTCAAATTTAATGTTCATGCGATATTGCAGGTCATCCCCTTTGCGTGGTGCATTCGGGTCTTGACGACGGCCGCCGCCGCCAAAGAATGAGCTGAAAATATCCTCGAAGCCGCCAAAGCCGCCACCACCGCCACCAAAGCCTGCATTTGGATCTTCATGACCAAATTGGTCATAGCGCGCTTTCTTTTGTTCGTCACTTAGAATTTCATAAGCTTCAGCGATTTCTTTGAATTTTTCATCTGCACCTGGTTCTTTGTTAATATCAGGATGGTATTGCTTTGATAGTTTACGATATGCTTTTTTAATGTCATCTTTAGAAGCCGATTTTGTTAAACCAAGCACCTCGTAGTAATCGCGTTTCTCCATGATTCACACTCCGCTCTTTTTGCATAAAATCTATTGTAACATGCAGTTAAAAAAACTGCCTCTCTTTTTTCATCATATGAAAAGCTAATTCGTGCCGCTCCGCACGCTTCAAGCATTAGTGGGCCAGAAGCGACCTGAAACAATGGCCTAAATGCCTTGACACTAATTTTATACTTTGTAAAGAGAAAAGCCAAAGCCGCAAGCGGTCTTTGGCTTCTTCACTTTACTATGTTACTTGAAATTATTTATCGTCTTTTACTTCTTCGAAGTCAGCATCTACGATATCTTCAGCTTTTTTATCATCGCCAGCATCTGGACCTGCTTCGCCACCTTGAGCAGCTTGTGCAGCTGCAGCAGCTTGTTCGTATACTTTCATTACTAATGGTTGTAATACGCCTTCTAATTTTTCTTTAGCAGTTTTAATGCCTTCTAATTCACCAGCCTCAAGTGCCTTTTTCAATTCATCACGAGCATCTTCTACAGATTTTTTCTCGTCTTCTGTGATTTGTTCACCTAAGTCTGTGATTGTTTTATCCACTTGGAATACTAATTGATCTGCTTCATTACGAAGATCTGCTTCTTCTTTACGTTTTGTATCAGCCTCAGCGTTTGCTTCAGCATCTTTTACCATGCGTTCAATTTCGTCCTCTGATAAACCTGAATCAGATTGGATGACAATTGTTTGTTCTTTATTTGTTCCAAGGTCTTTCGCTTTAACAGAAACGATACCGTTTTTGTCAATGTCAAATGTAACTTCGATTTGTGGAATACCACGTGGTGCTGGTGGAATATCCGCTAATTGGAAGCGACCTAATGTTTTGTTATCCGCTGCCATTGAGCGCTCACCTTGTAATACGTGAATATCTACGGCTGGTTGATTATCAGCTGCAGTTGAGAATACTTGTGATTTAGACGTTGGAATCGTTGTGTTACGGTCGATTAATTTTGTGAACACGCCGCCCATAGTTTCAATACCAAGTGAAAGTGGTGTTACGTCTAGAAGTACTACGTCTTTTACGTCACCAGTTAATACGCCACCTTGTACCGCTGCACCCATTGCTACTACTTCATCAGGGTTTACACCACGGTGAGGCTCTTTACCAGTTTCTTTACGTACTGCTTCTTGTACTGCAGGAATACGAGTAGAACCACCAACAAGGATTACTTGGTCAAGTTCTGAAGCAGAAAGACCAGCGTCAGATAAAGCTTGGCGTACTGGACCAACTGTACGGTTTACTAAGCTTAACGTAATTTCATCGAATTTAGCACGCGTTAAAGATACTTCCAAGTGAAGTGGACCTTCAGCACCAGCTGTGATGAATGGTAATGAAATTTGTGTTGAAGTTACGCCTGATAAATCTTTTTTCGCTTTTTCAGCTGCATCTTTCAGACGTTGCATTGCCATTTTATCTTTAGAAAGGTCAATACCGTTATCTTTTTTGAATTCAGCTACTAGGTACTCGATAACTGCGTCATCGAAATCATCCCCACCAAGCTTGTTGTCTCCAGCAGTTGCTAGTACCTCGAATACGCCATCACCTAATTCAAGGATCGATACGTCAAATGTACCACCACCAAGGTCAAATACTAATACTTTTTGGTCTTGGTCTTGTTTATCTAAACCATATGCCAGTGCAGCAGCTGTTGGTTCGTTGATAATACGTTCTACTTCAAGACCAGCGATTTTACCAGCGTCTTTTGTTGCTTGACGTTGTGCATCGTTAAAGTATGCAGGAACAGTAATAACCGCTTTTGTTACTTTTTCACCTAAGTAATCTTCAGCATAACCTTTTAAGTATTGAAGAATCATTGCAGATACTTCCTGTGGTGTATACTCAGTATCTTCCACTTTTACTTTTTCAGCAGTACCCATTTTAGATTTAATAGAAATAATCGTGTTAGGGTTTGTTACTGATTGTCGTTTAGCTACTTCACCAACTTGGCGTTCACCGTTTTTAAATGCAACGACAGATGGTGTTGTACGGTTACCTTCTGGATTTGGAATTACTTTTGGTTCTCCACCTTCAAGTACAGATACACAAGAGTTCGTTGTTCCTAAGTCAATACCGATAATTTTGCTCATAGTAAAATTTCCTCCTAATATTTAAACGCATTGGTGCGTTTGTTCACTAAATTTAATTTACTAAATAGTGCTATGACTATTCGTTAACAGATACCATTGATGGGCGTAATACACGATCTTTCAAGATATAACCTTTTTGAAGTTCACGTACGACTACACCCGTCTCTTTTTCACTATCCTGCTCTTGCATGACAGCTTGGTGGATGTTCGGGTCAAACTGCTCACCCTCTGCATTAATGACCTGTAAGCCTTCTTTTTCAGTTGCTTCTATAAGCGAACGGTACACCATTTCAATGCCTTTCACAATTGATGCCGCTTCATCAGAAGTAGCTTCAATTTGTAAAGCACGTTCAAAATTATCTAATACCGGCAATAAATCTGTTAATAAATTTTGTGCACGGTACTTTTCAGCCGCCTCACGTTCAAGTTGTTGACGACGACGTATATTGTCAAAGTCTGCACGCAGACGTATATGACGATTCTCTTCGTCATCTAGCTTTGCTTGCAATTCTGCTAGCTTCGCTTCGTACTGCTCTTCAATCGTTAGTTCTACCTGCTCTTCTACTACTTCTTGAGCTTCTGTTTCTACTACTGTTGATGCGTTTTCAGCTTGTACATCTTCCTGTACAAGATTTTGATTTTCGGTTTTTCCAGTCACTTGAATCCTCCTTAATAATCATTACGATTCTTCGTAAAGGCCTGTGATAAATCCATGCGAATTACGTCTAGCAAAGCAACTACACGCTTATAATCCATTCGTGTTGGACCAATGATCGCGATGGCCCCCTGTTGTTCTTCACCAATTGTATAAGTGGTCGTAATGACACTACAGTTCTCCATCTCTAACTGCTTATTTTCTGAGCCTATACGTATGTGAATACCTGATTCATTTGGATGGAAGAGCGATTGCACTTGGCTATTCGTCTCCATTAAGTCCAGAATCATGCGGACCTTATTTAAATCGTGGAATTCCGGTTGGTTGAACATATTTGTTTTACCACCATAAAAAATTTTACTTTCCGAATTATGCATCGTTGCTGATACAAGGGAATGTATAAAATCATCCGCTGATTGTATATGTTGCTGTAGTACAGCAAATACTTCAACCTCGATTTTTTTCTGGATTTCATCTAATGACACGCCCACTAAGCGCTCATTTAAGATGTTAACCATCTTCTCAAGCTCAGAAGCGGTAATATTAGGCGGTAAATTAAACATGCGATTTTCAACATGCCCGTTATTCGTCACGATAATCGCTACTGCTGTATCACTCGAAAGTGGTACAATGGAAAAGCGTTTCACTCGATGTCTTTGAACATCAGGTCCTAATAGTATCGACGTATACGATGTCAGCTCTGATAAAATATTGGCAGATTTTCGGATAATATGCTCTACTTCTACTAAACGGTCTTTGAAAATTGATTGAATTTGTTGAATATCCTTAGAGTTAATACCTTGTGGATTCAACAAATGATCTACATAAAATCTATACCCCTTTTCCGAAGGCACTCGACCAGAGGATGTGTGAGTTTTCTCTAAAAAACCTAATTCCTCTAAATCCGCCATTTCGTTGCGAATTGTGGCTGGACTAAATGTAATCTCTTGTTTTTTTGAGATTTGGCGAGAACCTACCGGCTGTGCAAACGTAATAAAGTCGTCTACGATGACTTGTAATATCTGTAATTGCCGATTCGTAAGCATGATTACCACCTCTGTTAGCACTCGACTAAGAGGAGTGCTAATACTATTATTAAGTTATCAAATCCCACATTTTCTGTCAATGAAATCGCTCAATCTTCTAGTAAAAATTCTTGAAAAACTTCATTTCCTACAAAACGGCCTTTTCGTGTAAGACGAATACCGTTATTATCATGTTGCAATAAATCTTCTAAAACTAACTTATCAATGACATGTCCATAATGCATTTGCATAGAATCTTTAAATTTCTCTTCATATATACTATGAGAAACGCCTTCCGTTTTTCGTAACCCTAAAAACATTTGCTCTTCCCGTTTTTCAGCCTCCGTTACTACATGCTCATGCGTAATCGGTAATTCTCCAGCAGCTAATGCATCCATATATTTTTTTAACGGTCCATGATTTGAATAACGAATACCACCCAAATATCCATGTGCTCCTGCACCAAATCCTGCATATTCGTCGTTTTCCCAATAAATTTTGTTATGCGTTGAAGCAAAATCACAACGCGCGAAATTACTAATTTCATATTGCTGAAGACCATGGGCATCCATCTCATGCATAAGCACATCGTACATATCCGCTTCTAAATCTTCAGTCGGTAATTTCAGCTTACCTTTCGCATACTGGTTATAAAAAATCGTTTTTGGTTCCACTATAAGTGAGTACGCTGAAAAATGTGGTAAGTCGAGCGCAAATGCTTTTTCTAATGAGTCCGTCCATTGCGCCATCGTTTGACCAGGCAAACCGTACATTAAATCGATGCTAATATTTTCAAACCCAACCTTTCTAGCCAAAGCGATCGTTTCATATACGTGTACATTACTATGTGTGCGGCCAATTTTCTTTAGCAAATCTTGATCAAATGACTGCACCCCCATACTCAATCGATTAACACCACCATCAAATAGTGCGCGCATTTTTGCCTCAGACAGTTCATCGGGATTGGCCTCTGATGTAAATTCTGTCACACTACGCATCGGAATATACGTGCGAATAAGTTCGAGAAGTCGCTCCAATTGTTCAGGGGACAATGCAGTAGGTGTCCCACCTCCTAGAAAAATCGTTTCTATTTGTTTGAACCTGCTAGGATGCTTTTTAGTCGCAAGGGCCATCTCCTTCCCAAGCGCTTCTATATATTCATCTACCGGTTGATTTTTAAAGTAAAATTTATTGAAATCGCAATAATTGCAGATTTGATGACAAAAAGGAATATGAATGTAAACACCCCGTGCCATAACTATCCCTTCTTTCTTGTTGAGTCTTTTTCCATTTCCTCATTATAAACAATCGTTAAGAAGAACGCTATGAATCCATCTAGATTAGAATAACGAGCGATACATCTCAAAATACAACATCATCATTATATTTTCATGAATTGCACTGTACGCAAAAAAAATCAAAACCATTAGAAATATAATGGCTTTGATTTCTGTAAAAAGAAGTCTAATGAAAATGCCCCTATAAAATACCTTAATAAAAAACAATGCCGACTCCAAACCCTAATAGTACTAGTAAATACGGTTGGACTTTCCATCGAATCAAGAGCACTAAAAATACGAATGCAATAAGTACATCCAAGCCACCCTGAATTGTTTGCGTAATGATTGGATAAATAAAAGCAGCCGCTAAAATGCCAACTACCGCTGCGTTGGCACCAGCCATTGCACCTTTCAATCCAGCAGTACGACTAATTGTAAACCAAAACGGTAGGACGCCGATTATCAGTAAAAATGCCGGAAGAAAAATGGCAATTGTGGCACCAATGGCTCCAGGGATTCCACCAATACTCATGCCTATATAAGAGGCAAATGTAAATAACGGCCCAGGTACAGCCTGTGTAACCCCATAGCCTGTTATAAAGTCAGATGCACTTAGTAAGCCACTTTGAACAAACTGTGTTTCTAGTAGTGGAAATACTACATGACCCCCACCAAAAACTAATGCGCCAGAGACATAAAATTTTTCTATTATCGTGAGCCATTCAAGTTGAAAAAGTGAACTGGCTACAGGTAATCCGATGAGTAAAATTATAAATAATAACAATAAAGTCATCCCAGTTGTTTTCGAAATAGGCAGGATGATGCCCTCAGAGTCTCTGGTTGTAGTGCTTTCTTTAAAGAATGTAAAGCCCGCTAAAGTTGCCACGATAATAACAACCATTTGAGCAAATGGATGAATCCATAAAAGCAATACTATAAGAGCCGATAAGGCGATTAAAAAATGTCGTATACTAGGGATTAGCTTTTTTGACATTTCCCAAATTGCTTGAGCAACAATTGCAACAGCCACTAATTTTAAGCCATGGATCCAGTTCAGCTCCATTTTTGTGTGTCCGTAAAAATAGGCAAATCCTATTAATAGCAGAACAGAAGGCAAAGTAAAACCAATAAAAGAAGCAATACTTCCTAACACCCCACCCCGTAGTAGACCTATTCCCATCCCTAGCTGACTCGATGCAGGTCCAGGTAGAAATTGGCTCAACGCAACTAAATTACTAAATTCTTTGTCAGTTAACCATTTTCGATTTTGAACATATTCATTTTGAAAATAGCCTAAATGTGCTGTAGGTCCACCAAAGGAAGTACATCCTAATTTAAAGGAAACGAGAAAAATCTCCAATATCTTTCGCAAACTCTTCAACTACTTTCCATGTCATATACAGTAATATTACATGGAATATTCATTATTTTAGATTAAGATATTGTTAAATTTTTTCTTTCTAGATCACGACACCCCAGTTAAACGAAAATTCTCATAGTTCATTTCTCGCCGACTTGAATTGCTGGGCCAAGTTCTCTATCACCTGCATCAACAGGTATCAACTCATACATTTCATCCTTTAAATACAGCGCATCGAAGCGAATTCCCCACATTGTATGCTCCTCATTTAATGTATAAGAAGAATCTAAACGCCTTGTTTTTCCAGACTCCGTTAGAATTTTAAATACGATAGCTTCTTTTAAGCTTTCGGTTGACTGAAAGTATATTGTGGTAGAAATCGGTGTAGAGACAACCTTTTCCACCTCAATTTTTTGCCCATTACTAAGCGTTATTGCTTTATTTATAGGGATAATTTCCCTATCATCTAACAGTTGCTCTTGCGAAGCCTCTATTTTAAATCTCCACGGTTTATCAATCGTTTTTTCCCAGTTCCAATCGTTATAACGAATATCAAGCTTTAGCTTTTCATGTTGCGGTAGGTTACTCATCTTCACGCTGTTATATATCGTATAGGTTGATGCTGTTTGCGCAATGGTCTGACCGCCATTTCTAACTGTATAATCTTTACCGTTCACTAATACTTGAGGCAAGAAAAAAATTTGATTATCGAAATCTAAGTCCTTTACTGGCTCGAATGTTGCATTAAGTAAAATTTGATTATCATCCACCATCACTTCATTTAATGTCAAACGCCCGAAGTTATTTTCAATCGTTTGACCAATAATCGTTTTGTATGTACTAAAATCAGGCTCCTTAGATTTATCTAAAATAGATGCTGTGAAAGGTAATTTAATAATTATTACACAACCCACTGCCAGTAGACACAAAGCTACAATAAACCATTTTTTACGTACTCGATTTTTCCTTGGCTGGTCTTCAGACAAACAATGCTCATTGGACAACATAAACACCTCCATTCTTCACAAATTACAATATATTCTTATGATTCATTGTAATATCGAATGAGGTATTATATAACCAATCATCCCCTGCAACAAAATTTACATACTAAAAAAAGAAAAAAGCCAGCAACAAGCCGTTTTTCGACATCATTGCACAACCTTAATTCTGAATAGAGAGGAAAAAATAGCGAGATTCCTGTGGAAGAACGAGCCAGCTAGACCCCTTACGATGTGTAGAGAAAGAAGAGACTAGTTGGTTTGTAGGCGAGTGACTTTTTCAAAACCTGATTATTCTCACTTCCTACTTGTAAATGAACAAAGATTGTAAGCAAATTGTAATGTCATAAAACATATTTCACACTGCATAAGAAATAACAATACCGTTTGAGGGGTTGGTTTTGCTCATGAAAAAGAAAATCTACTATATAAGTATTGGATTGCTGTGCACGGTCGTTTTAACATTTGGGACATACAAATTAATGAACGCTAGAACGTATCAACTGTTTGGTGACATTACTGCACATGTAGAGACAGATGAAAAAGTTATCGCTTTAACATTTGATGATGGTCCTACAGAAAAAGTCAATGAACTTCTGCCAATATTAGACCAGTACAATGCCAAGGCAACATTCTTTCTTATTGGTCAAGAGATAGAGGAACATCTAGAAGAGGCACAGAAAATTGGCACAAACGGTCATCAAATTGGCAATCACACTTTCTCCCATCAGCGAATGGTGTTCAAAAGTAACGCCTTTATCAAAGAAGAAATTGAAAAAACAGATCAACTTATTCAACGCATCGGCTATACAGATGTAATTGCTGTTCGACCACCTTATGGCAAAAAACTAATTGGGCTTCCTAATTACTTACATAAACACAAGCGGGACACCATCATGTGGAATTTGGAGCCTGATACGTACTACTCGTCAGCGGAAGAGATGATTAAATATGTAAAAGATAATATCCAACCAGGTGCCATTATTTTAATGCACCCCATGTATGATGACACTGGTAATGAACTACAAGCCATTGAGGGTATTTTACAAGCACTGACTAATGATGGCTATTCATTTGTTACTGTTAATGAGTTAAAAACTTTAGAACGCATAGAAAATTAAAAGAAAGAATAACCTTAACTCTATAAATGCGATAATATTAAAATCATTATTTCGATAGTAATAACCATGACTATAATTATTGTAGATAATTATACGACCGATGCTTAGCTTCTGTTCAGAATAGTGGACTCTCACGTATTTTGTGAGATACCCTCTTCCCCTCTCCTCTTATGAAATAAAGAAAAAACCTTTCTTCCACTTATGCTAAGTGATTATAAAATCATCATCCTCTCTCCCAATCATTCCATTTCAATAAGTCAGATTATTAAGAAATGTCAAAAATTAATATCCCAGGCAAATATTAATATATTTTCTATTATAATATGTTATTATAATTTTAGAAAAATGTCCTATTGTTAACGCAACAATAGTGAAATATGAACTATAAAGGAAGATGAAAAATGAAAAAAATACAACAACTTTTCCAAAGCGAAGATGGAAATATCGAACAAAGAGAGAATTTTCTTTCACTATTAGAGAAAATTGTATCTTCATTAGACGATTTAAAGAATCCAAATAAAACAACACTTGGGCCGATGAAAGAGCGCTCTGCCAATTTTTACCAAGATCTAATGCAAGATAACCAAGTACCCACATCAGGTATAGGTCTTGATCAGGTTGTCGATAATTTGACACAACTGATGCAAGGACATCCTTACCATACACGCAACTTTGTAACCAATGTTTTACCAATGGCTAGCATTCCTGGCGTATTGGGTCAATTTACAAATGCCTTACTTAACGGTAACAATCTGTGGGATGTATACGGACCAGCTGCCGCAGAATGTGAGGTAAAGGTTGTAGCGATGATGTCGAAGTTAGTAGGCTATGACTTCACACAAAGCTTTGGTTATACAACTTGGGGCGGTCAAGGGGCAGTATTCAGCGGGCTACGACTTGCTATTGCCAAACAATTCCCTCATGCAAAAGAAGAGGGTGTACCTAATAATTTATATTGCTTCGCTTCAGAAAATGCGCACTACAGCTTATTAAAGTCGATTGAAGCCGTTGGCATTGGTAGCAAGCATTTAATTCGTGTGAAGGCTGGGAAAGATCATTCCATGGATGTACATGATCTGGAGGCTCGCATGACAGAAGTTATCGAAAACGGTGGTATCCCGGTTTATGTAGTAGCGACAACAGGTGCTACTGACCAATTTGGCATTGACGATGTACAAGCAATCAAAGAAGTTACGACAAGCCTTGAGAAAAAGTACGACTTAAAATCAATACATATCCATGCTGATTCAGCTTTAGGTGGTTTTTACGCCTTTTTCAATGATTACGATTTCAAGCAAAATCCTCTACATTTTGAAGAGGAGGTCTTACAAGGTCTACTACACATTCATGAGCGTATGCAGCATCTAGCCATTGCAGATAGCCTTTGCTTTGACTTCCAAAAGCTCGGTCAAACTCCTTATTTAACAAGCTTATTCTTAATAAAAGAAGGTAAACATTTACAGTTGCTTGACATCGACGACTTTGACACACCTTATGTAGGTAATAGAGGCTATGGCTCTTATCATACGGGCTATACATTAGAGTGTTCTCGAATGGGTAGTTCGATTGCAATTTACGCTGCATTGCAAGCATTCGGAAAAGAAGGTTACCAACAACTATTAGCCAATTATGTACGTGTAAATTTAGCATTCCGCGCTCAACTAGCTGAAAAAATTCCAATGTTACAAGTTATCAATGCGTCAAATATCGGGCCAGTAACAGCCTTTCGTTTGTATCCTAAAGACTTTAATTGGGCTTCTGAACAAGCAGGTAACTATACACAAGATCAACTTGAATATATTAATGCTATTAACGCTTCTTTATTTGAAATTTTAGGAGAGGGTCGCGATGAAGTATTTTTCGGAGATACAACGCGTGTTTGCACTGTTAGCGCTAGGGATACACAACAACAAATTCCAGTCGCTGCGGCAAAATTCTTTTCTATCTCTCCTTATACTGAAACGGAACATATTAGCGCTATGATTCATTTTTTACAACAAAAAGTAAAAGTATTGGAGGCCTCACAAATTGAATATAGTCACTAAATTAAAGAGTTCCTTACTCTATAAATATATTGCAAGTTTTACCATTCCAATCGCGATAATATCAGTCATATTTAGTGTAGTATTATTCGCTGTTTCTTATCGAATCATCGACAATTATGTTATTACACAATTCGAGACATCCTTAGAGGTTGTATCTGGCACGATTTTTGAAGATATCGAAAAAACGGATGTCATCGCAGCGGATAACGGCAGTCAGGAAAAATATCAAAAAATCTTAGATGAATTGAATAGAACACTCAAAAAGTATGAGATTGAAAATGCCTATGTGCTTTCCCGTGCAGATGGTAATGAACATATTATAGCTTTAAGTAATAAAGATAGTTACAAAGAGGATTATGTTTTCGATGAAAAAATGAAAGCATCTTTAGACAATGGAAATGTTCAAATCAGTGATATTTATAAGGATGAATTCGGTACCCATAAATCGATCTTTATTCCATTTAAAAATACGGATATCCTTTTCGGTTTAGATATGGATGCCTCATTCATTTCTAAGCTTCAGACACAGACTCTTTGGATATGTATTATTATGACAGTTATTTTTGTGATATTTGGTGTTATTGTGGCTTATTTCATTAGCATCGGTATTACAAAACCAATAAAAAAAATGACGGGTTATGTTGGTAAAGTGGCACAAGGAGACTTGTCTGTTCAGCCTCTGCAAATCAGTGGCTCAAATGAAATTGCACAACTTTCTAACGGTATTCAAAATATGACAGAGGATTTACGTTCTCTTATCCACCAAATTGGTGAAAATGCTGAGCAGGTAGCTGCAATGTCAGAAGAATTATCTGCTAGCTCTGAGCAAACAAGCGCATCCATTCAACAAATTACCTCTTCTATGCAGGAGGTAGCAGGTGGCTCAGAAGTGCAAACAACTTCCATTGAAGAGGTTGAAAATCATATTACAGCCATCTCCACAAAAATGTCAGAGGTTGTATCCAGCGTCAATGATGTAACGACTAAGGCATTTAGTGCATCCTCTATTGCAGAAAAGGGCAATACAACGATTCAAAGTGCTACACAGAAGATGGATGAAACATCCGATGCAATTCATGCGACTTCAGATGTTGTGAAGCGTTTAAGTTCATACACGAATGAGATCGGTGATATTGTAACATTAATTACGCAAATTACAGACCAAACGAATTTACTTGCATTGAATGCATCGATAGAGGCAGCACGTGCTGGTGAACACGGTAAAGGTTTTGCTGTTGTGGCTGAAGAAGTCCGTAAACTAGCTGACCAATCTCTAGAAGCTGCTAATAGTATTCGCTCACGGATTGATACGATTAAAGAGGAGTCTACTCAAGCTGTGAAATCCATGGCGATTAGTAGCAGTAATCTTGAAGAAAGTTCTACTTCCTTTAATGCTTCAGGCGAAGCCTTTGGAGAAATTTTTTCTCATATTACAGCACTTACCCAAGATATGGACCATGTTAACAACATCATCTCCAATATAAATAGCGGGGTTAGCAGTATTGCTAGTTCTGTAGAGCAAGTTGGTGTTGTAGCTGTTCAAGCATCTGGAAATATTCAAAGCGTTGCTGCCGCTTCAGAGGAACAGTCAGCTAGTATCGAAGAAATTACTGCCTCTTCAAATAATTTAGCTGAAATGGCACAAGAGTTACGCAATATCATACAAAAATTTAAACTATAGCAAATAAAAATGACTTTGAGCACCTCTGCCAAAGTCATTTTTTATTTTGTTTTAAGTTCTTCATCATAGTCTTCAATTTATTTCTAATGGCCATTGATTTGTTCTTGTTCCCTCTTCTTCAACCACACCAAAGTCTCATGTAGACCTTCCTTATACGAAGTTTGTGGTAATGTTCCAATGGCTTTTTCATATTTTTCCCCACTCAAAATAACCGGCTGTTCTGTTAAATACATCATTTCCTTCATTTCCTTCATAAATGGTGAAAAGATGGCTAACAGTCCAATCATTGCTTTCGAGACTGTACGAACCTCCCTCTTATAGCCTGTGATGTCACGTAAAATCGTCACTAATTGTTCCCCAGTAACAGTGTGAACAGCTGGCACATGCCAATTTTGATTATATGTGTCAGATTGTAGCGCTAGCTCAACCATAGCTTTAGCTCCATCAAATGTATAAAGGAATTCCCTCGCCACTTGCATGTTCCCCACATAATTTGCCTTTTTATCTTTGACAACACTTTTTAACGTTCCATGTAAAATTGTATTTTCTGCGTTTGGTCCATATAAATCAGGCAGATGAACAATTAATGAGGGTACACTACTTTCCATTAAATTGTTTTCCATGGCTAAGCGAATTTTCCCTTTTTTCGTATGCGGGATCTTCCTTGCCTCCTCTGTTACAAGGTTTGTAGATTGCCTTCCATATGCATATATATTGTCTACAAGTGCGATTTTCGCCTGCTGCGCCTGCGCAACCTTAATTAGGATATTTATACACCTTATATGCTTATCTTCCCATTCTTGATAGGGAAAGCTAATTGCATGAAAAATAACATCTACGCCGTGTGAAGCCTTCCGTAACTGTTCTTCATTAAAGACATCGCCTGTATAAATTGTCACATTCGGTTGATGTTGAAAAAGAGCTACCAACTTCTCTTTCCCTCTAGAAAAAGCCACAACCTGTATACCTCTCGCAGCTAATTCGTTAACAAGTGCATAGCCCATTCCACCGGACGCCCCTACTACTAATGCTTTCTTCACAGTAAATCCCCCTTTAATTAACCACTGGTCAAATAATGCTAAAAGCAAGCTCCAGATTCATATAATCTAGAGCCTACATTCCTTATGTTAATGCTTTGACGAGAAATTTAGCGTGTACATTTACTGACTCTCTCGCTTCCTCATAATTCTTCACATAATGACGATAATGTGCAACAAAACCGTGTAACGCAATAAATGCACAATGTATATCTGAAACCAATAATGGCTTCATCGATAATGTTTGAACAGCCTGCGCAAATTTTTCATAACTAAGGTTGGCAGCTTCTTGTGATAAGCCATCGATTTCGACGTCTCTCACCATAAACATCAATTCATATTGGCTTTGATGGTTTAAACCAAATTCCATAAAGCCTGTAAATACATGATGAAGTTTCGTCTGATGATCTTCAGCTCCATTGTTTACAGTCTCATCTAAGATTGTATTTAATTCCGCAAAGTACCCACCTATAATGACATAAAATAATTCCGCTTTATTTTTGAAATGATAGTAAATAGCACCATGACTACAACCGAGTTCTTTTGCAATACTACGCATAGATACCTGATGAAAATCCTTTGCAATAAACTGCTTATGTGCCTCGTCTACAATCATCTTTCTTGTCAATTCTTGTGCTGAAGGCTTACGTGGTGACATGACTTCCTCCCCTAACTGACCAGTGGTTAATTAATAGTATAGTGCTTTCTCATTTATTTGGCAATTAATAACTTACAAATCAATGACAATGAAATGAATCGAGGGATAGTATGATAAAAGCCATTATTTTCGATTTTGACGGTACTATAGCGGATACTTTACCAATTTGTTTTTTTGCTTTTCAAAGAGTATGGCGACGATGTAGAAATTCCTAAGCCACATCCTGAGGGTTTACGGAAAACTTTGGATTTATTAGATGTCAATCATACAGAAGCATTTTTTATTGGTGATAGCGATGCTGATATACTTGCCGGAAAACAAGGGAATATTTACACAGTAGGCGTACAATGGCTGAAAAATTATGATACTGTATATTTTACGATTGAGCCAAACGTTCTATTAAAAAATGTATCGGATTTTATAACAGTATTAAAAGTGAAGAACCCCGAATATGATTTTCTAGAATGGATAGAAGAAGGGATAGCCCGCTAGTGTAGCGTTGGCTATCCCTTGTGTTTGAATGTAAAACTTTATCGTTTCCTGAAGATGAAGCAATATAGTTGTTAGATTAAACTTTTTACAACTTTTGAAATAACAGCACCTTCTGCTTGACCCGTTAACAGTGGTTTAGCAATTTTCATCGCTTCTCCCATATTCATGCCTGATATAACTCCCGCTGCTGTTAGTTTTTCAGCAATTTCCTCTTCAGTTAATTGTTTTGGAAGAAATGATTTTAATAACACTAGTTTCGCTTCTTCTTTCTCAATTAAGTCTGCACGACCAGCATTTTGTGCGCCTTCCAATGCCTGATTGGTTTGCTTCACTTCACGATTGATGATGGCGATTTCCTCGTCGTGTGTCAAAGGCTCACCCTTTTCCTTCTCGGTTAGATCCAGTGCAGATTTTACAAGTGTAAGGACACCTTTTGCCAATACGTCCTTTTCTTTCATCGCCTTTTTAAGTTGTTCGAAAACCTCAGTTTTTAACATTATTTTCACTCCTTCTATTACATGGACTCACCTTTTATTGTAACACTAATGCTTACACTCGTTGTAGCTTTTGAGCGCTTAGCTGAAACTGCATATTTAAGGTACTTTTCCCGACCCCATTATCGCCCACAATACCGATGCAATCAAATTGATGTAATAAACGATCTATTACATCTATTATGATGATTTCTTTCTCGAAAAAAGTCACTTCAATATTTTCTAATTCCAAGCATATTTTTTCCATATTCGCTACCTCCGAAATGTAGTATTTCGTATCGATAGCTAGGATCGATACGAGCTTATGCTGCTAAGCTCGTATTAATAAAACAAAAGCATCATCATCAGTTACCATTCCCTATCTCTAAAAAAAAGTACACAGTTTGTCTGTGTACAAAATTTGCTATAATTTTTAGTATGTTCTCTGGAAAATCCATGCACATTACATCCGAAAATTGTACCCAACGACACTGTTTATCCCGCATTAACGGTCAGTAAGACGCCCACCTCAAGTTGAAAGATGAAAACGAGCCAACGAGGTGGGCGATCAACTAACCGTAAAAGCCTGATTGGAGTTTCACTTTATCTTACTTGCTTCAGCATTAATACATCAGCCTTTGTTTCTAGTAATTCATGTGAAAGTACTTGAACCTTGGCATCTACACCATCAATTTTCACACCGAGCTGTTGTTCAACTGATTCGAGTTTTTGTTCAAGGCTTTTTTCGACCGCTTCCATTTTTACCTCTAGTCTTTTTTCTACTGATTCGAGTTTTCCTTCAAGGTTATTTTCGATTGTTTCAAGTTGTTGTTGAATTTCTGTTTTCATGCCTTGTACTTGTTTAGAAAGCTCTAAAATTGCTTGAAGTATAGCATTCTGATTGACTTCTTGTGTCATAGTCGACCTTCCTTTCTTTGAAAATTTGTCAGATAATCTATTTATACTGTCTTTAAATTCATTGATATATTGATTGATTGTTCCTTCTTTAGCAAACTCTCTTGAGTCATTCAATAATAGTAACACTACTCCCCATTCTATCTATGATTTTTAGGGAAGTCAAAACTTCAAAAAAATGAATCTGTCAAGTAGCATCCTGCAATTGCACTTCATAATATCGCATGGCCTTTAAATCTCCCTTATACATAAAGACACCTTGCTCGATTAAGCTTCGTAATCGATATTCAATCCACTCGTCTCCTCTATATTGTTCCATATGACCAATCACCTCGCCAATTAAACGGGCGGATTTTCGAAATTTCTTGTTGCCATCTTCCTTCTCCAATCGCTTGGCACATGCAATAATAAAAGCATCATCACAATCCTCATTTATGTTTTGCCATAGTTCATGATGCTGCCATGACCGAGTTAAATAGTTATCATCCGCAAGCATTCGCAAGCCTTCCGCACATAATATCTGTCGTTTCTCCTGCTGTAATGGTCGTAATTTATACTGCTCGTAAAAGCATAGCAAATTCTCTGAAGAAACTTCACCAGATGATCTTGGATAGTTATCTTCTATTAACTGTGGCAACGTATAAATTTCATGAAATGCTAAAAACGTATCAATAACACATACACGATTTAGCTTATTTTCCAACATCGCCAAAACGAGACGTAAACCCGTTTGCTCATGGGCATTTTGACAAGTCCAAATAACGATATCCTGATGCGGCGGAATATCTTTTATTTTTTCGACAGCTTCGAACATTAAACTTCTATAAAGTTGTAGCCCATCATCTTCAGAGTTATAGCGCTCTTGAAACCACTCAAATCGAGCCTCAATACCCGATATGTTATGTAAACCCTTCAATGGACCAATGGAAAAGTTAGTGGGCAAATTAATTATATCTTCCGTTTGGTCATAGTCTGTATTGCGAAAAGCAGCTTTTAGACTTCCACCTGGCGAATCACCAAATACTATGTGCATCGTTTGCACATTCTTCGTTTTAGGCTTTTCCACCAATTTTAAAATTGATTGCCGCACATCTTGTAACTTTTCTTCATTCAAACTACTATTTACCAACAATAAAAAGAGCATTGATTTTGCATCCGCTTCATTCAATTCTTTTATGGCTTGTTTTAACTGATTCATTTTTTCCAAATCATTCACTCCCTCTCTTAAATACCTACAATTTCAATTATGAATTTAATAGTTTTAGGTATATTTTTTCATATAATTTACCGCTAGCCATCAGCGCAACGATAATGATTGCAAAAGCAAGCAGAGACTTTAAAAGTTTCCACTGCACATAATGTTTCAACAGTTTTCCTCCAACATAAAGTGAAACATCAATCAGAGGGGGTTTTCTTCATTCCCCTCTGATTGGTAGTTAAACCAATCGGGCTTTTACGGTCAGTTGACTGCCCACCTCGTTAACTCGTTCACATCTTTAAACTTGTGGTGGGCGTCTTACTGACCGTTAATGCGGGATAAATCATACAGTAAACATAAATGCATAAAGCACTCCTATTGCGACTATTTGCTTGACCGACAGCTTTTTTATTTTTTCTTTATTTTTCAAGATTTTATAGCATACCATATAGATACACAGCAACATAGCGAACATTTTAATCCCCTCCACATCAGCTATTCAACGTTGTTTCTCTTGTGTTCACCCAATACACGATGCCGATGATGGCACCACCAATGATATTGCCAATTGTCACGGGTATTAAATTAGCTACAGCGCCACTCATCGAGACAAGGTCACCATGTGGCACCATAAGTGCAAGGCTAAAGAGTGTCATATTGGCAATACTATGCTCAAATCCAGACGTAATAAATGGGAAAATACAGCTAAATATCATCGCTAATTTGGCGATTTCTGTTTTCAATTTATAGTTGCACCATACTGCCAAACATACAAGCAGATTACATAAAATTCCGCGGCATAAAAGCGCCACAAATCCTGCAGTCATCTTGGCAGTCACCATTTTTTCGATATAAGCAGCCGTATCCCCAATCGCAAGTCCCGCATAGAAGAACAAAGTCGCGGCGAACAGTGAACCGAAAAAATTACCTAGATAACTAAACGTCCAAATACTAATCATTTCTAATGGTGACGATTTTTTCTCTAACGTACTAATCGTCAATACTAAATTATCACCTGTAAACAAATTTGCTCCAGCCATCATGACCATACTAAGCGCCACTCCAAATGCGAGTCCCTGCACAACTTTCATGCTGGGCATACCTGATGGATCAAATAATCCTCCGATTGTTACAATGAGTAAAATTCCGAAGCCAATAAAGAGCCCTCCGAATATGGCTTGCAGTAAATAATTGATTGGTCTTTGCTTCATCATGTTAATTTTAGACTGTGCTATGGTATTTATTGTAGCAATTGTCTCCTTCATCTGATTTCATCCCCCACATACACTTCAACTACTCCTATCATAACTGATTAGTACTGTTACCAAAATTACCAAACCGAAGATACTTATAATAAATCGATTAATAATTTTTGTCTTTGACTGATATATCTTGTTCTCATCTTCTAGTGCACGAAAAATAACGAAATCTCTAAATGCCTGTGACTATCAAAAGCGCTCAATTTGTATCGATCATTTTTTTCTATCAGGCTTATCATTCTTTCTATCACGGATTCCCTTGCTCAGACAAAATTGTAATGATAAGATACTTTTAAATCTTACTATACAGGTATGTTAAGTAAGTGAATTAAAAAGGGGATGGTTGGATGAGTCAAATTGTAGCCAATAAAATTAAGCAGTCGATTACAGAATTAGTGGGCCATACACCACTATTAGCGCTTAATCGATACCAAAAAGAACAACAGCTTGAGGCAGAAATCATCGTAAAACTGGAGTACTTTAATCCCGCAAATAGTGTCAAGGATCGCATTGCAAAAGCGATGATTGAAGATGCTGAAGCTCGTGGTCTATTAACGAAAGACAAAACAATTATTGAGACGACAAGCGGCAATACAGGTATTGGATTGGCAGCAATTGCAGCAGCAAAGGGTTATAAATTGCGCATTTATATGCAGGATGGTGTGAGCGAAGAACGTACTAAAGTTGTAAAAGCATATGGCACTGAGGTTGTACCATTTTCGGATGTTCCAGAAATGGTAGCTGCATTTGAGGAAACAGAAGGTGATTTTGTTGAAACCATCAAGGTATTTAGGGAAACCGTCGTGGAGCAAGAAGAAAATGTTGTCTTTCTAAATCAACTTGACAATGATGTCAACCCAAACATTCACAAACTTACAACTGGACCGGAAATTTGGGAAGATACAGCTGGGCAAATTGATATTTTCGTAGCTTCTATCGGTACAGGTGGCACGATTAGTGGAGCAGGCGCATTCTTAAAATCCAAGAATCCAGCCATTCAAATCATTGGTGTAGAGCCAACCGTTAATTCCATCGCTACGGTTGATAATCCTGATATCGCGGAAATTACAGGTGTCCATCGCTTCTCGGATGCTGACGCAGCACGTGTTCCTTCAAATGTTCATCTGGAAATTATCGATGAAGTGCTTGAAATAGAAACTGCACAAGCTTACGAGGCAGCTCGGGCCGTTGCGAAAACAGATGGCATTTTAGTTGGTACCTCCTCAGGTGCTGCTTTATATGCTGCTACGATACTGGCTAAACGCCCTGAGAATAAAGGGAAACGTATAGTTGCTATCCTTCCTGATACAGGACTACGCTACTTATCAACCGATTTATTTTAAATTATAAAACGAAGGGAGTAATTCGCTCCCTTCGCCTTCTACAGAACTTATTGACTTGTTAAAAATATTTTTCCCTCAGTTGTTTTAGAAGATTCAATTACCTCTATAGCCTTGTGAATGTCCAGTAAATCGTATTGAGAATCCTTCTTCATCATCATTAATTTTTGTTCATTTACAAGTGTTATTAGCTGTTGAAACGTGTCTTGCCATTTTTCTGTCGAAATCTGTTTATTCCAATGTCGTAAATGAATGCTGTAAAATCATCTATTGAATGAGGTATGGGTACTGCAAATTCTGCTCTGGTCTGAACAAGCTCTTGCCAAGTGCCTTCTCCACGTAATGGTAACACGCGCTTCCCAAGTAAGTTTTGAGAAACAAATGGGCCTACAGCTTCTACAACCCCCAACCCTTCATAGCCTGGAGTATTCGGCAAAGCAATCCGATGAGCATACTTACCCCAAATGGGAATCAAGTCAGAAGGATTTATGGGACGTGCTTTCATACGGGCCAGGATATCATGATTTTGCAGTGGTTTGATGGTTTTGTTTTCAAATTTCAGCACATTTCTAGGACTACCAAATTCATAAAACTTAATACATTTTGCCTTCAAAACGATTTAACCCCTTTATTTGAACCTCTCACAACTGAGGTCACGAGTGTTCTCGTCAAATCAATAAAGTGAAACTTCAATCAGTGGGGTTTTTCTTCATCTCCACAATAAATAGAGGAACACAAGCTAAAATCTTCACATCCTGTGAAAAAGCTTGTGTGACCAACATCTTGTCGCTGCCGCTTCGCTTTCGCACATAAAACATCTGTTGCCCCGAACCAATCGGGCTTTTACGTTCAGTTGATCGACCACCTCGTTAATCGTAAAACAGCATCATTCCTGAAGCATCTGGATCACGTTCAGCAAACCCTAGTTGTTGATAAAATGGTTGTTTGCCTTTAGCACAAAATAATTGAATCCATTTTATATTCTCTTGCTTGCAATGCGCCAATAAAAATTCCATCACTTGTGAGCCAATGCCTTTACGTTGATAATCAGGATGTACCATAACATCACAAATAAAAGTTTGATAAATGCCATCTGAAATAATTCTTCCATAGCCTACTAAAGTTGTGCCATCATAAATGGAAACACTAAACCAGCTATTGCAAATAGCTTGATACAATTGGTCATATGTATAGAGTCCTTTTGCGTTCCAGCCAATCGTTTGATGCAACGATTTATAATCCTCAAATGAAGGATTTGATTCACATAATTCGAACTTCATAGTATCTCCCCCAAGATCTTTTGAATAAATATACACCAAAACAAATATTAATTCAATTACTGGTTTTGGGAAATTTGCTGAAATAATTATGTGTAGGCAAGAGTGAAGAAATGACATTGTTTAAAAATTATAGATTTAATATCTTAAATTCCCCCTCTTCGCTCATGCTTAGTTGCAATGCGTTATTCACTTCAATGTGAATCGGACTGACAATTGCATCTTTATTCGAAAAATACCAATTCCTTCTACTAGGTCCTAATAAAATATTTGTACCATCCTCGTAATTCCCCATGAAAGTAAGTGCGTCTGTACGAATTTCTTCACCAAAGCAAGGTAGGATACCATATTCCATTAAGCGCGCTGCGACTTCAGGTATAGAATCCGTTGTTAAATTCATTTCACCTATATTTAGTAAATGGACTGGTAAAAATGAATCGGTATCATAAGGAGGGTTTACTTCAGTTCTTGCAATAAGCTCTATCACGTTTTCCTCTGGATCATAAAAATAAAGAGAATGCGCCTTTATAGTTTCAAAATATACTTCATCTTGTTCATCTAATAGCAAAACATCAACTCGCTCCTTTACCCAATTCTTTGCTTGCACAAATAAATTGCTAGGGATATTAAATGCGAAATGATATTGCTTTTGAATAGAAGTAGCTATCTTCTCAAAAATAACAATACTTTCGCCAACTGCTATTTCAAAAAAATGAGTATTACTCGTTATCAATGACAAACCTAATTGTTCACAATAAAATTCCTTCATCTTGGGTAAATCATATGCGTATAGCTTTACCTTAGTAATCTTCATAAGCTCATCTCCTTTGCCATATCTATCAACTACTATACTGCCCCATTTCCAATAGTACCTCCTGCAAAAGAATGAAGATGAAGTTATTATGCTTTAGAAATTTTCTCACATTCTTATGTTGTCCTCTATAAATGCACGGTCGCCTTTACTATTGGGTTGAGAAATTACCAAAAATTCTACATCTTGATTTGAATCATTTCGCATTTGGTGAGACTTAAGTGGCGGTACTTCTATCCCTTCCTTTGCCTGTAAAGAAATACTTTCACCTTCTATCTCTATTGTTGCTGTCCCAGTTAACACAAAGAAAAATTGACGAGCATGGTGATGGTAATGATTAATCTCAGCAGTATTTGCTGGCATACGTTCATGAATCACACTTAATTCATTATTTTTCACTAAATGCCACCCATCACATTGATCTCCCCAGATGTAATGCTCTGCATTATTTTTACTTATTTTCATGACCGTTTCCCCCATCTTTTTATAGTGAACACTTATGTAAAACGACAATCTTTTATAAATAATTTCCAATTATTATAGATATTGTTTTAATAATTTACTAAACTATTTATTAAGGATGTGTTTAATAAGGACACTGTTTATTTCGTGCCAATTACATCGTTAATTAATGCTATTTTCTATCCAATAGTTATTTGCCCAGTGCTCACATTGGTGCTTATTGATTATCTAAGCTTTAAAAGGTTACAACAAGAATGGAGTGACAAAATGGACATTAAAAAATTTTTGCTGGGCATTTCTTTAGGCTATGTATTCGCCCTACTCATGGTGTACATCCTGTTTGATTATTTTTCATGGTCGATTGCTCTAGGCTTTGCACTCGGGATAGGTCTATTTGGGTTACTTGTTAAGATGTTGGGAAAAAGAAATAACTGAGATGTTTTCCCATGTGCTTTTTTAACTCCATTCGAGTGATATTTTGTACATTTTGAAACAGTAGCATGATTCTAACAAAATGTTTGCCAACACGATGTTCGAATTTGGCTTGATCCATATAGTATTAGGTGCAAATGATCTTGTCGAGCATCGTCGTTAGTAGTAAGGAGCGCAAAGGTTTGCGTTCCTTTTATTTTATTAACGCACAAAAGCCATCAGTTGTTATTTCTATTGCTAAAAAATGATTCTTTTTATGCTCCATTTCTACAGTAAACGCATATGATGCAATTAAGATCATTTACTTTGGAGGAGATGACCATGACTAACAACCGAAACAATGTCAACCCATCAACGTGATGAATTAGACCATTTCAAAAAATAGTTAGTAACAACACTAATGCAACCTTCTTTGATAAACAAGAAAATTGTACATCATTTTTCTTTACTACGTGATAGCTTTTCAATTAGCCCTTTTTTCTAGGCAAGCAAAAAAATTGCATTGCCTTTATGTCAGTCTACGATTTAGAAATGCCCCAATATTTACCTAAGAAAAATTATTTTACATACAAATAAAACCCTACTCAATTATTGATGAGCAGGGTTAACGATGTATTGGTATAGTAGCTTTAATAAAAACTGTGAATTTTGTTTCAACATATTTGTGCTAGTAAAATAGGTTGCTACAAAACCATTACATAAAAATACTACCTGTAAAGCAAAGGCCAGCGAAATCACTTATTAGAGAACTTGAAACCACTTTCTAAGTGGTTTTTATTTTTGCTTTGGGAAACTCTTTTTCTCCTCCTTAATTTACTAGCGAACAGGCAAAAACGTTGCCATAGACCTACACGATATTGACCTGTTATCATAGGTTTAGATTTTTTAGGGAGTGAATTATTATGAATTCTTCAAAGGTTGCTTTTTTATCCGTTATTAGCAATTCTCTTGTCGTTATACTTAAAATTATTGTCGGACTCATTACTGGTTCGGTTGCTATTTTATCGGAAGCTATTCATTCATTTTTGGATCTGATGGCCTCGTTAATCACTTTTTTCTCAGTTCGCATAGCCAATAAACCGGCGGATAGGGAACATCCATATGGACATGGTAAAGTCGAAAATATTTCTGGAACGATCGAAACCCTTTTAATTTTTGTGGCTGGTATTTGGATTATTTATGAATGCATTCATAAGATTATTGCACCCTCTCCAATAAAACTTCCGCTCTTAGGTATTCTTGTAATGGTATTTGGCGCTATCATTAATATTTTCGTTTCTAGAATTGTCTATAGAACTGCTAAGAGAACCAATTCAGTAGCCATGAAATCCAATGCTCTGCACTTACTAACTGACGTCTATACTTCGCTGGGAGTCGCTTTTAGTTTATTAATCGTTCATTTAACAGGTTGGTATATTTTAGACCCTATCATCGGTATTATCTTAGCATGTTTTATTATGGTGGAAGCTTTTAAATTAATGAAAGAATCTTTTCCCCCATTACTTGACGCAAGATTGTCAGCCGACGAGGAAGAAAAAATCATTCAAATTATTGAATTATATAAAGAAGAGTATATTGAGTATCACGATTTTCGCACGAGACGCTCAGGTGCTGAGGAGTATATTGATTTTCACTTAGTTGTAGCCTCAAATAAGGATATAAAGACGGTTCATGAACTCTGTGACCGTATAGAAAATAAAATTCAACATCATTTTAATAAATCCCACATTCTAATTCACATGGAGCCAGAGAATGAAAAATTAAATTAGGTAGTTCTTAATGACTTAAGACAACATTAATAGGCATGGCATCGGTACAATTCCGGTTTCATGCCCCTCAACAGAATCAGCTATGTGCGGACCGAACATGCCACTTACGTCTGCATTTCATGACTCCATTACAACACTTCCTTTTTTCGCATCATAAAAGCCCTCAACAGTTGTGGAGGGCTCATTGCTTCTTCAGCTTAAATGTTCTTAGATTGAATTTTGATAAACTAAAATTAACTTTTCTTTGGCTTTCTGACCAATGAATCCTGTTTTTAAAATTTCATATACAATAAGATGACTACTTGACTGGGGTAAGTCCATCACGGAGTTCTTGTTATTCAATTCTCCTCTTTAATTTTTAAAAATAAGTTATTTCTACATTAATGAACTTTTTTAGATGGAAGAACGTCTAATTATTGGTAATACTTATTAAACAAAAGGAGAAATTGATATGAGAAAACCGATTAAAAAGACTTGGATGATTGCTTCAGTACTAACATTAGGCATGGCTGTCTACATGCCACTTCAAGCTGGGGCGACATCAGCAGAAACAACAAAAGATGTGACTATTCAAATTGAACAACAAATTAAAGGAACTATTAAATACATTGAAGGAGACACAATAACTATCAAAGGAAATGATGGTAAAAATTATTATATAGGATTTCATAAATTTTCAGAAGAACAATTAGAAAATATGAACTTTGTTGAAGGACAGGAAATTTTTGTAGAAGGTAGCATAGTTGAAGATTATTCAGATTTCTACACGTTTGAAGTATATAAAAAAAGCTTACCGAAAGAGATAACAAAAGAGGAACTAACAAAATTAGAAATACTGTTTAATGAAATGAAGACGTTAGACAAAGAAGAGAAATATGACGAGGTAGAAAAAATCTACCTTGAAATGGAAAAAATCACAAAACCTTATGTATTAGCGAATTGGCAACCTGGATCCTTGGAAGAGTACTTAGAAGATTTTGGATTTAGTGAGAAAAATATAGCGATTCAACAAAAGGATAAAGAGCAGCTGAAAGTGGTCTATGAAGAATGGATAAAACTTAAAAAAGATGGAAAAGAAGAAAAAGCGCAGGAAAAATTTGATGAATTTTATGAAATTATACAGCCTTATTTGGATGAGCTATATCCACCACAAACCTTTGAAGAATATATGTCAGATATGGAATTAGATATTACAAAAGAAGACTTAGCTAAACTAAAAACAATCTATGAAGAGGCTCAAAAAGCAGATAACGATAGCAATGATGAGTTGTCTGAAAAATTATGGAATGATTTCTATGGAATAATTAGCACATATTTCAAGCCAGTGTCCTTTGAAGAATATATGTCTGACTTAGATTTCAAAATCAGTGAAACAGATAGCAAACAATTAAAACAGCTTTATGAAGAAGTTCTAGCTCTTGAGAAACAAGGTGAAGATGAAAAAGCTGTAGAAAAATGGGAAGCATTTTATAATATTTTAGATCCATATTTTGAAGCAAATAAAGAAATACTCATCTCTGCTTCTAAACTCACAATAAACGGCCATGATTATCTTCCACAGCATTAATAAATAAAGGATTTGGGGGTTATTCTAAAAGTCATTGAAAAATGATTTACGGGTTTAGCCCCTTTCTTTTCCTTATCTCCGCGCAAGATATCCAACCTTAAGAATCCCTTTAGCTTAGCATTCTTCTTTTTTATCAACAGGCTTGTTGTCACTTGTGAAAGGCGATATTTCAAATATAGTCATCTGCCCCTGTTGCTTCATGTATTAAAAGTGTGTCAATTCTTTTCTCTCATTATGTCGTTAGGAGCAGCTGTCACAGAGGATCGCTATGTTCATCTAACTAAAAAATGGCTAGAAAGGCAGCGGATATAATTGATAGCATTGCTGAGGATTTTTAAAATGGTGGGGAATTGGTGGGGAATGCCCAATTTCCAAGCTGTAGCATTCCCTTTAAATACCCCTTAAACCTTTGAAATTACTGAATTACTTCGAATCATCCATCTTCAATACCGCCTATGAAGGCTTCCTAATTCATAAACGTATTTTATTGATGTTTATATGACTACAATAATAAATCTAGTAATATAAAAGAGGTGGAAAAATGGGCAGTAGAGATAATAGGTACATTAATAAAAAGAGCAGCGAGGCTCAACTGCACCCAGTCCTCGTCATTTATTCGTTTGTTTGCTTATTAATATTCTCTCCATCTGTGTTTTTTAAGGCTTGGTTTGCAGGGCAATGGGCCATTATTAGATAGACCTTATTTAATAGGCAGTAACAACAAATTGTTGCTCTTTTCCACTTCTTCGTTTTATTAAAAACCTCAAACTTCATATATAAAATTTAAAACCAGACAGGATGATAAACTATAATCCTGTCTGGTTTATCTTTCAATCTATTTTTTGATCCATATTATGGTTTTTTACAAGCAAAGTTAAATCCACCGATTTTACGTGCTTCCATTACATCAGTAATTCCACTCAAGCCAGCATCATCTCTTGAATCTACTACTGGATAACCATCTTTAGCATAACATTGATTTGCAAAATTCATTTTCTCTACATGTGTAAGATATCGATCCCAGAAGAAGTATCCCATAATAGTCACAAGTCCAATTCCAGCAAGTATCGCCATCGCAGCATATGGTGTTATTTCCCCATTTTCATTTTCTTTATAAATTATTTCACCATCAAATTTTTCCATATCTATTCCTAAATCTAAAAGTGTATCATCAACCTCTTTTGGAGTTAATGATTCTAAAGTTTCACTATAATAATTTAATTCTTCATTTGTAAAATCATATTTTTCTTTAGCAGTTTCCTCATCTAATTCAAGTTTTTTAGTATCAAAATTATACAATATTGATTCTGATAAAACACTTTCTTTACTCTCCAATTCTTTAGCGCTAACAAAATTAGGGGATACAGTAGACGCCAATAAAGTAAATATTAAACCCCAGATTAAAAAATTCAGCCTTTTCATAACAATAAATCTCCTCCATATCTATTTTTAAAAATTGAGAATAGTAACACTATATATGTTTCTTAATACAAAAATCTATAGTATTTATCCTAATTTGGTTCCATTATACATTATTTCCAAATAAATGTATAATTAAATGATAAAAGTGAGGTGAGGTGATTTGTTTGCTCTTATTTATATAAAATGTAGAAATAAAGCATTATATTGGGATGTAGGGGAAATAAAATGGTTTTGAGATTATTTGTGTTTGGGGTAATCCTTACCGGTATTTTAGATATAGAGATGAAAGGAGGATATTTGAATGACTAAGAACAAATATGTTAATGTGGCATTGGGGATATTTTTTATTTTTTTACTGGGAGTATCTTTATTAATAAATATGTATAGTTATTTCAATACTAAAGAGCTGGACTCAGCAAGCACTCAATGTTATGAAAACGGCGGAGAAGTCATTTTAAAAATTCACAATAATCTCACAAGCAAATACTCTTTTGAGTGTAAGTAAAATTAATTTTTAAATTTAAATAAAAATAGCCCAGGCTCAAAATTAATTGAGTACCTGGGCTTTAGTATTTCTATGATTAAATCCAACAAGTACTGTACTGATTTTAACTATTTTTTATCATTAGCTACGTCGCTGTTGAATAGTAATATATAAACCTAATAAACGATCAGTTATCATAGTACCATTCTGCAAATCCTTCAAATGTGATTCCTGAATAATCCCATCCTTTACAGCCTGTGCAATAAAGTTTTCTGTTTCAGTTTTCATAGCTGGTGAGCCTGGATTCCATGTTTGAGTCACTTTAATCCCCTCCTTTTTGTCCTCCGCAGATGTTAATGTGGAAGGCGGTGATTTACCCAAATATGCCGCTAACTCTTTCGCAATCGCTTGACATATCTTTTCAAAATCTCGTCTATAGATGGCTGCATCGACTGTTGAATTAACAAAGCATATCTCGATTAAAATGGCCGGCTCATACGTCCTCGCTAAAACACCTAAATCCTTGCGTTGTTTAGCGCCTCGATTTAATAAGCCTCCACTGGTTGCATCACTAATTGTTTTGGCAATCCTAACTGCCAATTCCTTTTGATCGTAATAAAGAACCTCAGTGCCTATAGCTTTGGAACCATCACCACCTGAGTTAAGATGAATCGATACAATAAGCCTGTTCTTATCTTTTTCTATTTGATTCAATCTTTCTTCTAACCAAATGAATCTTGGTGTCAATCCTAATCAGGTTTATTCCGTTTTCTTAATTCATCGTAAGTAGGTAATCCTCCTTCCACTACACCACCTACACGCTTTATAAAACCTTCACATATAGGACAACGTAAACCATCTCTATTGTCAGCAGCAATAAAGATATGATTCACATCATTCATACAAATATAAATTACATTCCCCATAATCTACCACCTCTCCTCGTTGATAAATTTAGGCACTCTAATTGATTCCAGACGATCATGCACTTTGTTGTGACATGTGACACATAAACATTGCAGATTGCTTAATGGTAGCGATAGATGTGGATGAGTCTTAATTTCCTTCATGTGATGTACGTTCTCTGCTTTGTGATAACGTCCAGCATCTTTACATAATTGACATTCGAAGTTGTCACGCTTCAATGCTTTTAGTCTTAATTGCATCCACTCTTTAGACTTATAAAACTTCATAAACTCACCGTTTAAGATGAGTGTGTTTAGTTCCTGTTTGCGTACTTCGTTAATCATTGTCCATCCCTCACAATTATTTCTTTGCAACAACTGTTCTACTCGGTGGTTTAGGTACTCGCAACCAATAACCATCTGCATCAAATATTTTTTTGCAAGATCTTCTAAAAACAAATATGGTTCCCTATGTTCAAAACGAGATACTATTTCTTTTAATTTCCATATTTCTTTCTTACGACGCCTTATTATTAGTGCGTCCCTACTAGCTATATCACGTGCTTTACGAAGCTTCCGCAATCTTTTATAACGGTACTTCCTAGACCTACGTACACTTTTTGATATGGTTTTATGCATGTAAAACACCTACCTTCAAGCATAATAAAAAGCCACACCTTGTTAGGTGTGACTTAATACATTAATTAGTCTTATAAATAATAAGAGCTGTATAAACAAAATGATCAGTCATGTAAGTAACAGTAGTCGTAGAAAACTTAATATCAATAAAATCTCCTTCAGGTAAATCATACAAAAATTTATTAATCATGTTTTCAAGAATTCCATTATCCTTCGCTTCAAGCATTTTGGTTCTTAATTGTGCTACTTTAATCCCCTCCCATCTACCTATATATCATAGGATAAATGGATGGCTATGCCAATAATACAAATCTGACACATAGAAAAGAGACTACCCAAATATGAATAGCCTCCTATGCTTGTTTTTCGAAACACACGTACAAGTGAACGTGCTTATTATTGTAAGGAAATTTGATTAACGCATTTCCGTACGCTTTTTGATACTACTATCATATAACGATTTTTCAATAGTTTTAATAGAGACAATATAGAGTGAATTTATACTAAATTAATCATATGGCATTAAAACTAAGTAATCTTTTTATTTGAGCATGTTTGGCATAGATGTATTGTGCACTATAATCTAAATCCTCCGCAACTTGTTCGAGTGTCTTATCTTCAACGTATTTACCGTAAATAATTTTTTGTTCGATACCTTTAAATTTTAGAATCATTTTTTTCAAATCATACAAATCATTCATTTTATGGGCAAGTTCATATTCAATAACTTCGATTCGTTCTTCGAGCCTAGCTCCATCTGATTCAGCAGTAAGCTTGTACTTTTCTAAATCACCGTGTACCCATCTTTTTAATTCGTTTTGCGAGCGAATTAAATTATGTTCAAGATAGGTAATTTCATCTTCTAGACGTTGATAATCCTTCAACCATTCGTACATGTGCAGCACCTACCTCGTTTGTTATTTTACCAATATTTTCAAAAGGAATATTTTACATCTATTGAAATATTCTGTAATTTGTGTTAAAACTTAAACTACTAGGGGATTTAACTAGAATGGAGGAATAATAATGTTAAAAAAGATTAATAGACGTAATTTTATTTATAGTTTACTATCAGCTTTACTTCTTACTTTTTTGATCTATCCATCTGGTAATGCTTTGGCAACACAAGGGAATATTATCCAAAGCTCTAATACTAGTGAAGAAAATATTAGTCCTGCCGCAATAAGAGAAATATATGTCACTAAATACACTACAACTTCATCG
This sequence comes from Lysinibacillus sp. NPDC048646, assembly GCF_050272295.1. Taxonomy (NCBI): domain Bacteria; kingdom Bacillati; phylum Bacillota; class Bacilli; order Caryophanales; family Bacillaceae; genus Lysinibacillus; species Lysinibacillus sp. NPDC048646. The sequence goes on from NZ_JBNNLZ010000003.1 coordinate 196,894, forward strand.
TTCCCACCAGGGCAAAAATATTTCACCCATAGAGATGGAGATTTTCTTTACACAGGAACACTAACACTTTTTGAATATGCGTACGAGCCTGATGCAAAATTATACTTTGCAACATATAAAGGCTTCCTAACTATTAAATAAACAGACATAATTATAATCCCCTAGTGTTTTTAAATAATCAAAATAAAACTAAAGTACGCATCTCGGTCACTTTGAATAGGAGTGACCGTTTTCCTTTCATTCATCCTCACTTAACTTCACTAATCGTCTGCCTTTGCTTTCACTAGTACGTTTTTTATAAGTCGGTGTCATATAAAACTTGATTGTTCTTTCACCAACTTTAAATTCTTCTGCTAACTTTCTGATAGAGTCGATTGATAGTAGTTCATCACCTTTATACAGTGCGTATTCAGTTGCCATTGAATCACCACTTTCCTTATATTGTTCAGAATTTGTTAATTTCGAAGTGATAACCTACTAACTAGAAAGGTAGGTGATGTTCATGTTAGAGCCAATGGAATTTCTAATTAATCAAATCCTAGAGAAACATAATGTAAAAGATGAAAAACTAGCAAAAGCACTTGCAGAAATTTTCGATGCATATTACAAACTTTCTACGCAAAAATCAGTTGCAGAATATGGATTAAAAGTAGGTTTACATTAAAATACTAATATCAATCATTACTATGGCAACTCAAAGTGAGTTGTCTTTTTTCATATCCTCTTAGTTCTATAAATTTTGAACAGATTTTTTGCTCACCATCGGCTCACCGCCTATAATGCTAAGTGTTTTTAGATGTGACTTATTTCATCATTTTGTTCATTAGTTTGCTGTAGCGTCGTCATACACTGCGGCTTTAATAATTTTTTAATCTATTTCAAGGTCAACTCACTATACAAACATAGCTATCACATCATATTAATAGTTATGTAAAGCTAATTTAGCCTTACACCTCCGAAATTCGTTACTAAGGGTCACTCTTATCCCAGGTGATCCTTTTTGTCTTATTCCTCAAAATACATAACCTGATTAATTAATTATTTATAATAATTCTATACACTAAAGAGCTATTGATTGGATGAATAACACCTCTCCTTTGAGTAACTATACATATTATAGATTGTAGAAAGGAGGGAATTTCCATGGGATATAGCTGTGGTTATGACGGTGGCAACAATTACAATGGTTCAACTTTCGTTCTAATCGTTGTACTGTTCATTTTACTAATTATTGTCGGCGCTACTTTCATGCATAAAGGGTATTAACATTTCTAAGTGTAAAAAAATTATTAATATACAATCTGAATAGAAGGTTAGTGCCTTCATTATTGGCAACAATCAATAATCTCCTTATCCTCCTCCGCTATCATAATAGTAGTGTAATACTAATCTACTAGCCTTATACTCTCCTATTATGACCAAAGGGTCGCTCCCAGTCTGGTGACCCTTTTATAGTTTCTTTCTTCAAAATGTTCAGTAAAGAATTCTTGACTAACAACTAATTAAGCCACAAAATCACTAAGGCTTTTTTATGTTATAATTTACACAAAATACATATTAAGGTGATTCTAATGACATTTATCAGAAAATACTTGAATATTGTTTACTTCGTTACACTTTTTTTACTTTTATCTGTTTCGGATTATTTCAAAAAAGGTAATTGGGATTTTCTTAATAATCTCTTCTTTTCTTTATGGGCAGTACTTGTTTATGTTTTTTTAAATTGGGCATGGGATAGTAAAAAATATGAAAAGAAATAGCAGATTGTGCAGCTAAAATATGCGTTTTACTGTTGCTACTTCTGCTACTTGTAAAGTCGTATTGTTTTCCATTTCCTCAATTTCTTGCAAAGTGTATTCCCATTCAATTTCAAAAGGAACATGTGAATCAATAAATTCAACCACTTTATCCGCACCTTCGATATTAGCTTTTCTTTCGTTTACCGATACTTTAAATTTTTTCATTGTTATTCCCCTTTCTGAATAGGTTTAAATTCTCCAATATCCTGTCCAGTAGAATCTAAATACGTTTCACGATCATGATTCCAACAGACACGACAGCATATAATCCTCCAGGGGCGGTTTTGAAGATTCGAAAAAGCGACCTGTTTCGTTCATGGAATGACTCGCGAAGAGGTACGCAAGCAATATGGGTTTCCTAAAGTGGTATTGGTTTGCCGAATATACATTATTCTATTTAAAAGAAAATACACAGGAAAACTATCGCATGGTTATTAAAAAACATAGCGCCCCTCCAATAGGTGACATAGCGCTGCGCGATCTAACACCAACGATATTGCAAACTTGGATCAACGATAAGCGTCGCGAAGGATATTCCGACAAATCTATGTCAATTTTCCGTTGCGTCATTAACAGTGCTTTACGACATGCCGTTTATCCGTGGGGTTTATTGAAGGAGAATCCTATGCAATATGTAACTATGCCAAAAAGCAAACGTAAAAAAGGATCTAAAGAAGACTTTAAAATTATAAAGCGCGATGATCTCGTTAGAATTATGGAATATTTAAAGTCTGATATGCCACTATATATGCCGTTTCATATCGGTTTACATACTGGATTACGTGTGAGCGAGGTTTGCGGCTTATTATGGCGAGATATTGATCTCGATGAAGGCACACTCTCGGTCGAGCGTGCAATGGTAAATTCTAAAGGGGAATGGGTACTAAGTTCAACAAAGACTGCATCCAGTGAGCGAACTATACCGCTCGGTCCAACAATCATTAAATTGCTGAAAGAGCATCGCCTTTGGATTAAGAAAAATAAATTATTTTATGGACCACACTATATAGATAGTGACCATGTTTGTGTAAAAGAAAGTGGTGAACCTATTACCCCTAGTAGCATGAAATATAACACTAACAAATTAAAAAAAGAACTCCAAATTCCATTCAACTTTCACTCGCTGCGTCATACACACGCAACAATGTTGATGGAAAATGGAGCTAAAATAAAAGACATCCAAGCTCGATTAGGTCATAGCCGATCTGCTATTACCATAGACACTTATTCGCATCTTACCGAAAAAATGCAAAAAGAATCAGTCGATATTTTCGAACGAGCATTGGATGACATCAAATAAAAACTTGCCGATCAGTTGTCGCTGGTCGGCAAGTTTTTTTAGTAGGAAAAATTCATTGCGTCGGCAAATTCAATATTGGTCTTTTTTGCCATACGCTCAAACCATTGATATATCAGTTACTTCGTATCATCCATCTTCAATACCGCCATGAAGGCTTCTTGAGGAACTTCGACCGAACCAACTTGTTTCATACGTTTCTTACCCGCTTTTTGTTTTTCAAGTAATTTACGTTTACGCGAAATGTCACCACCGTAACATTTTGCAAGTACATTTTTACCCATTGATTTAATTGTTGAACGTGCTACAATTTTTTGACCAATTGCTGCTTGAATTGGTACTTCGAATTGTTGACGTGGGATTAATTCTTTCAGTTTTTCTACGATCACTTTACCTCGCTCGTAAGCAAAGTCACGGTGAACGATGAAGCTAAGTGCATCGACTTGTTCACTATTAAGGAGGATATCCATTTTTACAAGTTTCGATGGTTTGTAACCAATTAACTCATAGTCAAACGATGCATAACCTTTTGTGTTCGATTTTAGGTAATCGAAGAAATCATAGACAATTTCTGATAATGGCATTTCATAAATGATGCAAACACGTGTAGTATCGATGTAATCCATCGTCATGAAATTACCGCGTTTGATTTGGCAAAGCTCCATAACAGCCCCAACATAATCATTTGGTACCATAATCGTCGCTTTGACATATGGTTCTTCTACGCGGTCAATTTTTTGTGGATCTGGCATCATTGACGGGTTATCGACCTTCACTGACGAGCCATCTGTCATATGCACATCGTAAATTACAGATGGTGCCGTTGTAATTAGGTCAATATTGAATTCACGCTCGATACGTTCCTGAATGATTTCCATATGTAAAAGTCCTAAGAATCCACAACGGAAACCGAAGCCAAGTGCTTGTGATGTTTCAGGCTCATATTGAAGCGCAGAGTCATTTAACTCTAATTTTTCTAATGCATCACGTAAGTCATTATATTTCGCTGTGTCTATAGGATATAAACCGCAATATACCATTGGATTTAAACGACGGTAACCAGCTAATGCTTCTGTTGCTGGGCGTTTCGCGAGTGTCACTGTATCCCCTACGCGAGTGTCGCCTACATTTTTAATTGACGCTGTTAAATAACCAACATCCCCAACCGTTAGTTCTGCTTGTGGTGTGATTTTCGGTGTATGAATACCGACTTCAATAACTTCGAATTCTGCACCAGTGGCCATCATGCGGATTTTATCGCCAGCTTTTACTGTACCATTCATGATACGGATAGAGATGATAACACCTTTATACGCATCATACACTGAGTCGAAAATAAGTGCTTGTAAAGGCGCATCTGGATCACCTGTAGGCGCTGGTACTTTTTCTACGATTTGTTCTAAAATGTCTTCAATACCTATACCTGCTTTAGCAGAAGCTAAAACCGCTTCAGAAGCATCTAGACCAATAACATCCTCGACCTCTTGACGTACACGCTCTGGGTCTGCCGCTGGTAAATCGATTTTATTGATGACTGGTAAAATTTCAAGGTCATTATCAAGCGCTAAGTAAACGTTCGCTAGTGTTTGCGCTTCGATACCTTGTGCTGCATCCACGACTAAAATAGCGCCTTCACAAGCCGCTAAACTACGCGATACTTCATATGTGAAATCGACGTGTCCAGGTGTATCGATTAAATGGAATGTATACACTTCTCCGTCTTTTGCTTCATATTTTAATTGTACTGCATTTAATTTAATGGTAATGCCTCGCTCACGCTCTAAATCCATTGAGTCGAGTAGCTGTGCTTTCATTTCACGGGAAGTCAGTGATTTCGTTTGCTCTAAAATACGGTCAGCAAGCGTAGATTTCCCGTGGTCAATATGTGCGATAATAGAGAAATTTCGAATATTCTCTTGTCTTTTTAAACGTGCTTCTCGGTTCATATCTTCCACTCCTAATTAAACTATAATGAATTATACTATGAACTTCATACAAACCACAACATTAGAACGGCATAAATGCTGTTAAATCAATAGTTACTGTTATTTATGGTTCTTATTTTCTACAAATCCGTGCATTTGAAAGTACCTAATGTGGACTGAATGGAGTTAAAGATAGTACGGTTCAAGACATTTAAAATACGGGGAACGTAGGTGTTCAGGCATGCGCAAAGACAAATTATAACAGTTTAAGGTCCATCTTCTAATCATAGTAGAAGATGGACTTTCTCTAAAATAAAAACCCGTGTAGACTTCTGCAAATCACATTTGCTACTTATGTGTATTATTAATAATTGTTTGCTTAATTAGGTCTGTTAAGGTTTCAATTCCTTTTGGTACCAAATGAACACCGTCAGCAGCAAAATATTCAGGATGGTCAATAGCTACAGAATGCCAATCAATCAACGTAATATTGTCATGTTCTTGTGCTATTTTAGATAATGCATTATTCACTTTACTTTCCCACGAACGTGGTACACGGGCATTTATTAAATAAAGATGAGCGTTTGAAAATGCGCCAAGTAGCGTATTTATTTGATCATTAGTAAAATAACCGTTTGTGCCTAGTTGAATGATAACTGCATTGTCCTGATTATTGAAATTACTGTAACTGGGTACCAATTTGACAGCTTGTGAAACTTGTCTCCCAATTTTCGCATCAATTGTAATGGTAGGGTATATTTTATGTAAGCTTGAAGCAATATCTATCATTACTGAATCTCCAATGGCTAATATACCTTTATAAGCTTCACTAGAAGGTTTTACACTTGGATTATTGTTGTCCTTTTGGGGCGTTTCATTATTCTGTACGACGCTATTTCCAGATCTTTCTCCATCATCCGGTGATTTCTCCTCCAGTGTAGTGCTTTCTAGATTGTTAGCTAAGTCTTTACTACTTGAAGTCTGTGGTTCTCCATCTATTTTTACGTGTGTAGGATAGGACTCCATTGAATCCTTCTTTTCTTCACCAACAACCCCTGTGATTCCTGTAAAGAACACGAGAAGAACTAGAGGTAAAAGCACCGTTGTTATTTTTCTACCAAATGAAACGCTTGTCCACTTTGTCAAATCGATTACAAGATATTGGCGATAATATGATCGGAAACCACGTTTACGAATTGGCGTTTCAATAAAACGATAGGATAGTTCCGCAATACTCAATATAACGACCATCTGCAAACCGACACGCCAGTATACCGGGTCCCCTATCTCATGAACAGGAGTACCCAACACCATAATAGGGTAATGCCAAAGATAAATCCCATAAGATCTTGACCCTATCCAGCAAAGGGGTTTCCAAGAAAGTAATTTCCCCAAAAAACTAACTGGATGACAAACACAAGCTATCAATATCGCTGCATTTATACAAACAAGAAACATGCCTCCTCTGTATAAAAAACCTTGATATTCATCTACAAAAATCACACAAAGTATGAAGGTACCTAAAGCGATAAAACTTGTTATATTAAGTTTATTGACATGCTCAATAGAAAGTTTTTTGGACGTAAGCCTTTTCATTGGCCAAACTAGAGCTAGCCAACAGCCAATAAGTAATTCAAATGAACGAGTATCTGTCCCATAATAAACGCGACTGGGATCCATTCCTGGCTGATACAGTATACTCATTAACATCGCTGAACATAATGCACTGATAAAGATGAATATCGATAATTTACTTTGCTTTTTAAATATAAATAACCCAACAGTCAATAAAACGGGCCAAATAATATAAAATTGTTCCTCAATGGCTAATGACCATAAATTTTTCAAAGGTGAGGGCGCTGCGAAACTATCAAAGTATGAGAGTTCATGATAAATGAACCACCAATTACTTGTATAAAAAATAGAAGAAACCGTATCTCCGCGCAAATTACTTAACAGTTCCTTGTTAAATAACATCACCCAAACAAAAGTAACAATAATCATTACATACGCAGCTGGAAGTAGGCGTCGAATCCTTGCAATCCAAAATTGGCCTAAACTTAACGTTATCCCAGTTCCTTTTACCGGTAAAATGGTAGAGGTAATTAAGTAACCCGATAGTACAAAAAAGATATCAACCCCTAGGAACCCTCCACCGGCCCAACTGAAGTTAAAATGGTAAGCAATAACCGATAGTACTGCGATAGCTCTAATCCCATCTAATCCAGGGATATGACGATGATTTAATGTCTTGCCTAACATAATATTCCTCCAATAATCTGTACAACCTCTTATTATATTTTAAGATGTTTATAATTCTTCTTATGATCCTTTACAACGTCCCCTTCACTTCGAAACGAATCACAAGTTTTCTATAAAAAAGACGCTTGAAATACCTTAAAAGTTTAGAAAAGATATTTTGAATGGGAAATGGTTCGGAAAACAAAAAAACTTTTTAGCTTCATCTCCATTAAATAACCTTTGGGATGAAGCTAAAAAGTATTTTGATGCTATAACAAGTGTCCGTATCAGAAATTGGTAAAAGGACCTGGGTAAATAAAGGGCTATTAAGTCGCATCGAATGGAAATTATTGCAAGCTCACGCTAGTTTGCGAAGATTAGCATGAATTTAATGATTTGCCGAAAACGATTCGAAAAACGTTATTTCTTTTCCGTTGCAAAAGCTTTTGCAATAGCTTTCCCTAAAACAGCAATTGTTCGATTGATTTCATCTTCATTATTGCCAATTCCCCCAACCTCTACAATCATCATTTGTTTTGCTAAATCTTGATTGTAACGTCCATCGACGCCATCGCCACTTTTAGATATAACGCCCTTAGAAATATTAGGAACAATCGAATTTAATGTTGTCGATAAACTTTCAGCATATGCAGTGTTCCATCGATAATTCGCATGCTCAGCTCCTACAACTAAGGCTATTTTCGCATAGTTTTCACCATTATACGCTAAAGTTGTTCGATCGTGTTTTAAAGAATCTCGATGTAAATCTAATATTAAATCATATTTATTTGTTTCTAAATTTTTACTCAAATGTGGTCTCATCACATTGTAAGCTTCATGATAACCTCTGCCTTCTAGTTTAATTTCTTTCATGACATCTACATCTAGAACCTCTGTTTGCAATCCATTTACGTTAAAATGATTGACAATCATATCTTGCAAACTAAAAATGTTGGTCGTTTCATGAGAAGTCGCTACTTTTCCGCTGACAGCTTGCACCATTGGCTCATATGCTTCATGTGTATGGGTAAATAACAATAAAACTTTAAAGGGATCTTTCGTCTGCTCTAGCACACTTTGTTCAGCTAAATTCGTAGCGGCAAACACGACTTGTTTATCCTCTGGTTGCTTTAACGGAGTCGATGCTTGCTTGTTGAACGGAAGTTGCCCAGCAATGACAGGTAATACGAAGAAGAACAATAATAGACCAGTTGACCATTGTAGTTTTTTTAGCAAAGTCACACCCTCCTCCCCTTATCGTATGGAGGGGATGTGTCTTTTAGAACGATGAAATTATAGTTCGCTTGCCCACTTCATTAGCATAGATGAAATGAGTGTTGCATACTTATCAATCCAATAATCAGCTTCTTTTGGTGTGACCATTAGCTGTGAATGAGAAGCCGCAAATGTTTCTTCAAACAACTGCTGACGCTCCTCCTTCGACCATGTAGCCCATTCCCCAAAAATTGGTGTTATCAGTGACATATCTAATTCTTTGTTGATATCTGGTTGCCAAGAAGATAGCGATAATTTGGACGAAGGTTTACCACGTTCTGCGACACGTGCCGCTATAGAGCGTAACATTTGCTCTACTGCATCTGCGATTAAAACGGGTGCATCCACCACAGTCGGGACACCAATTGCTGTTACAGGAACACCAAGCATTTCAAATGAAATTTCCTGGCGTTGATTTCCTACGCCAGAACCAGGGTGGATACCCGTATCTGTAAGCTGTACTGTTTTGCATAAACGACTACTTGCTCTCGTTGCGAGGGCATCTACTACGATAATTAACTTTGGTTTTAAACGTTCTGCCAATGCCGCGACGAATTCACCTGTTTCATAGCCTGTTTGTCCTGTTACCCCTGGCGCGTACATCACAAATTTGTCATCGATTTGCTCAAGACTATGCAAATGATCGATTAAGTAAGGTCCTATAGCATCAGGTGTAATTGTGCGATTTCCTAAACCTATGATTAAAATTTTGTCATCATCTTTCCAGGAAATCGACTCGTGTAATTTTTTAAAATTCGAAAGGAGTGCCTCCTCAAGCTGTTGAAAACCATCCTTATCTTCTAACGTAAGGGTTGGGACAGACAGTGTAATATACTGCCCTTCCTTTTTACCGATTTGTTTTTCGCCTTCAGGATTGACTTGCACATCCGTAATTTTCACTCGGCCAGCATTTCGATCTTCCACTTGAACACCACTCGACTGCTCTAGTGTTTCTTTCTGCTCCCTCGTTTGATGTAAAACAACCTCATCCGATTCATCAATTAAGTCTGTACGTTGCCAATTTAAATTTTGCATATAGTTCACCTCAATTGATAGTTTGTTCAAACTGTCAAGTAAATATTCTTTGCATTTATCTATTGCAATTTAGCCTAGTGTTTGTTAAAATGATTTTTGTTGTATTAACACAAGAAATCAATGAGAAGATATCATCTCGTACCTATTTTAGGAGGTGAAAGATATGCCAAACATTAAATCTGCGATTAAACGCGTAAAAGTTAACGCAAAAGCTAACGCTGCTAACTCTCAAGCTAAATCTGCAATGCGTACTACAGTGAAAAAAGCTGAAAGCGCTGTTGCTGTTAACGCTGAAAACGCACAAGAACTTTTACAAGCAGCTTACAAATCTTTAGATAAAGCAGCTTCAAAAGGACTTATCCACAAAAACGCGGCGGCTCGTAAAAAGTCTCGCCTAGCTAAAAAAGCGTAAATGTTTATAAAGGATCAGATTACTCTGTCAGGAGTAGCTGGTCTTTTTTCATTCTTCAACAAAAAAAGCTGCCCAAAACTTATTTTGGACAACTTTTTTAATTTCTTATAAAATACCACATCTAGACAAATCGTTTTAACAGTGGTATTTTTTGGATGATCCACACAATAATTGTTGATAGCACTAAAATAATGAATACTTGCAACGGAATTGCAATGACCGGCTTAAAAAAGAGCTCGTTGCCTTCAAAAAAGTAAGGACGTACTTTATCTAGAATCATTGCATGAACTAAGTACACACCAAAACTAGTTTGCCCAATTAGTTTGATAATTCCGCTTGTCTCATACGTACCACGTGCTACCTTTCGATTAACCCAATATTTCACAAAGACAAATAGTGCAATACTCATCACAATAACATTGGGACTGGCGTACGAAAAAGCATAGCTTGTAAATTGCCCCTGCTCCTCAGTTAAAACATTTGTACGTAATACCGTTTCAATTGCACCGACCATCCCTAAGACATATATTCCTATACGCCATTTCCTCGTTAACTCAAAAGCCGCCAAATAATAGCCGAGTAAAAAGAAACCAATGTATTCACTCAGCGGGAAAAACAGTGTAAATTCATTACTCACAATATAGGAATAATAGCGGAAGACTCCATAAAATAAAATCCATAGAACAATTACATAGCCAATCATTTGTCTAGATGCATGATTGATAAAAACATTAAACATCGGTGCTAGTAAATAAATACCGATAAGTGCATAAAAATACCATAGATGGTAATATATCTGATTATTGAAAAACATTATAAAAAATTCTTTCCATGAATAGCCAGGGCTCCACATATACGTTGCCCATGCATAATAGATAACTGACCAAGCAATAAACGGCAGTAATATTTTATTGGCACGTTTTTTGAAAAAGACGCCTAGTGATTCTTCCGTTCGCCCAAGTAAAAGTGCTCCACTAATCATTAAAAAAATTGGTACACACCACCGAGACAATGCGTTAAAAACTATGCCGAATTGCCAATCGACTTCATTGATCTTGCCATAAAGTACGACATAAGGTGTCGCAGCATGTAATAACAACACGCCTAAAATTGCTAGGGCTCGTAAGCTGTCCATATACTGAATTCGTTTTTGCATGTTCAAAACCCCCCACGACAGTATACAACCACTTATGTCTAACTAAAAAATAAATTTTTACAGTTGTCGTAGTAAAAACAGTTCTAAGTAACGCTCACGATTACCACCGGCGGTTTTTAGCTGTAGATCCACATCAGCTAACTGGTACAGAGCCTTTAATAAACTTTCCTCAGAAGGACGGTTACGCTGCTCGACCATCAGCTTAACGCGATAAGGATGGATTTTTAAATTTTTTGCAATTTGCTGCGGATGATAACCCTTTTTCAATAAATAAAAAACATTCGACATTGTGCGTACATTTGACGCAAGAAGACCTACAAGCATGATTGGTTCTTGCTTTTGGCGCAGTAAATCGTGGTAAATAGACAGCGCTGCAACTGGCTCATTCGCAAAATATGCATTCAACATTTTGAAGGCATCTTGCTCTAATGTTTTTGCCACTAAATCCTCCACTAAAGCAGTCGTAATTTCCCCACCCTCGCCTAAATATAATGCCAGTTTTTCAATTTCCATTTGTAACTGAAGCATATTTGGTCCAACCATCGTTACAAGCTGCTCGATGGCATTTTGTGTAATCGTATTTCCCTCTGCTTTCACAAGCCCTTGCATCCACACAGCTAAGTCTTGCTCTTTTGGTGTTTCCGCTTGTACTAAAAATGCATGTTCTTTCATCATTTTCGTTACTTTTTTACGTTCATCAAGCTTTTCATATGGTGCAATAAAAACCGTCACAGAAAAATCTGAAGGGTGTGCAAGCCATGCTTCTAACCGCTTCACATCGTGATCAATTTTTTCCTTGCCCTTTTCAGTCGCTTTTAAAAACGAAGCATTTTTGGCTATAATAAGTTTACGTTCTGAGAAAAAAGGAATGGTATCTGCTTCATCAATCACTACATCAACGGGCATTTCTTCTAAATCAAATGTACTCACTTCTATCTCTTCATCGGGGCCGATTGCTTCTTTTAAACGTTTTACAGTTTCATCTATAAAATAGCTTTCCTCCCCAATAAGCAAATAAACCGGCGAAAGCTCACCTTTTTTTATGTTGTTCCAAACGTTTGAAATCATTGTTTCCCCTCCATCTAGCAATACGAATAGTATACATGATTTACAGCCTTTTGTGACTTTGACTGAATTGTGTCGTTTCCTTGCAACCGGGTTAATTCACGTTTTCGATATAGCTTTTATGAAAATGTTGTCTTATAATAAATAACAGAATTGGAGGGATAACAATGAATCCATTTGAAGGTAAAAATATACAATGCAGACGTAACGATGCAATCGACTCAGGCATTGGTTTCGGCGTATCTTTTGCAGTCTTTGCTATTATGTTCATCATCGCAATAATAGTAGACTATGCTGCAATGTAAACCTACCTCTTACACAGGTGTAAAAGACCTTGTTCATTATTGGACAAGGTCTTTTTCTGTATGCATCGTCCAGTTATGATCCTGAATGCGGATTTCAATTGAGCCATCTACTGCGGTGGTCCTTGTCATTAATTGTCGTTTTATAAAACGCTCGACAACCATATCATGTGGATGTTTGTAGCGATTATTAAGCCCTGCACTAAAAATCGTCACTTCAGGCTGTAAGAGCTCAACAAAGGGCTCGCTACTTGACGTTTTACTGCCATGATGCCCTGCCTTTAAAAGCGTCATATTCGCTATCTGGTTGCCATAAAGCTTAATGAGCGATCTTTCCCCATCCTCCTCCAAATCACCTGTTAGCAGCGCTCTAAACGCCCCTTGCTGCATATATAACACAATCGAATCATTATTACCCTCATAATCCGTCTCACGGGGCCATAAATAGTGAAAGCTTGTCTCGCCCACTCGCCATGCTGTTCCTTGCATCTTTTCCTTAACCGACACCTTTTGTTGCTGTGCTTCTACTAACAAATCTTGCATCACAGGTTTATCGATTGAGCCTGGTGTTACATGAATTTCTAGCATGCGAATTTCCGCTAATACTTCTTCTGCTCCCTCCACATGGTCAGCGTCCGCATGTGTAACTAAGAAAATATCTATTGCTCGTATACCCTTGCCCTTTAAAAAAGGCACAACAACCTGTTTACCGACCTCGTATGGGTTATTAGACGTCTTCCATGCCTCCTGTTCAAAGCGAAGAAGTCCACCGGCATCAACAACATACACAGCTCGCCTAAAAGGCAATTCAATAACCGTGCAATCTCCCTGTCCTACATTTAAAAACGAAATTTTTGTGTCGTTATATAACATTGGCGCAACGTGAATACAAATAACTGGAACGACGAGCACAAAAACGAACTTACCATAATGCCTTTCCTCTAAAAAATATAAACCTGCTAAGACACTGACAAATGCCATACAAACAAGCCAAATTACAGGCTTACCTGGTGTCCAAAGCTGATACGGTAATGCTTGTAAATAAAGTATTGCCTCCGTCAGCCAAACACGTAATGGCTCATATACATAGAACATTAACTTTGTCACAGGTATAGATGTATACGTCATTACAAGCAGTACAATATTAGCGGGTAAAATGATAAATGAAAATAGTGGTACGAAGATTATATTAGCTAAAAATGAGGAAATGGAAACTTCATAAAAATGATGGAGCAATAGCGGATACACAAGAAGTTGGCAAACGAATGTTATCAAAAATGACTGCATCAACCAACCCTTTGATTGTTTAAAAATTGCTCTTGAATAGACAATGCTCAATGTTGCTAAATACGACAATTGAAAACCTACCTGAAAAATGACACCAGGTTCAAGTAGAACAAATCCAATAAAGCTAATGGCAAGTGCATCATCAATGGGTACATGCCACTTCACATAACGCATCAGCATGACAAATTCAACTACGGAAACTGCGCGCCATATCGAAGGGGCACCGCCAGCCAACATCCCGTAGATAGGTAAAATAATGAGTAAAACAACCCTAGCCATTTCTTTACGTACGCCTACGCGCAAAAGGCCTTCGTAAAACAACCATGACACAAGTGCCACGTGTAGACCTGAAATCGCAAATAAATGGGTAATGCCGAGTTTTTGATAAGCCCGCTGTAGTTCCTCGTCGACATAATCCTGCAAGCCTATGAGAAGCGCCTGGGCCTCTGCAACGAGTGACTGTGGAAACGTAGCCTCAATATGCTTTTTTAAGTGCAATCTTTGCTGCGCAAGAAGTGTTCGAATCGATTTCTCTGCGGATACATATTTCCAGCTCGTCACTTCGAATATGCCATTTGCACCTTTACTCACCAAATAATCTTGCATCGAGAAAGCGTATTTATGGGCGGGTGGCGTCGGCGCTACAAGCTCTCCATGTACAAGATACCTATAGCCTGAAATCGATGTATTTTCATAAAAATTTTTCTCGTGTTCTGAGGACATGGTATATACAACATATAATTTTTCACCAGTCTCTGTTTTTGCAAAGCCACGTAGTTTTTGACCATTAATTTTATATTCACTTGTCCATGTTAATTGAAAGGATGACGGTAAAGGGGAAGGCTCCGTCAATTGAACGATTGATAAGAAGAAAAATGAAAGAAGTCCAGCGCCCACAACGAGCGCTGCATGCACATGTGACTCTCCTTTAAAGATAAGCCACATTGCTAATAGGAGTAAAATGATTAGTAGCCATGTTGACTTGTGTGCTGCTAATGATGCTACAAGTACAGCCAGTGCTACATAAATCCATTTATGCTTTACAGTGTTTTGCCAAATAATGCACTCACCTTCTGTTCATAAGGGAGTAATTTTTCCGCTGGTAGGCCACTCTCACGTAACTCGTGCAGCATGTCTATGTACAAGGCTAATTTTTCATTGCTTAAGAAGTCAATTTTACGTTCATCAAATGGGACATGTAAGACTTCCACTCCAGCTTTTTTAAAAAGTTCCTGTGCATAAGGGTTATTTTTATAATCTGTTGCATAATACACGCGCTCAATACCAGCTTGGATTATTGATTTTGTACATGGCAGACAGGGAAAATGTGTAACGTAAAGGTCTGCACCCTTTGTCGGCGTACCGTACTTTGCACATTGTAGGAGTGCATTCATTTCTGCATGTATCGTACGGACACAATGATTATCAACGACATAGCAGCCTTCTTCGATACAATGTGCATCACCAGTAATCGAACCGTTATAACCCCCAGCAATAATACGTTTATCACGTACAACCGTTGCACCTACTGCTAGTCTTGTACAAGTGCTTCGTAAAGCGAGTAAATGGCTTTGTGCCATGAAAAATTGATCCCAAGTAATACGCTCCATATGACTACCTCCAAAAGTTTTTAGGCAACCGCGACTCACTGTCAACGATCGCTTTTCTACTATAGTGTAGCCCTTTTTGAAAAGAGACGTCAATATCACAAAATATTGAAGAGTTTACTTTACCGTAATTGAATCTTTTAGTTTTTCAAACGTCTTGTCGCCAATGCCCGTCACCTTTTTTAAATCCTCTATCGATTGAAAGCTACCGTTTTCCTGTCGATAGGCAATAATGCTTTGCGCCTTAGACGTTCCAATTCCTGATAAAGTTGTTAGTGTAGCCTCATCCGCCTTATTTAAATTAATCTTCCCGTCTTTCACGCCCTCACTGTCTTTAGACGTTTCAAAAGAAGGCAAAGCGATAAAACTAGAAGTTACTTGATCTAGTTGCTCACCCTTCGTAGGAATATAAATGATCATTTCATCTAACACTTTTTGTGCATGATTAATAAACTGCGTTTCTGCATCCTGTGTATAGCCACCGGCTAACTGCACTGCATCCATAATACGCTGCTCTGGCTTAAGCTCATAAACACCTGGATGTAAGACAGCACCTTTTACATCAACAATCACCTGTTGGGAGACCGCTTCTTGGACAGGCTCTATTGATGCAGTTTGTTCAGTAAGTTGGATTGTTTCGATGAGCTCTTCTTGGGGAGGTGAAGAGTCAGAACTCGAAAAATAGAAGTAACAAAGTCCACTGATAACAAGCATGCCGGGGAGCAACACACTTTTTCTATACTTTTGCCATAAAGATTGGATCATTAAAAACATCCTTTCTATGCAAAAGGCACATCATATGGAGCTTCTTTTATCATACAATATCCCCCTATAATTGAAAAGTATTCTATCAATTTATTATTGATCTTCGGTTATGATCTTTAGATTCGCACATAACCTTGCACAACTCTTGCCACATTTCTACGACTAAACAACTAACAATCACCATTTTAAATTTAAAAAACAGCCCGATAAAGTTTAGAACTTCAACCGGGCTGTAGCTATTATTTCACCGCACGTATAAAAATGCGTTCGCTTTCGTATTCAGGTGCTTCGTCTGTAAAATCAGCCGTTACCTCAACCTCTGTAAAACCAATCGTACGAAGCCATGTCATATATTGTTCAATCGGGAATGTACGTTGCACATGCTCCTCGTCGAAGCGCTCGTACAAGTCACTTGCCACATCACGCACATAAAACGTCATTTGATGGACAACAGAATGCTCAAAGTCACCAGGCTCAGTATGCCATACATAACTAATATCACCGTCATCATACGTAAAAGGACCATCTAAAAAGATATCATCCATTTTAAATAATGAATGGACATCAAAGAAGAGCTGCCCACCATCTCGTAAAGCCTCAAAAATATGTTTTAATGTTGCATATACGTCCTCTTCCTCAACAACATAATTGAGTGAATCAATAGCAATTGTGACAACATCAAGTTCCGCAAATCCGTCTAATTCATGCATTGACATGCAGTAAAGTGGTACATGCACGCCCACATCTGCAAAACGCTCCGCCGCAATAGCGAGCATCTCCTCAGATAAATCGACACCGCTTACCTTGTAGCCGGCATCTGCAAGCATTAGACCAAGTACACCTGTGCCACAGCCAATATCTAAAAGTTTCGGAAATTGTTTGTTCGATGCATGCCGCATCACCCATTCCACATAGTGACTATAAGGAATGTCAGTTTGCAGCTCATCATACACCTGAGCAAAACGCTCATAGCTACTCACTTACGCTTCAGGAATGTCTAGTTGAGGTGCATCGCCCCAAAGACGCTCTAAATTATAATAAGCACGCTCATCCTTGTGGAATACGTGTGCCACAACATCACCAAGGTCTACAAGAATCCAACGTGCGCCATCGAAGCCTTCCACCCGACGAATCTCATGGCCCTCTTTCACTGCCACATCTTGTAATTCACGTGCAATTGCTTGCACTTGGCGGTCTGAGTTACCATGAGCAATAATGAAGTAATCTGCTAATAGTGAAATACCTTGCATATTTAACACGACAATATCCTCACCATGTTTGTCGTCAATTGCTTTGTAAGCTGCCTGTAATAAAGTTGAAGTCATCCTTCACTGTCCTCTCTTTTCATCAAATCGTTATAACATTCTATTGATAGTGGATAAATCGCTTGCTTCGTATCGATTAAAAACGCCAATGTATGACGCACACAAGCACTCACGGCCTTATCCAAATTCTTTTGTGCCTTCTTGCGCAGACGTTCTACACCATCAAAATGGCGATTTGGTTCAATCATATCTGCAACAAAAAGTATTTTCTCTAAATGGCTCATGCCTACTCGCCCTGTCGTATGAAACCGAATGGCATTTAATACATCCTCATCAACAATGCCAAATTCATGTTCTGCAATATACGCACCAATGGGTCCATGTAGTAATTCACTACCCCATCCAATAAGACGTTGATCTAGTTTTTCGTCGTGAACAATTTTCTCCATCCAATCGATATCTGCATACTTCGCAATATCGTGAAGTATGGCCGCTGTTTCAGCTTTTCTTTCGTCCTCACCATACGCCTTCGCTAACTCCATCGCTGTTTCCATCACACCAATCGTATGAATATAGCGCTTTTCAGGCATACGTGGCTTAATCGCCGCTAAATACTGTTCACGTTCCATATAGACCTTCCTCTCGTATGAACGTCTCTACCGCTTCAGGCAGTAAAAATGTTACCGTTCCACCAGTAGCAAGGCGTTCACGAATCAAGGTTGACGATAAATCGATTTGTGGCACTTCCACCATTAATACAGGGTACTCTGTTCGTGCCTCCGTACTTGGACGTTTCACACCTACAAATTGCACAAGCTTTACTAATTCGTCGATACAGTACCACGTATGAAGCGAATCAATCATATCTCCACCAATGATAAAGTAAAACTGTACATCGGACTCTCTCGCACATAATGCAGCAAGTGTCTCATACGAATAGGATACGCCACCTTTGACTACCTCATACGACTCCACACGAAATTGCGGATATGGACGAATTGCACGCTTTACCATTTCAAGACGATGTGCATCACTTGCATCATGACAAGCCTGCTTATGCGGTGGTAATGCATTCGGCATAAAACGAATTTCATCTAATTCTAACGCATGAAGTACTTCATTTGCCATCATTAAATGTCCGATATGTGGTGGATTAAACGTCCCTCCGAGTAAACCGACTTTCTTCATTGTCTCACCTTATTTCGCTGCTTTTGGTAATACAATCTTTTTGTTATTGCGTGATTCTTTATATAAAACAACTGTTAGACCTATTAATTGTACAAGCTCCGCATGTGCCCCTTTCGCAAGAGATTGTGCCACATCATGCTTGTCTTCTTCACAGTTATCTAAAATACGTACCTTAATAAGCTCACGTACTTCTAATGCTTCTCGAATTTGCTTTGTCATTTCGTCATTAACGCCGCCTTTTCCTACTTGGAAAATTGGAGTTAAATGATGTGCTTCCGCACGTAAAAAACGCTTTTGTTTACCTGTTAACATAAAAATTATTGTCCTCCTAATCGCGCCTTCAATTGCGCAATCATTGAATTTGTATTTGGGTATTCGCCAAGCCAGTAATTGAAAGCAATCGCTCCTTGATGCACGAACATCCCAAGACCTGTAACGACGGTTGCCCCTTTTTCTTCAGCCACTTGTAAAAAAGGCGTCATTAATGGATTATACACAATATCCGCCACAATTGCGCCCTTTGCAAGTCGATCTAGTGAAAATGGCATTGAAAAATTGCCCGTAGCAAGCCCAGCTGACGTCATTTGCACTAAAATGCTGAAGTCAGCCAATGTTTTCTCTGCTTGTACCAACGAAATGGCACGACCTGTGCCCATTTCATCAACAATAGTCTGTGCATTCGCTACTGTACGATTTGCAATGGTTAAATTAGTATAACCTTGCTGATGCATCGCAAAAGCAATCCCACGTGCTGCCCCACCAGCTCCAATTAGAAGCACTGGCTTTTTTTTATGCGATTTGCCAACAGCTTCTTCAAGTGAGCGAACAAATCCATCTCCGTCTGTATTATACCCTTTTAATTTGCCTTCTTTTGTTCGTACAACTGTATTGACTGCACCCATTTTCTCGGCTAACTGGTCTAGCTCATCTAAATAAGGAATGATCGCAGTTTTATGTGGAATTGTGACGTTCCAGCCACTTGCACCTAATGTTTTAAAACCACTAACTGCCGCCTCTAAATTTTGTGATGTCACATGCACTGGTATATAAGTCGCATCGATAGCCATCTCTTCAAACCAGGCATTGTGCATTGCTGGTGATTTCGAATGCTCGATTGGATCACCAATAACTGCAAACCATTTCTTCATTGTCTAGTGCCTCTTCTCTTCCGATAATTAAATGAGTGACGGACGAATCGATACTTGTACACCTTTAGGCGCATGTGCTGCAACGACAACATTTGCATGCTGTATCGTAATCCAACCAAGACCAGAAAATACAACATCAGTTTTCGCTTCTTTTATCGAAAACTCGTGACGTACCAATTCTGGTAACTGGTCTATAAAATCTGCAGTTGGGGGTGCAAGTAACTCCCCTTTATGCTCAGCATATAATGCATCCGCCTTGTCGAGCTTCGTTCGGTGAATTGGCAAATCATTTGCCACATGTACCGTAAATGCTGAACGATCCCCTTGGATAAAGTCAAAGCGAGCAAGCGCCCCAATAAATAAAGTTTGGCCCGCATTTTGCTGATATACTTTTGGCTTTATTTCTTTTTTAGGCATAATATATTTCAATTCACTTGCGTCAATATGGTGTGCCATCTGATGGTGATTAATAATTCCCGGTGTATCATATAATGCACTACCATCATCAAGTGGAATTTCAATCATATCTAATGTCGTGCCCGGGAAATGAGATGTTGTAATTACTTCTCCTTCACCAGTTGCTTGTTTAATAATGCGATTAATGAAAGTCGATTTCCCAACATTTGTACAACCTACAACATAAACATTTTGTCCATTCCGGTATTCGTCGATAGCCTCCATTGCTTCAGCCATCCCTTTGCCCTTATGTGCACTGACTAAAAGTACATCAATTGGCTGTAAACCGAGTGCCTTTGCTTCACGTTTTAACCAATTAATCACTTTTTTAGGCTTCACAGACTTAGGCAATAAATCGGCTTTATTTGCTACTAACAACACTGGATTCTTGCCAACGAAGCGGTGAAGCCCTGGCAGCCAGCTCCCATTGAAGTCAAAAATATCAACAATTTTTACGATTAAGCCTTGCTGTGTTCCTAGACCATTTAAAATACGTAAAAAGTCGTCATCTGTTAATGACACTGGTTGAATTTCATTGTAATTTTTCAAACGGAAGCAACGTTGGCATATGACCACGTCTTTTTCTAATGATGATGGGGGTGCATACCCAACTGCTGTTTTCTCTTCTGTTTGAATTGTCGTACCACAGCCAATACAATTTGGCATTTCGTTCATTCTTTTTCCTCCCAAGTAAGTATTCCTTTTCGTTTTAAATCATTGAACACTCGGCGCTCAATGAAACGATTAAATTTTGTAACGAGCCCATCAGATTGTGCAACTGGCTTTACTAAAACCGTATGCAAACCTAACCGATTGGCCCCCATTACGTCTGTTAATAGCTGATCTCCAACCATTACTACTTCATTGGGACGTAACCCAAGTTGAATAATGGCACTATAAAAGGCATTACGGAATGGCTTTTTCGCTTTATGAATATACGGAATCCCAAGTGGTTCAGCAAAATGCTTAACACGTGCCTCGTTGTTATTCGACGCGATGATCACGCGGATGCCTGACTCTTTCATAATACGTAGCCAAATAATGAGCTCTTCCGTTGCATCTGCACGGTCCCATTCCACAAGCGTATTATCTAAATCCGTAATAATACCTTTAATGCCTAATTCTTGTAGCTTTTCTGGCGTAACTTCAAAAATACTCGTCACAAATTCATCTGGTAATAAAAAATTATACAAAATAGCGACCCCTAATCTAAATGTATTATTCGAACATTATAGCATATTTGCGAAGGCTTCACCCATTCGAATTGGGCTTCCCTGAACTACATTATCAGTAAATGCAATTGCATCTTTTTCAAATAACATAACCACTGTTGAACCAAATGAAAAATAGCCGACTTCCTCGCCCTTACGCCAATGCGCTGTCGTATTAGTCAGCACGATCGAGTTTACAAAGGTAGCACCTACTTTAATGAATGCGACTTGCTGGTCATTCGCCATCTTCAACTCCGTTACAAGGCGATAATTATGCGAAATCGGTTTTTTACCATACGTGAGACCGAGTTGATTGACAGGGTAAGATGTTTGACCTAGTGTGTATTGTCGTAGTACATGGCCATCAATCGGGCTATGTATACGATGATAATCAGCTGGACTTAAGTAAAATACGATGTAATGTCCGTCTGTATATTGTGCTGCACGCTCTACATTTCCCAGTAAATCCTGTAAAGAATAGGGCTTACCTTTCACAAGAAAAGTCATATCCCATTCGATACGGCCAAACGATTCCACTTTCGCATCAACTGGACTTGCATAGACTGCGGGACTTTGTACGATTGGTCGTGCTTCTTCTAAAAGCTCCCTCGTAAAAAAGTCATGCAAACTTGAAAATTGTTGTGGTTTTTTTGAAACTTCTTCAAGGTTAATATCGTATAATTTCATATAGCTTGGAATAATACGTCTACTCCACTTTGCTTTTGCAATAGTTTGCAAAATATGGGAGGACTGTTTGCCGTTTGTTAATTCTATCAAGCGTTGATACAGTTTTTCTTTCATAAAGCAAAACTCCTATCGATTAAATTAGACTGTCAATTTTTTCGCATCCGAAGTATAATGGTACAATATCTTAAGTGCAAAGGAGTGATCCCCCTTGTTTTTTTATCACAAGTTGGTGGATACCACGGTTAAGAAAATGAAATCGCACGCAGCAAACTTCATTACAATTAGTAATATGTCCTTTGGTGGCGCGGCCATAATGGCCACTTTACATGAATATTATAGCTATAGTGTCCTGTTTATCTTTATTGCAGCCCTTCTTGATCGTTACGATGGAAAAGTAGCGCGCGCGCTCGGACAAGAATCTGAGTTAGGTAAGCAATTAGATTCTATGAGTGATATTATATCATTTGGTGTAGCACCTGCATTATTAATGTATGAAGTTGTCCTTGTCGACTTTGGTTTTGTCGGTATGATGATGACCGTTCTTTACATCGTCTGCGGTGCGATGCGATTAGCTCGCTTCAATATTAGTGAAGCTAATGGCTTTTTCACAGGGTTACCGATTACAGCTGCAGGTACGTTATTAACATTAACGTATTTTGCATCATATACGTTCCACCCTGCGTTTTATCTTTTCCTTTTTCCAATACTAGCGTTATTAATGATTAGTACATTCACGTTAAAAAAAGTGTAACAGCAAACTTGCTGTTGCACTTTTTTCATTGAACGCCGTTTCTTAACATATACTGTCGAAAAATGGGGAAAGGATGAAATCATTCAATGAGCGGAATTTTTACTTCTATGCTTCAATTATGGTTTGAAATTCCAGCATTATTAGGCTACTTAAAGGGGCAAACATTCCATAAGCCCTTTTCAAAGGAAGAGGAAGCTGCTTGTATTGAACGATTTTTAGGTGGTGATGAGCAAGCACGTCTAGATTTAATCGAACGCAATATGAGGCTCGTCGCACATGTCGTAAAGAAATTCCATCCAAAGCATGAGCAGCTTGATGACTATATTTCCATCGGTACGATTGGTCTTATGAAGGCCGTTGAAAGCTATACCCCTGACAAAAAAACACGGTTAGCTACGTACGCAGCACGCTGTATCGAAAATGAAATTTTAATGCACTTGCGTACCCAAAAGAAAGTTCAAAAGGATGTATCCTTATTTGAACCAATTGGTACAGACAAAGATGGCAATGCTTTGCA
The DNA here is from genome assembly GCF_050272295.1 of Lysinibacillus sp. NPDC048646. Lineage (NCBI taxonomy): Bacteria > Bacillati > Bacillota > Bacilli > Caryophanales > Bacillaceae > Lysinibacillus > Lysinibacillus sp. NPDC048646. Next base: position 220,283 of record NZ_JBNNLZ010000003.1, read on the forward strand.
GATTCGTGACCTCCTGCAATGTGATGAAGAGAGTGCAACAGAAAAGCTCGAACATAAGGAACACGTTGCACAGCTGTATCGCTATTTACACATGCTTGATGAACGAGAGCTTGAAATTGTGACACTTCGTTATGGCTTAAATCATCAAGATGCACTCACGCAAAAAGAAATTGCTGCCCGCTTGAACATTTCTCGTAGCTATGTATCTCGTATTGAAAAGCGAGCCCTCATTAAACTCTATCAATTTTACAAACGGGATCAAAAGTCTATTGAATAGTTTATTGTAAATTGTTATGCACAAAAATTCAACAGATCGAATATATCTCAACGTAATTCTCCGGTACTACTTGTGCGCTTTCGGACAAAAAACCACCCGCTGCTAAACATTTAATAATGTGGTGGAATTTTGTATTGTTTTTAAACGGTATCACACAAGTCCGATATTTCTAATTACATGGATAGATGTGGCCTGCTCTCGAAAAGAACGTCTGCAGTTCTCAGTGTGAGGTTCATGTGTGGCATGAAAGAAAAAGCTCCTTTGTGGCTCTAGCAGCCTCAAAGGAGCTTTCTATACAATATTAGTGAGTGGATTCAGAAAGTTCACCTGAAATAAGTGAACCAATTAACGTCGTAAGAATGACTACACCTACTGTCAAAAATAACATCATTCATGCCTCCCATCCGAATGTAAAGAGAAATTTATCCCATGTTAATGGGTGCTCAGACGCCCACTTCAAATGAAGAGTAATAGAGACATTTAAGAGGGCAAATAGGAACACGTTTCATGAACACATACTCAGTTCACTACATTCTGTAGCAACGTTGCGAGACCCGTGCTTGAGACTAACTAAAATCGTTGGATAGACTAAGGACAGGATATTCTGTATTATCGCTTGCTTAGCATGTCCTGTACATCGAAAGTTTCATCGATTAAAGTTTTATATTAATGACAGTGTAGCATTTGTATGCACAGAAAACTGTGATTTTTCTCACTCACCAGCCACTCATTTTGACCATTTTGTGTAGATTATAGCGAGGAAATCGCTTTTAACACCACTTGTGTCGAATGCTTTGCTGCTATTGGTAAGAATTCATCAAAGCTGATGTTTGATTCTTTTCCTGCAATATCAGATAGTGCACGAATCACAACAAAAGGCGTTCCAAATTGATAACATACTTGAGCAACAGCTGCCGCTTCCATTTCGACTGCTTTCATTTGTGGGAAATGATGACGTACCGCTTCCACACGAACTGGGTCATTCATAAAGGCATCACCCGAACAGATTAAACCAATATCATATTGGTGTTCGCCCACTGCCTTGACAGCTTCTTCAGCGACTTTCATAAGCTTGGCATCTGACTTGTATGCAGCAGGCATGCCAGCCATCTGACCAATCTCATAACCGAAAATCGTCACATCTACGTCATGATGGCGCACTTCATCTGAAATCACAACTGCACCTACTTCTAATGCCTCGTCATAGCCTCCAGCCGAACCTGTATTTATTACTACATCTGGTTTAAATTCATGCAATAAAATTGTTGTTGACATCGCTGCATTGACTTTACCAATTCCGCTCTTTAATAAAATAACTTCATTGCCCTCATATGTTCCAGTTGTATATTCACTACCTGCAATTGTTGTGCTATTTGCATTTTTTAAAGATGCACGTAATAGTTCTACTTCTTCTTCCATTGCACCGATTACTGCGATTTTCATGTGTACGTTACTTCCCTTCTTTATCCAACTCTATTAAAAATAATCAATAGAGTACCTTTCGTCAATAGGCACCTTCTAATGTATTCAGTTGCTCAAGTTTAACAGGTAGCCAGCCTTCATTATTAACCCACTCCATGCTCACTCGATACATTTCTGCTTTGTCTTTTGTAGATACCGTAGCTATGGCTGTATCAGCACCACCATTATTTTGTAAACGCCAAATTATCATATTGTCATTGGCGATGCCTGTGGCAGCTGTAATGGTCGCTATTTTTTCAGCCCAGTCTACAGATTTAACATTATAGGACGATACATGCTCTCCTGTTTGTGTTGTAGGTGTAGGCTTCCAGCTATTATCTGTCACTGCACGGTCAACGATTGGATCATCTGATGTTGTTTCAACAACTGTGTCCTGCTCAGACTGTCCTGATTCCTCTTTAGGCTCTTCCTCTTTAGGCTCTTCTTTAGATACTTCCTCGTCTGCTTCAACGTCTTCCTCTTTAGGATGCTCTTGCGTCGCATCATCGTTCTTTTGCTCCTGAACTGGGTCCTCTTTTACTGTTTCTTCTGAGTCATCTTGCCATTTAAACACATATATTGCCGTTATAACAATTAGTATAAAGACAATGCCAATTAGTACATTTAAAAGTTTATCTAACTTTTTATTGTGAGATGGCTGCAGATGACGACTGCTTCGCGTTTGTCGTTCACTCACGAAAACTCCCCCTCTCTAGCCAATATTTTAACAAGTTCCTCACCACTTGCAAAATAAAAACAGCTAGCTCCTCTTAAGAAAGAAAAGCTAACTGCTTGTACACATCGATTATTTAATCGAAATAATTTTCACTTTCATCTCGCCAGCAGGTGTTTGTACAGCTACTTCTTCACCTTCTGCTTTTCCTAGTAGACCTTTAGCAATTGGTGATTCATTCGAGATTCTGAATTCCATTGGATCCGCTTCTGCTGAACCAACAATTGTGTATGATTCTTTATCTGTTGATGGTTTTCCATCAATAATCTCTACAAATGTAACCGTTTTCCCAAGTGAAACTACACTGTTATCTGTTACATCTTCTGAGATAATAACCGCGTTACGAATCATCGATTTTAAAGTAGAGATTCGTCCTTCTAAAAAGGCTTGTTCTTCTTTAGCAGAATCATATTCAGCATTTTCAGAAAGATCCCCGAAGTCACGTGCAATTTTTATACGTTCTACGATTTCCTTACGTGTTTCCGTTTCTAATTTCACTAATTCTTCTTCTAATTTTTTCTTACCCTCAGCTGTCATTGGGTACTGTTTTTCATTTGACAAAGTTCTTCACTCCTTATTTCTTCAATATAAAAACATAAAACTCGACCAAATGCATGCAAGAATGCATTTAATCGAATTTTTATTTATAATCCATTTCAAAATGCTCTTTGACCTAATAGTATGCATGCTTTACAAAAATATGTATTGATAAGCATGTAAATATTGTCAATACAACTCTATCTTATTACAATACGTGGTCAGTTTCAAGAATAGTTTTAATTTTCGTTACCATCAAATCGATAGCCACCTCATTATCCCCACCTTCAGGAATAATAATATCAGCATAACGTTTTGTCGGTTCAATAAATAAATTATGCATTGGGCGAACCGCAGATAGATACTGGTCAATCACAGAATCCGTTGTACGTCCACGCTCTTTAATATCACGCATTATGCGACGAATAATACGTAAATCAGAATCTGTATCTACAAATAATTTAATATCCATTAGATCACGTAAACCAGCATCTTCTAACACTAAAATACCTTCTAATATAATAACATCTACTGGAGCTACTTGAATTACTTCCTTCGCCCTTGTATGTTGCACGTAGTCATATACAGGTTTTTCGATAGGTTGACGCATTAAGAGCTTGTTAATATGCTCAATCAGCAGATCATTATCAAACGCAAGTGGATGGTCATAGTTTGTCTGTAAACGCTCCTCAAATGTTAAATGACGCTGATCTTTATAGTAATAATCTTGTTCGATTACAACTACCGAATGGTCACGGAAAACATCATAAATAGCATGTGTCACACTCGTTTTACCCGAGCACGATCCACCAGCGATTCCGATGACGACTGGACGCTTTGTTGCCATTATTTATTCTCCTTTCGCATCATGTTGTGCGGTTTTAAAGGCATATCACATTTAAATTTAACAATTTGTAATGGATGACGGGCCGCATCTAAGCTATTACCATCCTCATCCCAAATTTCACCCATTGTGAAGCGGAAGTTTTCGATTTCAGGACCAAAGAACTCTACTTCATCTCCAGGTTTAAAATAGTTACGTTGTTGCATTGTCACTATTTTTGTGTCTGAATCATGATCTAAAATTAATCCGGCAAATTCATATGTCGTTTTACGACCATGTACGCCAAACATTTGCTCTTCGTGGCCTGGCGCATCGTGGAAGAATGCTTCTGCTGTATCACGATTTGCACATTTATCTAGCTCTTCAAGCCATTCACGTTTAATGTTGAAGTTATCTGGGTCTGCACAATAAGCATCAATTACTTTACGATAAACAGAAATAACCGTTGCAACATAATGTATTGATTTCATGCGGCCTTCAACCTTTAATGAATCAATACCAAGCTCAATCATATGAGGGATGGCTTCGATTAATTTTAAATCTTTTGGGCTCATGGCAAACGATGCATGATTATCATCATATAATGCTTTTTCTGCACCATCTTCTACCTCATACAAATCATAATCCCAGCGACAAGATTGACAGCATCCTCCACGATTAGAGTCACGTGCAGTCATATGATTAGATAGTACACAACGACCTGAATAAGCGATACACATTGCCCCATGAACAAACGCTTCGATTTCAATATCGACTTTTTCCTTCATGAGCTTCATTTCTTCGCCACCTACTTCACGTGCTAAAACTACACGGTGTAAGCCCTCTTCTTTCCAATACTGTACTGCCTTCCAGTTAGATAGAGATTGTTGCGTAGAAAGATGAATTTCAAGCTTTGGCGCAGCTGTACGGCATGTTTCAATAATGAGCGGATCTGCTACGATAATGCCTGTTACGCCTGCTGATTCGATATCCTGCAAATACTGCTCTAAGCCATCCATATTTTCATTGTGAGCAAAAATATTCGTTGTAACATAGATCTTTGCACCATAATTATTGGCGAATTCTACACCCTCACGCATTTCCTCGATGGAAAAGTTATCTGCATTTGAACGAAGGCCGAATTCACGACCACCAATAAATACAGCATCTGCACCGTAATGTACTGCCACTTTTAATTTTTCTAAGCTACCTGCGGGGGCAAGTAGTTCAGGTTTCTTTGTAATGACACGCTTACCATCCACGATTCCACGGATTTTGTCATTTTGTTCTAATGCTAATGCCATGTTCTTGCCACCTCCTAGTACACTGTTTCTTTGAAGATAAACCCAGTATCGAGAGGTCTGATGGCTGGCTGAATGTCTTCAATTTTTGCTAGTAAATCATCTTTAATGTCTTCATAGGCATCTTCTGATTCATCAAAATATGTGTCGATTGCTTTACGGTAAGCCTGCGTTACAGTCTCAACGTATGCTGGTGTTTGCAGTACACCTTCGATTTTTAGTGCATCAATCCCGGCCTCGAATAATTCACCGAGTTCATCAATAATGCACATATCATTTGGACTGAAAATATGCGTACCATTTGCATCCTCATAAATCGGATATTTATTGTTACGCTCATCATCATGAAGGAACATATTTCGATTTTCCTTGCGATTTTCAATTTCCATTACTTTTTCTTGGTATAAGAAATAATGACCTAGTAATGGACGCTTCGATTGGAACATACAGGTCATACCATGTACTTGCACTTCAATTTCCATCTCCACATTTTCTTTAATTTCTACTACTTCATCTAAAGAAAGCTCACGTGCAAGTACTGCTCGAGTTGCACCACGTTTCCCCCAGTAATTAGCCGTAAACCAGTTTGTCGCAGTTGTTTCTGGACTCCAATGCAGTGGAATTGTTACACCTTGCTCACGACGTAAGATGATAACAGCAGGATCACCGTAAATTAATCGGTCAACACCAATCCGCTGCATTTCTTTTAAATAGTCGCCAAGTGCATCTAGTTTTTCATTATGGAAAAGCGCATTCACTGCAACATATACTTTCTTACCAGCTGCATGAATAAGTTTTGTTGCTTCTTCTACTTCGCTGACAGAAAATTCTCCAGCAAGACGAAGGCCAAATTGTTGTTCACCAATGATAAAAGCATCTGCTCCAGCTTCTATAAGTGCTTTGACATGGTCCACCGTCTGCGGTGTTACCAGCAATTCAGGTTTTTTCATAGTAGTCACCTCTTCAAACATAATAATAAGCCATCACCGACTGGTAAAAATGCACTTGTATAATCAGGATGGTGCATAATCCAATCTGTGAAGTTTTTTAAATTTCGAATCATAGTGCGCTTGCGACGCGGCACGTCCTTTAAGTCCAAATCTGACAAACCATGCATATACATATTATCGATATACAAGACTCCACCTGATTTCACAAGTGGGGCATATTTTTCAAAGAAACGTTGATATTGTCCCTTTGCTGCATCAATAAAAACTGCATCGAATGTCGTATGAATCGCCTTATCATCCACTTCTAAGGCATCCCCCTCAATAACAGTAATACGATTTGAATCAGTGGAACGTGCAATATAATCCTTCGCTTTCTTAACCCGGTCTACATCACGCTCAATCGTAACGATTTGCACATTTGGCAAAGCTTCTGCCATACGTAGCGCCGAATAACCGATTGCCGTACCAATTTCTAGAATGTTTGACGGATTTTGAATACGAAGTAACTGATTCAGTGCGTCTATGCCTGCAAGCTGCATAATCGGTACATGATTGTCCTTCGCATACGCCTCCATTTCTAACAGCAAATCATTACGTGGTTGAATAAATGATTGTATATACGCATCCGATAATTCCATTGTTTTATTTACACCTCAATCAATCACACCACAGCAAAATTGCCACTGACGCTTCACTATTACTCTGCTTTCTCGCAGATAAACAATACGTCAATTTTGAATTGCCTTTAGCAATGCACGAGGTCGATGACGATGTCAGTAACCTGAACAGGACTTGGCATTTATAACGAACATCTTAAATGACCTTCGCTGGGCGCTTTAACTTGATTCAGCTGAGGCTTGAATCCCAACTGAATCGATTACATTTTTTTGGCATTCATCCCCTACCTATGGAAGCAGAGGGATACTGTAGCTGTTGCACACTTAAAGCATGTTTTCGTTACATGAAAAGACCTGCTGATATAAATTACATACAACGAGGGGAGCCCCGTTGACCATATCCTTCATTCATCATCATTTACCTACAAAAAGAAAAAGACCAAACGTGATGTCTTGGTACTTTGCCATACAAAAATGAGCAATTGTTTTTTCGAATATGTTCGAAACAATTGCCACCACGTATATATTGAATCAATTACACTTCAGCGTAATTGTGTCCACACAATTCAAGACTTGCAGAGTAGTCTTTTATTGACGCTTCATTTTCACGTAAAAAACAGCTATGACATTCACCGGAGGCTTTAACTTTATTCAACAGGCATTTATAATACGCCTGTATAATGCAAGTCGAAACCTGCTGTTTCACACAAATTTTAAAGGTGGTATTTTGCTGAATAATGTTAAAATCACAATTTATAATAGCATGAAAATAGAAGGAAAGCTATTTTTCTTTCCTTCTATTCGTCTTATTGAATATGCTTTTTTCTAGTTAGACGTAGCTATTCAGCTTGTTTCAAATATTTTTCTACCTTTTGTAAATGCTCATCATAAGTTTTCGAGAAGTGGTTGACACCTTCTTTATCAGCTAAGAAATAGAAATAATCAGTTTTGCTCGGATTTAAAGAAGCTTCAATCGATGTTTTACCAGCACCAGCAATTGGTCCAGGTGGTAAGCCTTTGTTTTTGTATGTGTTATAAGCATTTTCCACTTCTAAATCCTCGAATAATACACGGTCTTTATGTGAACCAAGTGCATATAAAACAGTTGGGTCTGTTTGCAGTGGCATTCCTTCATCAATACGATTAAAGAATACACTCGCAATCGTTTCACGATCTGTTTGCGCTGTCGCTTCTTCCTCCAGTAATGAGGCAAATGTTAAGAGCTGATGCACCGACATTTGTTTTTCAGCTAAAGCATCACTGTAATTTTTCACAACATTATTCATAGCCGCTACCATTTCTTCTACAATGGATTCTAAAGAAGGTTTTTCTTCAAAGTATGAATACGTCGCTGGGAATAAATAGCCCTCTAAATCATAGCGAATATTGTCCGCTAGAACTGCATCTGTCACAAGTTCCGGATAGTTGGCCATCATTTGCTGAACAAACGTATCACTTGTCACTAAATCCATAAATTCTTTTTGTGTATACGGCGTTTTCTTCTCAATAATATTACCAATTTGTTCAAGTGTTAAGCCTTCCGGAATTGTCATTGTAAAGACTGGCACACGATACACTTTCCCAGTTTTCAAACTCTCGATAAGCTCGTCCAATGTCATCGCTTTTGTTAAATCATAATTTCCAGCTTGGAATTGTGATTCATTTTTAAACTTGGCATAATACTTAAACACGCGTGCATCTTTAATAATGCCTTTGTCTTCTAATAAAGCCGAAATAGACCCTAAACTTGAGCCAATCGGCACCTCAACGGCAATTGTTTTTGTCGCATCCGGATCCATTGGCTTTAGTGCACCCTTCACGTAGTTATAGCTCATAAAACCGACAATCCCAAATACTAGGACAAAAACGATTGCTATAATTGCTACTATTTTTCTCACAATTTTTACCTCTGATTTTTTTTCCTGCATTTTTGAAAACATTTCTTGTTTTTTCGAACCGTTATCCACGGGTTTCCCCCCTATCACTATCCATTATCATACTAGAAATCAACTTTTACGACAAACAGAAATCGACAATTCAGGAGAATTAGCACATATAGAAAAATCTGCCAACACTTTTGTCAGCAGATTTCATTTTTTTATAATTGAAAAGCGCCTTGTTTTTCTTCCCCTAATAAGCCTTGTGCAAGCTGTGAAATGACCACATCGTCAGCAGGTGGATTGAAGCGGCTGCACTGTACATCACGAAATAGGCGTTGTAATTTATTTGATTTTGAAATGCTCCGCCCACCAACAATTTGCATGGCTTTTGTCACAATTTCAATAGCATTATTGCAAATCATATACTTTGCAATACTTACATCGTCCGCTAATCGTTCCTTGATTGCTGGATTTTGTTCTACCTGAGAGGCAATGCTATAAAGTGTGCGTCTGGCCGTTTGATATAACACTTCAATTTCGCCAATTTTTTGTTGCACGTGGCTTGCATGGGCAATCGTATTTTCCAGACTGTATGAATAAGTGTTTTTTGCAAAGTCAATTGCATAATCCCTTGCAGACCCTGCAATGCCTAAATAAACAGCTGGAATTTCTAGTGAATAGACCCGACCATCTGCTAAAAAACGATTCACTTCATTTGGACGATGTCGGTATAATAATGCTTCATCAGGCACAAAAGTGTTATGGAAAATAATATCATGACTACCCGTAGCACGCATGCCCATCGCATCCCACGTATCAATAATTTCAACTTGTTCGTTTTTCATAATGAGGAACTCCGCAGATAAATTTTCTTCTTCTAAATAGGCGATAATCGTAAATTGCTTTAAAATTGGCGCTAATGAAGCAAAGGCCTTTTCACCTGTAATCATATAGCCCCCATTCACTTTTTTAGCAGTCGTCCCAGGTAAACTTCCACGTGAAATATTGCCCTTCCCTCGTTCACTATTGATAATATTCAATAGTAATCCTTCCTCGACAGCTTTCCGGCTCAGTTCTGAAAATACTGGTTCGGGCCATGTTCTAGCCTCACGGACATTTAAAAATGTTAATAAACGCCACCCAACAGACAGGGCAGTTGAAGCATCGCCTCTAGCTAACTGCTCCTGCACTAATAACATTTCATAGAGCGAAATTTCCTCCCCTCCATACTTTTTTGGCACCGTTAAGCGGAAATAGCCCGCGTCTTCTAAAATCCTAAAATGCTCAAATGGAAATTCACCACTTTCATCATAACTAGCTGCCGTTTTTTCAATTTGCGTTGCCAAGTCACGGGCATATTGTACAAGCTGTTGTTCACGGTTATTCCGAATAAATACATCACTCATTACGGTGTCACCTTACTTTTCACAAATCGATTTTCTGGCTTTTTCAGCCCTAAGTGCTCACGAAGTGTCGATCCTGTATAATCTTTCCGATAGATGCCGCGTTCCTGCAATATAGGGATAACCTTTTCTACAAAGTCCTCTAAATCACGAGGTAATAATGGAAATTGCAACATAAATCCATCTGCTGCATTCTCTACAATCCAGCGCTCCATTTCATCTGCAATTTGAATGGGTGTCCCAACGAAGGCATCACGTCGAGCTGGACCAAATAGACGCGCATATAAATCCCCGACTTTTAAATTTTCTTTTTTTATAATGTCTAAATGCTCATTGAAATGACTTTGAATACTGTTAACCTTTGGAAATTCCACTTCGATCGCTGGCGTATCTAAAGAATACTTAGAAAAATCAACATTCCCCATATAACCTGAAACAAACTTCAAGCTCTCATACGGATCAACTGCAGCTTGTAACTCATTGTACTTACGGTTGGCTTCTTCCTCCGTATCGCCGACAATTGGTGAAATGCCTTGCAATACTAGAAGTTCCTCTTGTGAACGCCCAAATGGAGCGAGCTGTACTTTTAAATTACGATAATGCTCCTTCGATTTTTCAATATCATCCCAGTGTACAAAAACTACTTCTGCTGTACGCGCTGCCAATTTTTGCCCTGGTTTCGACGCGCCTGCTTCTACAATAACAGGTTGCCCTTGCACGGAACGAGCAATATTCAAAGGCCCCTTTACTGATAAATACTCGCCCTTGAAGGCTGTTTCATGCACTTTTTTTGGATCGTAAAAAATATTATTTTCACGATCATAAACAAAAGCGTCATCTTCCCATGAATCCCATAATGACTGGACAACATCAATAAATTCCTCTGCACGTTCATAGCGATGATCGTGTTCCCAATGCTTATCACGACTAAAGTTTTGAGCAGTCTCACCTGTTGCATCGGCCGTCGTTACCAAGTTCCATGCAACGCGACCATTACTTATATGGTCAACGGACATTAACTGTCTTGCTAGCACATATGGTTCGCTATAAGTTGTCGATGCTGTCGCGCCTAGACCAATTTTTGTCGTTGCTGCGGCTAAAGCTGTAATCTGAATGAGCGGGTCAAAACGATTTAAAATATGAGGATGAGATGCATGATTAATTGCTAAACTATCAGCGACAAAAGCAATATCAAATTTACCCTTTTCGGCAATCTGTGCTACCTTTTGCAACGCTTGAATATCAATACTTGCATTTGTCTGCCCTTGAGGATGTTTCCAAGCTGCAACATGCATCCCAGCTCCTATTAAGTACAACGCTAACTTCAATTCCTTTTTCTTCGCCATTCATCATCTCTCCTATTTTAATATGAATAAAACTGTTTCCATGTTGCTAACTCCTCCAATGACAGCTTTACAGGAATATAATTACCTTTAGAAATATCTGTAATGAAATTTGCCGTGTCCTGACGTTGATAGATATCTACAATTTTTTTCAATGTGGCATTGTCCTTATCTTCTGCTTTTGCCACAATTACATTGATAAATGGCTTTGCAGTTTCATTCTCATGAATAATAGCATCCTTTAAAAGCAAGCCCGCTTCCACTGCCACACCATTATTAATAACCGCGAAATCAGCATCCTCCATTACACGTGGCGTTGTTGCACCCTCTACAGGCAGGATTGTTAAATTCTTCGGATTATCTTTAATACGGTCCTCTCCGCCATTGCCATCAAAATCATCTGTAACAGTGAGTAAATCGTATTCTTGCAGTAAGTACAATGCACGTCCCCAGTTTGACGGGTCGTTTGGTACGGCTATTTTAGCTCCTTCTTTGATATCCGTTACTGAGCTATATTTGTTTGAATATAGACCAATAGGCGCCATAATTGTCGTGCCTATCACCTGTAAATCTGTATGATTATTCGTATTAAATAAGTTTAAGTACGCTACATGCTGAAAGGCATTGATATCCACTTCACCCTCTGCCAATGCTTGATTTGGGTCGAATTGAGCGGAGAAAGTAACGAGTTCTAGCTCAAGATCTTCCTTCGCTGCTTGTTCTTTTATATACGCCCAAGTTTTCAGTTCCGAGCTGCGAATACCTACTTTTACGACATCCTTTTCTTCAGCGTTCGCACATGCTACAAGCAAAAATAATAACGTAAGCAATCCGATGACATAGTTCATTTTTTTCATGGTAATACTTCCCTTCTAAGACACTCTTCGTAGTTTTCTTTCAAAGCTATTGCCGATGCTTTGAATAATTTGAACGAGCACAACTAAAATCACAACCGTTACTAAAATCGTGACATTATCAAAGCGCTGATAGCCGTAAGTTATGGCGACATCACCAAGACCTCCGCCGCCAACTGCTCCAGCCATAGCTGTTGCTCCTATTAAGCCAATAGTTGCCGTCGTGACACTTAAAATCAATGATGGGAAAGCTTCAGGCAATAAAAATTTACGAATAATCTGGAATGGAGATGCCCCCATTGCCTTCGCCGCTTCAATAATGCCTTCATCCACTTCAAGTAAAGAATTTTCTATTAATCTGGAAATATACGGTCCGATATGCAATACAAGCGGCACAATTGCTGCTGTTGTCCCAATAGCCGTTCCAACAATTAAACGTGTAAATGGAATAATGGCAACGAGTAAAATAATAAATGGAATGGAACGAAGTGTATTTACAATAGGGTTCAAGATAGAAAAAAATAATTTATTTTCCAAAATATGTCTTTTTCTAGTGACAACTAATGTAATGCCTAAGATAAAGCCCAAGATAGCGCCGAAAAATAACGAGATACTAACCATGTACAGCGTATCCCACACTGCGTCGATAATGATTTGTGCGCTCACCTTCATGTGCACTGACCTCCTCAATCTGAATATTTTTGTTTTGAATATATAAAAATGCTTTTTGTATTTCTGGTTCAGGTCCAACAAGTTCTACTATTAAATGACCAAAAGGTATTCCTTGTAGTTCAGTGATATTGCCAAACAATACATTGACATCGACATTGAATTTTTTCGCCACCTGTGATACAACAGGTTGCCCAACATCTACCCCAATAAATTTCATGTTAAAAACCCGTTTCGAGCCATTTTTTTCTTTCAGTTGCTCATAGATCGACTGAGGTATGTCATCACGTACGACCGACTGCACAAAATTTTTGGTTGTATCTTCCTTTGGTGCTGAAAAAATTTCAAGTACATTCCCTTCTTCAATAATGTGACCATTTTCCATAACCGCAACACGATTACATATGTCACGTATTACTGCCATCTCATGCGTAATCATTAAAATCGTAATACCAAACGCAATATTGACACGCTTTAATAGCTCTAAAATAGATTTAGTCGTTTGTGGATCCAGCGCAGATGTCGCTTCATCACACAATAATATTTTTGGCTTGGTGACAAGTGCACGCGCAATCCCAACCCGTTGCTTTTGACCACCTGATAATTCATCTATATAACGATTGGCCTTATCTTCTAAACCAACGAATGTTAAAACCTCACGTACTTGTGTTTCAATTATTGTTTTTTTGACACCACCTAACTCCAATGGTATCGCCACATTTTCAAAAACTGTTTTAGAATTAAGAAGATTGAAGTGTTGGAAAATCATTCCGATTTTTTTCTTTTCCTCTCGTAATTGTTTTTTACTTAATGTTGTAAGATTTATGCCATGCACAAGTACCTGACCTGAAGTAGGCTCTTCCAACAGATTCACTGTTCTTATTAAGGTACTTTTACCAGCACCACTAAAACCAATAACGCCAAATATATCACCTTTTCGAACCGTTAAATTAATGTGATCTAAAGCCTTCACAGTGGATTGCCCTACCTGAAATTCCTTTGTCGTTTCGATGAATTCAATCATGCCCCTGTACCTCCTTCTCGTTGAATTTTGTTTATAATTTTGCTGCATAATGTTAAAAAACTGGAACGACAGCACCTTTGTATTGTTCTTCAAAAAACTGGCGCGCCTTATCACTTGTCAACCATTTAACAACCTTTTGAATGGCAACATCATCCTTTCTTTCTTTAGTCGTGGCGATAATATTGACATATGGTGACTCTGACCCTTCACTGATGAGTGCGTCCTCTCCGGGATTATATCCCCCTTCTAATGCGTAGTTTGTATTAATAGCAGCCGCATTTACATCATCTAATGAACGAACTAATAAGAGTGAATCGACCCCGATAAATTGGATATTCTTTTCATTTTTTGTTATATCCTCGACTGTAAAATCACTTTGTTTCGTATCATCTAATTCAATAAGACCATTACTCTCAAATAATAATAATGCACGAGAAAAATTGACTACATCATTTGGTACTGCTACTTCTGCATTCTGTGGTAAATCGGTAATGTTATCGATTGTTTTTGAATACACACCAAATGGTTCAATGTGAATGCCTTCTACACTAACTAAATCTAAATGGCTTTCTTTATTGGTCTGCTCTAAAAATGGGATATGCTGAAAATAATTGAAATCCAATTCACCGTCAGCTGTTTGTTGATTTGTTTGTACGGCATCTTTTAAAATAGAAATTTCTAATTTCACACCCTCTTTTGCAATATCATCCGCTAAATATTCCAATACCTCTGCGTGGGGTACACTTGCTGCACCTACTTTTAATGTCACCGTTTCATCTTTACTTGCCTCGCCTGATTGTGTACAACCTGCTAATACGCCAATTACTAATGCACCGACTAACAAAGCCCATAATTTCCTCATTTCAATTTCCTCCTTTGTGAATATGTTTACTTGGTTTTAAAGTTAAATAAAAATTGAAAATTCATGAATATATGAAGTTTTCTCTTAAAAAATCAAATTATTTGAAATTTCTTTTTTATATAAAACAAATCTTATCCATTTACTAGTGATTGGTCAATACCATTTTTTCTTATTTTTTCCTCTTGATCTAAAAATCCCGAAAATACAAAACAAAAAATCAATTATTTTCTACTTTAATGCTAATATCACATCGAAAATACACGTTTTTCATTATTATATAGAAAACTTTTGAGTATCTAATAGAAATTTTCAATTAGGTTCACGAATGTAAAAAAAACTCCGAATAGCATATCGCCACTCAGAGTGTTGTTTATAATTCATTTAATTTATCTTCTACAAATGTCCATTCTTCATCTGTTTCAATTGGTAGTAATTCCTCAATATTGCCGTCCTTGCCCGGCACATAGTGCGCAGCAAAAATATCTCGCTCCTCAAATGGCTCGTCCGTTGCAGGAACATAGAGCACATACGATTTACCAAATTGTTCTGATGCAAATGTATGAATCACCTCACACACTTGATCATTGCCCTCTTCATCTGTCACAGTTATAAGTTGTGGCTCTTCTTCAAATTCATCAAGAAGCGTTAATACAACCTCATTAATCATTTCCCACTCTGCCTCTGTTTCAACAGGCTGTAAATTTGTCATTTCTCCATTGTTGTCATCATAATCGAACGTCATGGCTGAAATATCGCCAGGAATTTCATTGCCATCTGCGTCAATTAACGAAAACAGTACATATGATTTTTCCTCAGCATCGAATGTAAAGACTACACGGCATTTTTGCTCCTTGCCATCCTCATTCTTAATCATAAACTCTTGAATTTCTTCGTTCATTAGAAAATCCCTCCTTATTTAAATCAATTGGTGCTTTGGTTTAATGATGTCCAATTACACTTATCATAGACTTTACTGCATGCTGTTGAGGTTATATTCACTACTGAACACAGTAAAAAAGGAACAAGGACCGCACATTGCCATCCTTGTTCCCACACTTCAAATAGAAAAACGATTATTCTTCGTCTTCGTCCTCTAAAGCGTTTAAAACGTCTTCCACCATATCCCACTCTGCTTCCGTTTCGATAGGTGTTAACTCACCATCTTCGCCGTTTTCAGAAGGTACGAATGAAGATACGAAGATTTCTACTGAACCTTCTTCATCTTCTTCAGCGCCTACCATTGAGTAAAATACGTATGATTTTCCAAATTCAGGAGACTCGTGTACGTGAATTACTTCGCAAAGCTGCTCGTTTCCGCTTTCGTCAATCACTGTAATATGTTGTACATGTAATTCTTCTTCATGGTTATGCTCTTGTGCCATGTCTGTCACCTCATCAGTTAATTTTTGCTATCTAAATAGCCTTGTAAAATCATCACAGCAGCCATTTTATCAATAACCTGCTTGCGTTTTTTGCGACTTACATCCGCTTCGATTAGCATGCGCTCAGCAGCCATCGTCGTTAATCGTTCGTCCCAAAGCTTGACCGGTAGTGAAAATGTTTCTTCTAATAACTTTTTATAGTTTTCAGAAGCCACTCCACGTGGTCCTACCGTATTATTCATGTTTTTCGGGAATCCTACAACAAATTCTGTTATAGTATATTCCTTCACTAGCTCGGCTAAACGGTCGATGCCGAACACGCCATTTGCTTCATCAATTTTTACGGTTTCAATACCTTGTGCCGTCCAGCCAAGTGCATCACTAATTGCAACGCCCACTGTTTTCGACCCAACGTCTAATCCCATAATTCTCATTTCTAGTCCTCGTTATTCTTTTTGATATAAAATTTAACAAGCTCTTCTAGAATTTCGTCACGCTCAAGCTTGCGAATTAAATTACGAGCATCCTGATGGCGAGGAATATACGCCGGATCACCAGAAAGTAAGTAACCGACAATCTGATTGATAGGATTATATCCCTTTTCCTCTAATGAAGAATGTACTTTCAACATTACCTGCTTGACTTCCTGTTCCATTGATTCTTCTGGAAAATTAAATTTCATCGTTTGATCAAATGAACTCATGACCAGCACCTCGCTTTCAGAAATAAGGAGATGTGCAAAGAAGCTCATCTCCAATTTCTCTTTATTATAACCGATTTGGCGGATTAATTAAATGGATTTAACGTAATCATACACAGAAAGTAGCGCTTCATCAAGTTTTGATGCATCTTTTGCACCTGCCATCGCCATATCCGGACGGCCTCCGCCTTTACCGCCACAAGCTTCTGCTACCATTTTCACGATATTTCCAGCGTGATAGTTTCCGCCCACTAAATCTTTTGTGACACCTGCACAAAGCATAACTTTATCGCCATCAACAGCACCTAAAACGACAATTGCTTTATTCATTTTTACTTTTAAATCATCCATCATTTGACGCAATTGATTGTTGTCTTTCGCTTCTACTTTAGTAGATAAGACTGTTACATCACCAATTGTTTGAGCTGCGTCTACGATAGCACCTGCTTGTGCATTTGCAATTTTTTGTGATAGTGCTTCATTATCACGTTGTAATTCTTTATAGTCTGCTTGTAGTGCTTGTACTTTTGTCACAATATCTTTTGGATTCGCTTTTAGTAAGGCAGCTGCATCATTTAAGTACGCCTCTTCTTCTTTTACGGCTTCGTAAGCAACTTTACCAGCCACTGCCTCAATACGTCGAGTTCCTGCACCAATACCGCCTTCAGACACGATTTTGAAGAAGCCGATTTCAGAAGAACGTTTTACGTGGATACCACCGCAAAGCTCAATAGAGTAGTCACCGATAGATACAACGCGTACGACATCGCCGTATTTCTCACCGAATAATGCCATTGCACCCATTGCCTTTGCTTCATCGATACCTTTTTCTTCAATCACAACTTCAATATCATCCCACACTTTTTCGTTTACGATACGTTCAATTTGCTGTAACTCTTCTTTTGTCACTTGACCGAAGTGAGAGAAGTCAAAACGTAAACGATCAGGACCCACATATGAACCAGCTTGATTTACATGATCACCTAATACGTCTTTTAACGCACGTTGCATAATATGTGTCGCAGTATGATTTTTAATAATTAGGTTTCGCGCATCACGATTGACCACCGCTTTTACTGCATCTTCAACATGCATTTCACCAGATTCCACAATTACAGTGTGCAATGGTTGTCCATTTGGCGCTTTTTGTACATCCTTCACAATAGCAGTAAAGCTATCATTCGAAATGACACCACTATCCGCAATTTGTCCACCCATTTCAGCGTAAAATGGTGTTTTTGTTATTACAACTAGCGCTTCTTGCCCTTCAGAAGCTACTTTTGCCACTTGGCCGTTGACAATCATCGCTGCTACTTCTGTATCTACCGATAATGTTTCGTAACCAACAAATTCACTTGCCACGGTTAAGTTAGCTAGTACTTCATTTTGTACTTGCATGGAATCTACATCTTGACGAGCTGCACGTGCACGCTCACGTTGTTCTTCCATTGCAACCTCGAATCCTTCATGGTCAACCTTCATGCCCACTTCTTCCGCATACTCTTCTGTTAATTCGATTGGGAAACCGTATGTGTCATATAAACGGAATGCATCTGCACCAGGAATATAGTCTTGTCCCGCTGATTTTTGTACTTCTACAACATCGTTAAAGATTGCTAAACCACCGTCTAATGTTTCATGGAAGCGAATTTCCTCATTTTTAATAACACGTTGAATAAATTCACATTTCTCTGTTACTTCAGGGTAGAAATCAACCATAATTTCACCAACAGTTGGGACTAATTCAAACATAAATGGTTTCTCGATGCCAATTTGTTTTGCATAACGAACGGCACGACGTAGTAAACGACGTAAAACATAGCCACGACCTTCGTTTGACGGAAGTGCACCATCACCGATTGCAAACGCGACCGTACGAATATGGTCGGCAATGACTTTAAACGGTGTGTTAATGTCTTCTTCTGTTCCGAAGATTTCACTTAACGCCACTTCACCAGGACGCTTATATTGACGGTTTGCGAATTGTTCAATTTTTTCAATAATTGGCATGAATAAATCCGTATCAAAGTTTGTTGGGACGTTTTGCACCACGGATACAATACGCTCTAGTCCCATCCCTGTATCAATATTTTGCTTTGGTAGTGGTGTGTATGTGCCATCAGGATTATGGTTGAATTGAGAGAACACCAAGTTCCAAATTTCTAGATAGCGCTCATTTTCGCCACCAGGATACATTTCTGGATCATTTTCATCTGAGCCATACGCTTCCCCACGGTCATAGAAAATTTCTGAGTTCGGACCCGATGGACCTTCTCCAATATCCCAGAAGTTCCCCTCTAAACGGATTAAACGCTCTTCTGGAATGCCAATTTCGTTATGCCATACAGCATATGCTTCTTGGTCTTCCGGATGTAACGTAATCGATAAAAGTTCTGGATCAAAGCCCATCCATTTTTTATCCGTCAAAAATTCCCATGCGTAATGTATGGACTCTTTTTTGAAATAGTCACCGATTGAGAAGTTTCCAAGCATTTCAAAGAATGTATGGTGACGAGCTGTTTTCCCGACATTTTCAATATCATTTGTACGGATAGATTTTTGTGCATTTGTAATACGTGGATTGTCAGGAATAATACGACCATCAAAATAAGGTTTTAGTGTTGCAACACCTGAGTTAATCCATAATAACGACGGATCATTAATAGGTACAAGTGGTGCTGACGGCTCATGATGATGTCCTTTTTCTTTAAAAAACTCTAAATACATACGTCGAATTTCTGCTGCGTTCATGTGGAAAGTTCCTCCTCTTATCTACGTAAAATTACGATATGAATCCGCTATATAAACAAAAAAAGCCCTCATCCCAAAAAAGGGACGAGGACTTGTTATGATCTCGCGGTACCACCCTAGTTGTAAGTATATCCTACTTACCTCTCAAGCACTTGTAACGTAAGTGAACGGCAGTGATTAGCTGCACTCTGGAGTAGCTTTCGGCATTTGTTAGTCGTGAGGATTTTTCCAGCCTAGAAATCCCTTTCTTGTCCACGTACAAATACGTACTTGTTCCATCATCGTTTTTACTATTATACAGTAAATTATAAAAAAGATTGCAAAGAGTGTCAACGTTCATCTTATTATCAATTAAATACTGCTCAAAAGAATTGCTGTGAAGATTTTCAATAAACAATACCAATTATATTGAAAAGCAAAAATACTTTTAATAACACCCATTTTTGTAAAGATACGCTACCCTTGAAGCTATTCAATGCACTGTTAATTTAGCCTTCACTCGTCTTCTTTTCAAGCCACTCCCCTATATTTATTAGTTCGATCACTTCAAAACTTCCTTTTTCTTTTCGACAGTGACACGTTCATTTTTTGAATTTGAAATCTTTTTTATCGACCATATAATTTTGCGCACTCTATCAATCTAAACGTTCCCAAAATATACATTTTTTATCAATAAAATTAAGTTATACTTAAAATAGTATCTTGCTATAAAGATACACTAAAACAAGGAGAGGATAATTATGCACAAGCAGAAACATATGACAACCATGACGATTGGAAAGAAATTAGGCTTAACTTTTTTCTTTGCACTTATCATTCCGAGCCTACTCATCGCTATAACATCGTATTCAGTCGCAAAAAATGAAATATACGATACTATGCATACAAGTGCCTCACAAAATGTTGCGGTTGTCGATGAATTTATCAACAAACATATCCAGCCGATTGTAGAAGATGTGACTTACTTTGGCAACTCACTAACTAAGACAACTATCTCTCAAGAAGAACGCGCAACCCTCCTACAAAGCATGCAGCAATATTTCGATACGAGTAAAGGGCTTGTTTCTTCATTTATTGGTACTGGAAATGGTGAGATGATTCAAGTTCCTAATCTCGGATTATCTGGAAAGAAGGATTTCGATCCACGTACACGGGATTGGTACAAGAACGCCATTGAAGCACAAGGAGAAGTTGTTATTTCTGATCCGCACAAATCTGCTTCAACAGGCGACTGGGTTGTGACGATTTCCAAAGAAATCAAAAATGCCGATGGTGTATTTGCCGTCAATCTTAAAATGGAAGAGCTAGCAAATTTAATCGGTACCATACATATTGGAAATGAAGGTTATGCATTTTTAGTAAGTCGAAATCAAGCAATTATTTCACACCCAACCATTGAGGTCGGTACAGATATTTCAGATGAGACTTGGGCATCAGCGATGTTAGAGGGCACAGACAAATTTATTAACTACCGAGTAGATAATGAAGAAAAGCAAATGTTTGTACAAAAAAATACATTAACTGGATGGCATGTAGGTGGAGCGATGACGGAAAGTGAAATATCTAATGCGACAAAACCTATATTTATTTCTACATTCATCGTTGTATGTCTTTCTATAGCATTATTCGGTGCAATTTTATATGTCATAATTCGTACAATTACACGCTCTCTAGGCGCTATGATCGAAGCAGCTAAAACGATGAGTGCAGGTGATTTACGTGCTAAAGTGGTAAGCAAGAAAAAAGATGAAATCGGTGTTCTCGGAAAAGCCTTCCAAAAAATGAGCGATTCACTACGCGATGTATTATCACATATTCACGAAAAATCAACTTCACTACTTGCTTCCTCAGAAGAATTAAGTGCGGTTACAGACGAAAACTCACGTGCTACAGAACGGGTGTCACAAGCTGCCATTGCCGTTTCTGAAGGTATCGACAAGCAAACTGCCAAATTAGTAGCAAGCTTTGATACACTCGAGCAAGTTTCAGATGACATTCATCAAATTTACGAAAACACAAATAGCTTAACGCAAAAAGCTGAAAAAGCTGAAGTAACTGCTGATATAGGTCAAAATGTTGTCGCATCTACTCAAAAACAAATGAGAACAATCGAGGGCAAAATTAACGAGCTTTCAACGGACATTACAACGGTGAATACGTACGTCAAAGAAATTGATGAAATTTTAGCAGTTATTACATCCATATCTGAACAAACGAATTTATTGGCACTTAATGCTGCCATTGAAGCAGCGCGCGCAGGTGAGCATGGTAAGGGCTTTGCGGTCGTAGCAGATGAAGTTCGGAAGTTAGCCGAACAAACGAACCAATCCTCTTCACAAGTTCGTCAAATAATTACAGCTATTCAACGAGAAGCTTCAAAACTAGCAACATCGATGGATACAAGCCATAGCGAAGTTACGAAAGGATTACAGATGTTTACACAATCTGAAGAGAACTTCCATGAAATGAAAACATTCATTGAAGAAATTAACGATCAGCTCCATGACGTATTAGAAAAATCAAAAACGATTTCTGCAAATAGTCATCAAGTAGTAGGAGATATGAAAGTAATAGAAGACATTTCACTTTCTTCAAAAGATGAAGTAGAGGCAATGGCACAGGCGACTGTTAAACAAGCATCTGCTATGCAAGAAATCGCTGCGACTGCTGAAGCACTTGAAAAATACGCAGAAGAATTGCAAGAAGAAGTACGTATATTTACGCTATAAGTAAAAGAGCAAGAGAAATCAATTTCGATTTCTCTTGCTCTTTTGCACTTAATATAATCAAGTATTTTTTCTATTTCCTCAGTTATTCAAATTATAATGTTTAAAATCAACAATGTTTTACTGGCTACAATTATTTAATTTTCATTTAAAAAATCTTCCACTCGTTTTACTAAATATCCCCTATTATAAGATTGATAAAGCATGCCCGATAAGCGCACAGGATCTCCAAAGAAATAGCGTTCATACAGTGTTTGCCTTGTGCCAAAGTTACTCATCGTTAAATCCCAGGCAAGACGGAATTTTCTCACACGATCCTCCCCACCCTCACGGGATGATTGTAAATAATGTTCTAAGTCACCATCATCCGCTGTAAACGCCTTTTCGCTCGGAATTGACATTAATCCACTTGCTCCGAGCAACTGAATTATTTCCGTAAAGGATGGATATACTTTAGGAAAAATTTGAATAGCGACTTGCAGTGTCGGGTGATCAGGTCTTATAAAGCCAAATGTATCTCGCTTTGCATCTATTTCAGACTTTAACAGTAGTGCCTTCATCGTTTCCAGTGTTACAATGATTTCTACAACCTTTTGCTGAACATGTTGATAATCACCGATGTTTATCGTATCCACAATAGACTGCACTACACCTAGAACAAATTCAGTCTTTGCAATTTGGCGTGACAACACTTGATGTAAAGTGAATGCTTGGAACCCACTAACATTCATAAAGTTATTCGCAACTTCCACATTTTCATAATAAAATACGCGTTCCCATGGCACTATGACACGATCAAAGACGACAATAGTATCCATTTCCTCAAAGCGGGCACTTAACGGGTTATCAAAAGTTGATTCGCCACCTACGAATGACTGCCTACATAAAAATTTCAAACCCTCCGTATTACTTTGAATCGAGAAACCAAAACCTTTCCCTTCGTCATAGCCATTTGTCGATAATACGAGAAGCTCATCGGTAATTCCACCTTGCGTTGCGAGCAACCTCGCCCCTTTAATAACTAAACCTTGATTCGTTTTCTCTACAATTTTAGCTGCAATCGTTAAGTCTTCATCTTCATAATAATATCTTTGCCTGTTTACTTGTGGCTCAATAAATGTATGAGTCATCGTAAGATCATGCTCGCGAGCATATTCATAAAAGTTAAGTAAGTGATCAGGAAAACAATTAGGTTTATCTTTTAAATAATCCGCAGCTGATGCTAGAGCCATTAGCGTGGTATTCATATAATCAGGACTTCTTCCCATAAAACCATGACTGGATAAAGCCCACTCCCGAGCTGCATGACGTCTTTTCACTAAATCTTCGGGTGTCACAACTTGAAGGAAAGACATGCCTACCCGCTGCTTAGTGGTTGGTGACACATAGGTCATTCGATCATGTAACGCCTCATCATACTGTAAATCAAAGAGCCTTGCCTGACTCTGTATAACGCCTTTAAATGCTGGATGCTCTGAAACCTTTCCCTTAATAATTTCCCCATCTAACGATAGATGCGTTTGCAATGCATTAATCCGATCAATATATTGCTGTCCTGTAATAGCTGGCATACATTCACCCCTAATTGTCCCTATGTTTTTATACTTATTAATATATGAATTTTAGCCACAATTTGTTCCTCAATCACTTAATCTGTATTATATCAACACTTCAAAAATAACAATCTGTATTACTTTTTAAATACAGTTGGAAATTTTACATATTGCATGATTTATCAGTTATATTAGAAGAAAACGGTTCCAGTAAGCACTTTTAAAACAAGTTCATTTTTGTGACATATTCATTAAAAATCCTTCTTTTATTAGTACAACCTCGCTAGATTTTTAGAACAGGCGGGTGTATGATAACATCGTAAACAAAGCAAATACAACATTTAAACAAAAAAGGAGAAAATATACATGAATTCTCAAATCATTTCCTACGTAGATAAAATGGAAGCTGCATTAATGAACAGAATGGAAGATCACAACGAAGAGAACTTATTATTCTCTATTGCCTCCAACATAATCGCGCAAGAAAAAGACCAATATAAAAATGTTTGCCAAGCATACGAAGTTGTCAAACACCACTTAATTGGCTTACACTAATTTCTTGAATGCTGAACATTGCTCACAACTAAACTACTACACAACAAACCCGCATCTTATCACAAGGATGCGGGTTTGTTGTGTAGCATAGCTATCATAGAAAAACCCAATCTACTATTAAAGCAGATTGGGCACTAGGCTATTGCGCAAATGGAGAAACCATTTTTTGGAATTGTGCAAATGTAGTTTTTTGATCGCTATACAATCGTTTAATTTGATACACATCATCATATGGATTGTTATAGCCAGGCATTGTTGAAAACGCCATTGAAAAACCAGCTTCCTTTACAGCGTAAATCGTATTTGAATTATATTGACCAAATGGATAGGCAAATGCCTTGGCACCAGGGATTATTGTTAAACTACGCTTTAAATCCTGTACAACTTCATGATATGGAACGAGCAGCATCTTTCCTTTATTCCCCACAATATCATGTAAATTATACGTATGTGATTCGTACATAAAAACATCCTGCATATTGGCCATATCCTCTCGGGAGATTGCCTGTAAGTCTTTATAATCAAACATTTGCTCCGCTGGCGAATATTCATTACGATACGTAATTAAAAATTGCGTTGCTTGAAAGCCATGTTTTTTTAGTACAGGATATGCATATTCACGTGTTGATAATAAGCCATCATCAAATGTTAGCACGATGGAATACGCTGGCAATGTAATTTCATTACGCATAAAACGTAATAATTCATCTGTACTTACAGTTTCATAATTTTTACTTTTTAAATACTGCATTTCATTGGCAAACTGTGCATCTGTCATTGTTGTACTAACATTTTTAAAGCGACCAAGTTCATGATCTTTTAAGAAATGATGATACATCATCACAGGTACTCCTCGATCCATTGCTACCTTTGAACTGTGAATATAGCCTTCACGTCCGCCAAGCGTAGTCACATACCAATTCGCTTCTTTTCGCAAAATCGGATAACGGCGATTGATATCTAGTTTCGCGAATGGTTGTAAACTACCTGAAGAACGATCATAAATATCGCCATTACCAGAAATAGGAATAAAATATTGATTTTGCACCGCGTTATCTTTCCCTATATTATTATAGGCAGGTGTATGAACAAACTTCACCTTCGATTTTTCAGCATAAACAAAGGTTTTGCCCCATCGCACTTGTACATAGGTCGCGTCTTCCGCATTTGTCACCTCTAGCTGTTGTCCTTTTAATAAAGTAGCTATGGTCATCACATGATCTTCACGGCGCAAATCATAAAGTACTGTGTTTTCTAACGCTTCAATATAGCCATTTTGCTTACTTGGCAAAGTTGGTTTAGGTTTTTCAGTAGGTTTTGTTGACGTATTTGTTGATTCTTCGCCTTTTTCTTCTTCAACAAACTTACTATTTACAAACCCTAGTCGTCCGTTTACAGCAATACCGTACCAAACGCCCATTCTACTATAAATAGGGAAACGAACACCTTCGGACAATGTTGCAAACTGTACCAGTTTGTTACCAGTATTATCGTAAATCGGCGCGACGCTCGTTGCCACTATATAATCGTTTATCTTTACAACTGATGGCACCGTATTTTTATACGTTGTTGTTGGCACAATAGTTGTATAACGTTTATCAACATAGCCATAATGACCACCCCAACGAATTTGCCACCAATTGGCTCCGTAATCTTTTGTTACAACAAAGGTTTGTCCAGCTGATAACGTGCCCACTTGAACAAGTGAGCCTGAACGATTATCAAAGACAGTTGCTTCTTCATTTATCTGAATGACCGTATTATTTGCATATGCCTCTTGTGCAAACGGTAAAAGCAGCATAAATAGAAGCAATAAAACGATGCGTTTCACTTTCTTCACCTCATAAATCTTATATTTAATGTATTTCATCCATAAAATGATACGGTGAAACACTATCCATTCCAATCATTGGATGAATAAGTGGCATAGTGTCTACCGTGAGCTTTGGAGAGATTGTTTGCTTCTCTTCCTGCAATGTTTCCTCGGTTGGAGACGCTACTACAATCTCCACAATTTCCTCCGTTGCTTCCATCGGATTAAGTCGTGCCCGCAACGAAGTAAATCGTTGTAAATCATCTGTACGCTTTAAGCCACCCGCTAACACCTCAGGTTCCCCACATAAAATCAAGAAATTTTTCGCCCTTGTAATGCCCGTATATAACAAATTACGACGCAACATTTTTGAATAACCTCGTACTACTGGCATAATAACAGTTTGAAACTCCGAGCCCTGCGATTTGTGTATAGAGCAACAATAAGCAAGTGTCAATTGATTAAGATCATTGCGTTGATAAGTAACTTCAATGCCATCGAAAGAAACTACGAGTAAGTCCTGCTTCTCGATTGTTTCCTTTGCCTTAATGATACTAATCACTTCGCCCATATCTCCGTTAAAGACGTTGCTTTCTGGTTGATTGACGAGCTGCAGCACTTTATCTTTTATGCGATACGTTACATCACCAAAGACTAGTTCTTTTCTCGAGCCTGTATCATTTGGATTGATGAGCTCTTGGATCATCTTATTTAAGTTATCAATTCCCGCTGGTCCTTTATACATTGGCGCTAGTACTTGAATATTTCGAATTTCTTGCCCTTTTGTTACAGCACTCTTGACTACCTGTGTGACTACACTTGCCACCTGCTCTGATGATGCTTTAATAAATGAACGATCTGATGTTTTCACTGTTAAATCATTGGGTATCGTACCGCGTTTTATTTGGTGGGCAAGTTCGATAATTGTTGAGCCTTCTGCCTGACGATAAACATCTGTTAATTCCACCGTGGGAATTTGCTGAGAAGCGAGTAGATCTTTCAACACTTGTCCTGGACCTACCGGTGGTAGCTGATCCTGATCACCTACAAATACTACCTGTACATCCTCATGTAATGATTTCAATAATTGATGTGCAAGCCATGTATCAACCATTGACATTTCATCAACAATAATAAGCTTACCAGTAACTTCGCGCTCGGTTTCCTCTTCTTTTTCCTGCCCTGTAAAACCTAATAAACGATGTATCGTCATTGCAGGTAGCTCTGTCGACTCTGATAAACGCTTCGCTGCACGCCCAGTCGGTGCACATAGAATAATGGGGAACGGCTCTTCCTTTTGTGCATATTCTTTTGGATTTAGTGATAGCCCATGTAGCTTTGCATAGACTTCAACGATACCTCGTACAACGGTTGTTTTCCCTGTTCCTGGTCCACCTGTTAAAATCATGACTGCTGAGTTGAGAGCTTGCTCAATCGCGTATGCTTGTGTTTCTGCATATGTGACATTTAAAAACTCTTCAGTTTCACCAATTGCCTTGCGAATTTCATCCTTACTAAAATGCTCGGCCTTACTGTTTCGTTCGGTTAACGCTAAAATTTTCGAAGCAATGCCGACTTCTGAAAAATATAAGGATGGCAAATAAAGTCTAGTTTCTTCGCCATAGATCTTATTTTCCTCACGCATTTCAATACAGGCCTTTGAAATGGCTTCAAAGGGAATTTCCTCACGTTGACTTTGTTCTAGCATGTCCTTTACATGTGGTAATACATGCTCGGCATCTAAATATACATGGCCATCTGATAGCGCTGCTGTATTTAGAATATGGAAAATAGCAGCCTTTATACGGTCAGGGTGATTGCCGGTAATACCCAATTTTGCACCAAGCTCATCCGCACGTAAAAATCCAACACCGTCAACATCTTCAATAAGACGATATGGATTTTCTGTCACTAACTCAATGGCTTCCGTACGATACGTTTGGTAAATTTTCATGCCAAGCTGTGGTCCAAAGCCCCATTCATTGAGCTGAATCATCACACGTTCTAAACCAAGATTTTGTTCAATCGTGCGATGAATGACCTCTTTTTTATCTGCAGATAACCGAGGGACAACATCGAGTGCGTTTGGATCCTCTAAAATAAGACGTAATGCATTCGCACCAAGTTTTTCAACAATTGTTTCAGCTGTTTTTCTGCCAATTCCAACAAATAAGTCACTCGATAAGTAATGTACGATTCCCTGCTCAGTTGCTGGTACTTCTTTTGCAAACGTCTCAATTTGAAATTGTACACCATATTTTGGATGTTGTCTCAAAATTCCAGTAAATCGATACTGTTCATCCATTTGCAGTGGAGGAAAATAGCCGACAACAATAATTTCCTTATCGTCATATTGTAAGTTTGTTTCCTGAATTTTCACACGGACAATTGAATACATATTTTGTGCATTATGAAAAATCGAGACAATCGGACGTCCGAGAATAAAAAACTTATTCAGCTCAAATAAATCTAGATTTTCTGCCATTTTTCGTTCGTCCCTTTCTCCTTCATTTCAATCTTTTTATTTTACCACAGCATGCCTAGAAATATCGTTTTAAGATGGAAATCAGTTAGATCTTTTAACATTATTTTGACAAATGACAATTCACGGCTATTTTAACAACTTCCATGCTATGATAGATAGAATGAATGTGTAAAGTGGGAAGGATTGTGGAACTATTGGAATTTAGACCTTGCATCGATTTACACGATGGCAAAGTAAAACAAATTGTTGGTAGTACACTTGGCCATGAAGATCAAGAAGTTGTTGAAAATTTCATTTCTACTCATGGATCTAGTTACTATGCCAATATGTTTGCGAAAGACCAGTTAACAGGTGGTCATGTCATTATGCTTGGTAGTGGAAACGAAGACGCAGCATTTGCAGCACTAAGTGCTTATCCTGGTGGTTTACAAGTTGGTGGTGGCATAAACACTAAAAATGCGCAAAAATACATTGATGCAGGTGCTTCACATGTTATTGTGACTTCATTTATTTTCCATGATGGTAAGCTCGATATTGCCCGCTTAGAGCAATTAGTAAAAGCTGTTGGAAAAGAACATCTTGTTATTGATTTAAGTTGCCGTATGCGTAATGGCAAATGGTTTGTTGTAACTGATAAATGGACGAAATTTAGCGATTTTGAAGTGAATGCTGATTCGATTGCATATATAGAGAGCTTTTGCGATGAACTACTTATTCACGCTGTTGATGTGGAGGGAAAAAAGGGTGGCATACAAGAAAGCTTGGTACGTGATTTAGCTTCTTGGGCTTCGATTCCAACAACCTACGCAGGAGGTGTTCGTTCTCTAGACGATTTGAAAAAATTTGAGGACATTGCGAATGGTAAGCTCCATGTGACAATCGGTAGTGCCCTATCTATTTTTGGTGGAGATTTACTTTATTCAGACGTTGTAAACTATTGTAAAAAGGACGGGGTAGTGTGAAACTAATATATAAAGATTACGTTTTTCCATTCAAAGAAACAAATTTAGAACGTATTATTGATGGTAAGTATTTTAAAGTGAATACTTTTGATGATGCTCTATCATTACAGATACAACTTGATAACGAGCAAATGCTACTAGAATTTTCAAAATCATTAAAAGCAACATGTGGCTTCTTACGTGATCAAGAAAACGAACCCTACATCGGCACATATATCGATTTACAAATATTTGTCGAGGAGTTTAATAAACGTTACAACTTAAATGCTAAAATTATTGTATAATGCTAGAAAAAACCTATCTTCCCTGTTGAAGATAGGTTTTTCCCATTGGAGCACTTATTTTTAATTTTACATAAATTTTGTTAAGCTTAAAAGTGGGCAAGTTTACAAGCGGGAACCCCCACTACCAATCATTTCACTTAACCATAGAAAGGGTTTAACAATATATGAAAAATGAACACGAAAATACAACTTTAAAAACTCTCCAAACAGAGCTAACAAGGTTCTTTTTAGGCTATAAATTTGCATTGAATGAAATTGAGACGAAAATAAATATATTAAAAGAAGAATTTAAGCTCATTCACGAGTATAATCCGATTGAACATGTATCCACGCGAATAAAATCACCAAAAAGTATATTGTTAAAGGTGAAGAAAAGGGAATTAGAGCCCTCAATGGATGCTATTCGTGAAAATATTCGTGACATTGCTGGCGTACGTATTACTTGTTCATTTGTGGAGGATATTTATAAAGTGAGTGCTATGCTACAGGCACAAAGTGATATTGAAGTCGTTGATGTTAAGGATTACATTGCACAGCCAAAAGAAAATGGCTATCAAAGCTTACATCTCATTATAAAAATTCCTATATTCATGTCGGATCGTATGGAAAAAGTATTTACTGAAATTCAAATTCGTACGATTGCGATGGATTTTTGGGCCAGCCTAGAGCACAAAATCTACTATAAGTATAATAAAGAGGTCCCTACGCATATTCGTACCGAACTAAAAGATGCCGCACTGCAAGCTGCTGAACTTGATCGCAAAATGGAACGCCTAAATAAAGAAATAAATATATTGAAGGTCCATGAATCAGAGTCATCTGTTTTAGACGACACACCAGTTGCTAATTTAGCAAAATATTTGTCTCTGATAACGTCTGAGCGAACTTCTAAAAACCTAGAATAATTCGAACAGCGCTTTCAACTTATGTATTAGGGGCTTTCATATGCATGTTATCGTCTTGGTATAAAACAAATAAAAACTCGTCATCTACGGTATAGCAGAGACGAGTTTTTTCATTTAATTAAATCGTTGCGCAATCATGTCGTAAATATAACGTGCTTGGTCGTATTCAGGCTGTAACGTAAAGGCCTGCTTTAAGTGATACATAGCATCTTGTGTTTGCTCTGTGGATACCGCATACAGTACGCCTAAATTATAATGCGCATCCGCATTATTCCAATCCTGTTCGATTAAAAAGTCCAATTCTTTTTTACCTTCATCAAACATTTCTAAGGCACAAAGCACAATCGCATAAGCTAAACGAATTTGTGAATCCTCTGGCGAAAGCTCTGCTGCACGTTGTAAATAAGGTAAAGCTAGCTTTGGATTTTCCATTCGTTCAAAGCATTTGCCCATCATATAATAAACATCGGCGCCCTCAATTTTATGTGTCACCGCTTGCTCATAAAGTTTCAATGCTTCTGCAAAACGCTCTGCATTATAATATAAATTTGCTAATCCATAATAAGCCGTCGCAGCCGTACCATCCACCGTAATCGCCTTTTGGAAAAAACGCTCTGCGCGCTCGGTATCCTCTAGTACTGCTAATAGATTACCAAAATTCACATAACCAATTGCATTGTCAGGTTCAGCTTCTATTGCCTGTGTAAAAAGCTGTGCCGCATCTTCATAACGTTTTTCTTGAAATGCTAATATGCCTTGTTCATTAAAATCCATTTTTTCACCTCTATGTAGCGAAAGACTGCTGTTTCATTTGCGTAATTGCCTCCGAATTTTGAACTGCGCAAAAACAGTTCAGAATTGGTGACATACGTAACCCACTTGATACCCCGTCCATTGAATGAATCCATAAAAAATATAGATAGCATCACTTCAAAAGAAAGGAAACAAATACTGAATCACATGAACAGCAGTCAAATCACAAGTTATCCAACGTATGTTAATTTTTCGCTATTTTTAAAGACTTCATCGATTGTCCCGCCGCCTAAGCACACTTCACCATCGTATAATACAACAGCTTGTCCCGGCGTAATAGCACGTACAGGCTCAGCAAATGTAATATGTGTACGACCATCTTCTAATATTTCTACCTCTACTGGTGTATCCGTTTGTCGATAACGGAATTTCGCTGTACACGAAAATTTCCCGGGCAATTTTTTTGTCGAAGTATAGCTCATTTTTACAGCTGTTAGTGAAGTAGAGTACACGGCATCATGGTGGAATCCTTGTCCAACAAGTAGCACGTTTCGTTCTAAGTCTTTGCCGAGCACGAACCAAGGTTCACCGTCTCCACCAATACCAAGGCCATGACGTTGACCTAGTGTATAATACATTAAGCCATCATGTTGCCCCATCACAACTCCATCCATCGTTTCCATTTTGCCAGGTTGGGATGGTAAATATTGACTTAAAAACTCTTTGAAATTACGCTCACCGATAAAGCAAATCCCTGTCGAATCTTTTTTCTTTGCAGTAGCAAGTCCAGCTTCTTCTGCGATTCTTCGCACTTCTTTTTTCTCGATATCACCAATTGGGAACATGACATGGGATAGCTGCTCCTGAGATAATTGGTTGAGGAAATAAGTCTGATCTTTATTGTCATCAACACCGCGAAGCATTAGAACTTCGCCGTCACCACTTCGATCGATGCGTGCATAGTGACCTGTTGCCAAATAATCTGCACCCAAATTCATCGCATGTTCAAGAAAAGCTTTAAACTTAATTTCCTTATTGCACATGACATCCGGGTTTGGTGTACGCCCTGCTTTATATTCTTCTAAAAAGTATGTGAAAACCTTATCCCAGTATTGCTTTTCAAAATTCACTGCATAGTACGGAATACCTATTTGGTTACATACTTTAATGACATCATCATAGTCTTCTGTAGCTGTACAAACTCCGTTTTCGTCTGTATCATCCCAGTTTTTCATAAAAATTCCGATCACTTCATAACCTTGTTGTTTTAACATGTATGCTGCAACCGAAGAATCTACCCCACCTGACATGCCGACAACGACACGAATTTGTGAGGGGTCACGTGTTTCTTTCATTGCTGTCACCTTTTCTCTTAAGCAACTTCACCACCACGAATGGAATCACAGTCGTTTTAAACATGCACATTTCAAAACATACATGGTTTCCATCAGAGGTTTTAAGTTATCTGTTTATTTTACAAGCAAAGTACTTGTTCATTAAATAATATTAATTTGCCAGTCTTTTCACAATTATTGCTGTTTTTGCTGCGGCTTGTCGGACATCCTCTTCTGTTAAACCTTCACCAAAGCTAAAACGAATGGAATTACGTAATTCTTCAGTTCCTTGCCCAAACATTGCAACTAACACGTGTGAAGGATCAATGGAGCCCGCTGTGCATGCTGAACCACTTGATACACAAATGCCAGCCATATCAAGATTTACTAAAAATGATTCAACTTCCATGCCAGCAAAACTTACATTTAATACATGTGGTAAGGCATTTTGTGTATCTCCATTCACATGGAATGACAGCTTTTCATGTGCAAAAACCTCAAGCATAATTTGCTTAAAGTGATTGTACAGTGAACGCTTGTCCAGACGCAACTCACTTGCATTTTGTACGGCTGTAGCAAAAGCAAGAACAGCAGGAATATTTTCAGTACCCGCACGACGTTTTTTCTCCTGTGCACCACCAAGAGCGTAGCTAGCGAGTGGCGTACCTGTCTTTTGATAGAGGAAGCCAATTCCTTTTGGTCCATTAATCTTATGTGCAGATACACTTAATAAATCAACTTGTAGATTCGTTATATTGATTGTTTCTAATCCATAAGCTTGTACGGCATCTGTATGAAATGTTGCTTGATGGTCGCGTAACAACTCACCAATTTCCGCTATTGGTTGAATGGTACCCACCTCATTATTACCATACATAATCGTTACTAATATCGTATCTTCACGTAATGCTCTTTGCACCGCTTCTACTGAGACTCGCCCCATTGTATCTACTGGCAAATAAGTCACATCAAAGCCATCTCTTTCAAGCTTTTCGCATGTATGTAACACCGCATGATGTTCAATTTGTGTTGTAATAATATGCTTCCCTTCAGTAGCTCGTGCATAAGCTGTACCTAGAATCGCTGTATTATCCGCTTCTGTCCCGCCACTTGTTAAAATAATTTCACTTGGCTTTGCACCGATGGAATGGGCCAGGATCTCACGTGCGTCATCTAAATATTTTCGTGCCTCTCGGCCTGCACCATGAATACTTGATGCATTTCCATATACCTCACGCATCGCTATAGCCATGGCGTCAATTACCTTGTCATTCATTGGCGATGTCGCAGCATGATCAAGATAGATGTATGAATTCATGTTGAAAACTCCTTTATACGAAAAGCGCTAAAGTGCCCTTTACCCTCGACTATCGTTCGTTAGCATAAGTCCGCCGTGGCTTTGCTGCAACAGTTACGATTTTGAAGGGTGGCGCTTTAGCCTAAAATTTTTAAATATAGAACATATAGCCGTCTACTTCATTTTCCTCTGTATGTTGTGCCAAATCCTCAATTGATGTAGTATCTAATACATTTTTTACAGCGTCACGAATACGTAGCCACAACTCGCGTTGAGGGGCTTCCTCATTTTCAATTCCTTCTACTGGCTGGATTGGACCTTCTAATACACTAATAACATTCGCAGCAGAAATTTCACTTGGTGGATTAGCTAGCATATAACCACCATATGCACCGCGCACACTTTTCACTAATCCTGAATTACGTAATGGCGATACAAGTTGCTCTAAATATGCTTCAGAAAGTTCCTTTTCTGCGGCAATTTTACGTAGTGGAATTGGACCTTCACCATAGTGTTTTGCCAATTCAATCATAATTGTCAGCCCGTAACGGCCCTTTGTTGAAATTTTCATTTTATCACCCTCAATTAGTCTAGTCAAAATACTAAAGACAGTATATCATAATATCCTCTCGTAGAACTCGGAAATACTCCTATACGGATATGATATACTATAAATTAGAACAAACGTACGAACGGAGGATGACTTTTGCATAATGAACCACTTGCTTATCGCATGCGACCACATACACTTGATGAAATCGTTGGTCAGCAAGATTTCGTCGGACCCGACACCGCACTTTATAAAATGATTCAACATGGACATGTTCCGTCCATGTTACTTTACGGTGAACCAGGTATTGGTAAAACATCCATTGCCAATGCTATTGCAGGTAGCTCAAAGTTGCCGTACTTCTCTCTAAATGCCACACGCGCTGGAAAAAAAGATGTGGAAGATATTGTACAGGAAGCAAGAATATCCGGGAAAGTTCTACTTTTTTTGGACGAAATCCATCGCTTCAATAAATTACAGCAGGATACGTTGTTACCTCATGTTGAAAACGGCTCCATTGTTTTGATTGGCGCTACTACAGAGAATCCATATCATGATGTAAACCCAGCTATTCGCTCGCGTTGCGGGGAAATCCATCAGTTAAAACGATTAACCACAGAAAATTTAGTTGAACTCATCAAAAAGGCACTGACTGATGACAAGCAAGGACTTGGTAAATATGAATTTGCACTAACAGAAGAACAAATTGAACAAATGGCAATAGCTGCTAATGGAGATGCACGAAAAGCACTTACTTTACTTGAATCGATTTACTATGCGAGTGATGAAGTAAACGGACAAACAATTGCAGCTGACCATATCATCGAACATCTTATAGGTCGAATAGGCGTCTATGGGGATAAAAATGGTTCTCATTATTATAATTTGCTGTCCGCATTGCAAAAATCTGTGCGTGGGAGTGATACAAATGCAGCATTATATTATTTAGCACATTTGCTGGAAACCGGTGATTTAGTGGCTGTTAGCCGTCGCTTACTCGTCATGGCCTATGAGGATATCGGACTTGCCAATCCAGATGTCGGTGCCCATATGCTCGCAGCTGTGCAAGCAGCAGAACGTCTCGGTCTACCTGAGGCGCGTATACCACTGGCAAGTGCTGTCATTGAAATGTGCCTTGCATCGAAATCAAATTCTGCCATTCTAGCAATAGATGCAGCCATCGCCAGCATCCACGAAGGTAAAACAGGTGATATCCCCCTTCATTTACGCGATGCTCATTACACTGGTGCACAAGATTTAGGGCATGTCGGCTACAAATATCCCCACGATAGCCCTCTCGGCACATTCGGCGGCTGGGTGAATCAACAGTATTTACCTGATACACTGGTTGACTCAGAGTTTTACAAGCCTGTTATCGCGGGCGAAGAGAAACGAATGGCTGGAATCTACGAAAAGTTGAAAACATTCCAGAATAGTAAAAAGTGATGTCGCCGAATGACGCATCACTTTTTTCTATTTCACTTGAAATTTTGCTACTGCGTGGGCAAGCGTACCTATTACAAGTGATGCACGCTCTGTATCAAAACGCGCACGTTGAATTTGTGCCATCATATCCTCCGTTGACTTTGATACCAGATTGACCACACGTACATTTTGCTCACTACTCGCAGCAATACTTTGAATGATATCTTTCATATGCTCTGTCTCATGATTATGCAATGCAATAGTAGACATGTTCATAAGCATCGTATGAACATCATGTATAAAACTTGCCCCTTGTTCTACTTCTACACTGCTTGTTTTAATCGATTGTTGAATATGGATTGAACTATTTTCAATTAATTGCAAAGTAGCATGAATATCTTGGGTTGCTAGCTTCGTTTGCGCTGATAATTTTCGAATTTCCTCAGCTACCACCGCAAAACCTTTGCCATACTCACCTGCTCTTGCAGCCTCAATCGATGCATTTAGCGCTAAAAGATTTGTTTGCTCAGCTATGGCATTAATGGATAATACAACATTGCCGATGCTGTCAGATGCTTGTTGAAATGTAGCAGTTAGTTGCAAGGTATTTTGCACTTGACCAACAATTTGTGTCATTTTGTCATTAATATCTGCTACTTGCTGCTGGGCTACATGCAATTGTTCCTCTGACCCAGCCTCCATAGCACGCATTTTCTCTTGAATTTCTTCAATATTACCCATGGCTTGCTGAACATCATAAAGTTGTTGCTGGATAGCGGTATGCATTTCTTTCATTTGCTCTAGTACAATGGTTGAGTCCGCCTCCACCTGTAAAGTCCGTTGTCGCATGATTTGGTTCGTTACTTCTACATCATTTGAAGAGCTTTGTACCTTTGCTAACAAACTTCCTTGACTATCAACAAAGTTATTTAATGCCCGTCCCATGTCCCCTGTTTCATCTCTAGATAACATACCTTCAGGTGTGCGAATGGTTAAATCGCCCGCGCCTTCAGCAATTTTTTGCACCATCTTGGTCATCTTTTCGAGCTTACTCGTTATCGGAGCTAAACGCTTTTTCAAGAGATACCAGCCACCCATTGTTCCATACAAAGTATTGATGCAAAAAACAAGCCAATTGGGTAAATGGAGTGCCGACAAAAGTTGGAATAAAACAATATTCATCATCATAAAAGCTAAAAAGCTACTTGCTAGTTTAAAACCGATAGATCGTTCATTATACACTTCTTCTAAATCTGCCTCACACATGATGCCCCACTCATCTGGTGAATGTGGTAATTGAAAAATCCGCCCACTGCCAACTACTGGAATATGCCGATAATCCGCATACCCGGGAAAATGTATATTCACATTTTGACCTTTTTGCATCGTCCGCTTGATGCCTGAGTGTAATTTTTTGGTCGCTGGATTTAGAAAGCATAGTTCGAACTCGGTGTGTTGTGCTATCTTTACTACTCCCCACTTCTTAGTCTCAATACCCGATTTCAAATTAGCACCTGACGCAAATGTCCTGTCCTCAAATCGACTTCGAGAAAGTGCCATCCCTGCCGGTATCAATGAATCAAAATTGGATTTTGCCATAAACAAATAATTATCCCCCGACAATGGATAAATATGTCCAGCCTCACGCTGAATTAAATCACCTAAAACATCATTTGGCACACGTCCTACTAGTACACTATGGAGCTTATTATTTTGCATTACAGGTTGTAAAAACAACATCGTCACCGCATCATGGAATGTAGAAGATCTGGCTCCAATACTTTCAGTCATCGGATCAATAAATGGTCCATATAAAAATGGTTGCATTGTCTGAATAACCTGTGTTATCGCCTTACACAACATGGGGTCATGTGATGCATGGTATTGCTTATCAATATGCGCAGCATAGCTAGAAGCAAAAACCACTAACTCCTTGTCCACTAGAAACAACTCAGTAAAATCTGTACTTTTTTCTTTCGACTCTTCTAAAAAAGGTGAGAGGTCCTGATGCTCCGTTTGCACAATTACCTGCGCTCGATTGTCAAGTGAAAGCCAACAATCCCGTGCCCAGCTTTGTAATAAATTCACACGCGTTTTTGCAATTCCTTCAAAGATTTCCTCCTTCATGTGTGACGTTTTTATATTTAACTGATAATTCCACCATAGAGATACGCCTTCTTTAAAAGGTAACCAGCCAAAAACACCCACAAGCACCACTCCTATCTATGTAACTTTTATTAACATGAATATACTATTTATTCAAAATATACTGATAAATAATAAACAATGATAACATACATGACATGACAACGGAATGATTTTTCTGATAATAAAAAAAATAGGATAACTGCATGAGCAATCATCCTGAAAAATCTGCTTTATCGGTTGTGTACCGTTTACTATAAAATAAACTTATTGTTTCGGCTACATTGCGCATAGAAGGTAATGTTGTCATTTCTTTGGCATCAACTTTTCCATGTAAATATTTAACAAAATTATATGTTTGAAACAGTAGGCTCGCAAACTCTTGATTATTATTCTGTACCTCTAGACGTATTGATTTCACTGCAATTGCTTGAGCCACTGCCTGTTCTCTCGTTATGGAAGTTTGGTCGTCATCAGCATTATCATCTGTCGTTCGATATAGGAACTTTAAAGCATCGTAAACCGCCTGATTGTCGCTAAATCGCTCCTTTAGCCACTGCATCACAAATTGTAAAAAGATAACGGCATAAATGAGTGAAAGACATTCATTTTCACGAGACTTTGCTGCCAAACGTTTAAAGTACTCTTCTTGCGTCACTAACTCGAAAAGAATCAAACGAATCGGATACAACATTGCATGTCCGCTATTGATAAATAATTTTTCACGGTCTTTGTACATTGCCAGCCAAATATCCCTCACCAACGAAATAGACTTTCTAGTAGATAGCGCCAATTGACATTGTATGAGCCCCTGTTCAAGCGTTGGTTTTATAAGTTGATAAAATAGCAATTCATCCTCTTTGCTGACTAATAGAAGTGGTTTTTCTAAATCAAACAAATCGATTTCAATGCCGTTTACTAACATTGCTACGCCCCCTTCCTACAAAGTGATATGTTGAGTTCTACTACTTTTTCACATTTCTACTCCATGCATTTATCCTATATTAACCTTGTTGATTGGCATCTTTCTGCTTTTTTTAACTATATTTCGACATAAAACTTTAAATACCTCTATTGGCTGTAGCTTACATATCAACAAAATTCTTTGCCTAACAAAAAGACCGTATGCAAATTTTAAAGATAAAGTGAAACTTCAAGCAGTGGGAGTTTCTTCATCCCCACAATAAATAGAGGAACACAAGCTAAAACATCCTGTGAAAAAGCTTGTGTGACCAACATCCTGTTGCTGACGCTTCGCTTTCGCACATAAAACATCCTGTCGCTGCCGCTTCGCTTTCGCACATAAAACATCCTGTCGCTGCCGCTTCGCTTTCGCACATAAAACATCTGTTGCCCCGAACCAATCGGGCTTTTACGGTCAGTTGACTCGTTCCATCTTTCAACTTAAGATGCGCGGCTTACTGACCGTTATTGCGGAATCAAAAAAACCATTGCCTCTTTACTAATGACAATGGTAAAAATTCAATATTATTCAGTGATTTCCTTATCAACAAATAGTTTAAATTGCTGTAGGCATTGTTTTACAGCACCTTTTTGCGCTAAAACACCTTCGCGTAGTGCAGTAGTCTTTCCATCATCTCCAACAACTTCACGATAAAGTGCAAAAATAGCTGTCAAAAATCCTTCATTTTCTTCTTGTTCAATACTTGGTAATGAGTAGGCAGCAATCGTTAATAATCGCTCCACTTTATCAGGCATTTTTTGTAGCTCATTTGTCGAATAATACGTAGCCGCTGCTAAAAAATAGCTAAGCTTTGCACTACAATCTATAAACAAGTGCCAATACGTATTTGCAGTTGGTACTTCACCTGCAAGGCCATCTACATGCTCTTTATAATAAGTTATTACTTGTAAATATAAAGGCTTTAATTCTCGCATAGCCTTTGTATAATTATTAGATGTGTCCAGATAGTCAAATACAATGCTATTCATTTTATCTTGGAGCTTTACGATATCTAAATGATCACGAATTACTTGTATTTCCATTTTTCCACTCTCCCATGTTCTCATTTGTTTTATCAAACGTCATTCTTACTCCCCCTAAGCAGTCCTGTACATTCCAAACAAATTGACCTGTTATCTATCTATATATTGCAATTATTAAAATTATAGCAATAAACCAAAAGAAGAAGTGGGTTCATGAAGAAAATAAGGCAATTCCGTGAATTATTAGCATTTTGTGAACGTGAGATTCATTATTTTGGGAAAATTATACTCTTCGAACATAGGAATCAAACAGGAATTGTTCTTTTTCTCGATCAATTATTTCTACAATGCATCCATTTGCATACTTTTTAATTCTATGTTTTGGACTATAAAAATACGCATTATTTGTAATTAGCCATTCACTTAACGTCAGTTCACTCGCTGGTTGCTGCACGGTTAAAATACGTTTATGTCGAAGGATATCAGCCATTTTATAAAAACCATCTGATAATTCATAAGCAGATACATCAAAATTGAAAATGGGCGTAACAACCTGTCCAACATCAAAAATATGTATTGTCCGACTAGCCTCATCGATTGCTAACTCCACTGTGCTAATTTCATCGAATAGATTCAAGCCTCTATATTCCATTTGATAAATTTGCTCCATTGTAATGCCTCCTCTTTTTTAACTGTATTATTGTATCATAAAAAAAGTAGCCATCTCAAAAGTCATTTGAGACGACTACTTGCTGTGTCGAAAAAAAAATCCACCACTTGTAAAAAAATCCACCACTTGTATTACTTACTTTGACGAAAGCAAAAAGCGTATCATCAAAACGAAAAGTTTACTCTTTATTCAGAGACTATTGCTAGTTGGCATACTGCTTTAGCAATTGAATAATGAAGATTGATTTAGTCTTGCACACGTGTAATTTTCACATCTGCTAAAATGGTATTCACTACCCAACTTGCAGCAATTAAACCTGCAACTGAAGGTACAAATGCATTGGAAGATGGGGGCATTTTCGCCTTACGAATGGCTGCATCGGGTTTCCCTACATGCTCCACGACATCTGGTCGTACGACAATTGGACTTTCATCTGAAAAAACGACAGTTATGCCTTTATGAATACCGTCTTTACGTAGTTTTGTGCGAATTACTTTAGCTAATGGGTCTGTATGCGTTTTAGAAATATCTGCGATTTTAAAGCGTGTTGGATCCATTTTATTTGCCGCTCCCATACTTGAGATAATTGGGATATGACGCTTTAAACATTCCTTCATAATATGAATTTTATATATTACAGTATCACTCGCATCAATGACATAATCAATACCCTGTGCAAAAAATTCCTCATACGTTTCTTCCGTATAAAACATATGCATATCAGTAACTTCACAATCAGGATTAATATCTGCAATTCGTTCTTTCATGACGCCAGATTTTGATTTTCCAACTGTTGAAAGATACGCAACTAATTGACGATTGACATTCGTAATATCTACATTATCCTTGTCCACTAAAATAATTCGGCCAATACCACTTCGTGCACATGCCTCCGCAGCAAATGAGCCGACACCGCCGACACCTAAAATGGCTACTGTTGTATTTTTTAAAAGTTCGAGTCCCTCTGTGCCAATTGCGAGCTCGTTCCGTGAAAATTGATGTAACATTCCTACACTCTCCATTTAATGAAATTTTTTATTAGTAAACCTAGTTATATACTAAGATAAAATCAAACCTATATTACATTTTATCACGATATTCATCAAGTGAAAATTACAACGAAAAAAGTATTCCTAATTAATTTACTTTAGCTGTTAGGTAAATTCGATGAAAATAGCGCTTTGTTCATATTTGAACGAGAACTCAAATTCGCCTGATTCCTCAAGTGTGGAAAAATGGGACTTTTACATGCAAGCATATTAGCATTAAAAATTTTTCTTCTCAAGAGTACAAGGCTGTGATAAGTCAGCTCTTACTTTTAAAAACCTTTTTCGCAACTGCAAGAAATTCTCTAACTGCAGGGGACGCTTCTTTTACAGAAGGACAAGCTAAAGCCACATGACGCCAATGGGTTAAATTCAAGGTACCTAATTGAATGTTTTGCTGTGTTTTTAAAAATAACTCCGGGCCAATTGTAATGCCAAGACCTTCCTTTACCATATTGGCTATTGTATTACAATCATGCACTTCAAAACGAATAGTTGGGTGTATATTTTCTTGCTTAAACAAATCTTCAATATACTTTTGATACATCCCTGTTGGCATAATAAAAGGTTCTTTTTGCAAATCTTGAATATTTATAATTTCTTGGTGATTCAACATATGGTTACTCGGAAATGCTACAACCATTTTATCTTTAATAAGAGGTATTATTTCAAATGTCGAAGTTGAATCCATTTCTACAACAAACCCAATGTCAATAATACCAATATTTAACCATTCTGTTATTTCCTCATATGAACCCTCATAAAATTTAAACTCTATTTGTGAATGCTTTTTCTGAAATTCTGAGAGTATTTTCGGTAACAAACAGGATGATGCACTGGCAAAAGTACCGATACGAATCGTACCTATTTCTAGATTTCTAACTAATGCAATCTCCTGATTAATATGTTCCATTCTATTTAAAATTTCTCTGATGTGAAGAAGTGATTTTTGCCCTACCTCAGTCAGCGTAATCCCCTTTCTTCGATCACGATTTATTAATAAAACTCCCCACTCTGATTCTAAACTCGCGATAGCATGACTCACTGCAGACTGCGTCATATTTAATTGTTGAGAAGCTTTCGTAAAGCTTCCAAGCTCTGCAATTTTACTAAATACTTCAAAACGCGCAAAACTCATGAGTAAACGTTCATCTCCTTTATGAAAAATATCAATTTTACTCATGATATCATGTTAGATAAAATAAAAACATGATAGAAAAAGGAGTGGAGAATTTTGAATCATTTTGCCATATATTTATTAGCTTTAGGTGCCTTTGTAACAGGGACAGCGGAATTTGTAGTATCAGGAATTTTGGAAATAATTTCTTCTGATTTAGATATATCTGTTTCAGTTGCTGGACAATTAATCACTATATATTCCTTATTCTATGCAATTGGTGCCCTTATTTTAGTAATGATCACTTCTAAGTTTGATCGAAAAAAAGTACTTTTTTATTCCATGGTTATCTTCTTAACCGGAAATATCATGGCATACATCAGCCATAATTACACAATTCTAATGTTTTCTCGAGTTGTGCTAGCTTTGAGTGGAGGATTATATATTGTCGTAGCAACAAATTACGCAGCTCAC
Organism: Lysinibacillus sp. NPDC048646; assembly: GCF_050272295.1. Taxonomy (NCBI): domain Bacteria; kingdom Bacillati; phylum Bacillota; class Bacilli; order Caryophanales; family Bacillaceae; genus Lysinibacillus; species Lysinibacillus sp. NPDC048646. The sequence goes on from NZ_JBNNLZ010000003.1 coordinate 263,891, forward strand.
CTTGCTCAACCTGGAAAGCGTGGAAGTGCAATGGCAACCGTCATTACAGGATTTACTGTTTCTTTAGCGTTTGGAGTCCCGATTGGAACTTTCACTGCAGCATATATAGACTGGCGGAATATCTTTCTTATTATCGGAGTTGTAACATGTATCAATATCTTGTTACTTCAAAAATTTATTCCTAAATTAGATGGGAATAAACCAATGCCCATAAAACAACAATTGATTCTAATAAAAGATAAACGATTACTCATTGGGTTATTTATTACAGCTTTTTGGATTCTCGGATACACCCTTGTTTTCGCTTACATTTCTCCTATTCTAAGCCTGTATGCAGGTTTTTCAATAGAAATGATAAGTATGACTCTTTTAATTTTAGGAGTTTCTGCCTTTATCGGTTCACGTTTTGGCGGGTATGCTGTTGATAAGTGGGGATCATACCGAACAATAACTATCAGTTTAGTAATTCATACAATAGTGCTAATGGTTTTAACATTTACTATACACTCTACTATAGGAACACTAATCACTATCATGATTTGGGCAGTTGCAGCCTGGACAACAACTCCAGCAAACCAATTTTATCTGACTTCTTTAAAACCACAATCGTCAGAAATTATTTTAAGTTTCAATACCGCCATTATGAACATTGGTATGACATTAGGAGCTGGCTTAGGTGGATTGGTAATAGAATATACAGATATTATTTATTTGATATGGTTGGGAGGCCTGATGGTATTCATAGCCCTAGGAATAGCATGTTATTTCTTTATACTGGGTAAAAAACAGCCTAGAACTAAAATCATATAATAACTTTTTTATTAAAATTTACATCTCCTAAAGATAGAATGCGGAACTTGTAAATCAAAATCTAAATTCAATAAATTAAAAGTAATACTAATCAGGTCCGGAAAAAGCCACCCGCTTTCCGCTGACGAGCAGCTAGCCTCCGCTTACTTGAGCTGCAATGAATTTAAAAAAACTCGCGACATGGCGAGATACACAAACAGCGTAAGCAGCACTCATAAGAGACACTGACTCTACAGACCAACACGCGTTTAGTACAAAAAACCACAGAAAAACTAAAAGGTAACGGGAATACTTCCGATACCTTTTAGTTTTTTAACTACCAGTCATCTTAACTTCTCCATCGTTCATAATTTTTTTGAAATGCTTCTACAAAATAGGAATCGAGCTGGACATTCATCTGTTTAAAAGCTCCTATAACTGCCCCTCCAATTGGTTGTAAAACCGGTATCATAAATCGCAAAGGTAGTGCATCTTCTTTTGCGATTTGCTGTAATCTTGGCATAAAATAGGCTGCATTGGTAAAGACCCCACCCGCTAAAACAACAGGGACATCCTTTAGCCCCCATATCATGCGAGTGTAACATGCTTTAATCGCCGTGTAATATTTTTCACATGCACCCTCAATTATGCTAACCGCAACATTGTCTCCCTTGTCTGCTACATCAAAAACATATTGACTTAACGGTGCAATCACTGTTCGTGGATGATCTTTACCATAAATACACGCTATTAATTGCGGTACATGTTCAACAGAAAAATGATGCAATATGACATCGGTTAAGGCTGTTGGCTTCGCCCGCCGATCATAGCTTTGAAATACGGCCTTGAGCGCCTGATTGCCTAAGTCATAACCACTCCCCTCATCATCAAAAAGGTAACCCCAACCACCCACACGATGATAATTCCGCTGACTATCGTAGCCCATCGTAATAGCACCTGTCCCGGCTATTTGTACAATGCCTTCCTGTCCGAGTGTACCTGCATACAGGGCAATACAAGCATCATTTTCAATCACAACAGCTGTCGTCTTGTCCACATACTGCCGAATAATTTCTTTGACTTTCTGCTCAGCTTGTCGCTCTTTCACCCCTGCCATACCTGCAAAACAACTATGTATAGCAGCAAACACTTGTGGATTTTGTGCCTGTATTTTTTGCAATAAATCATGAATCGTTGACTCAAAGCTCTGGGCATCCATCGCAGTCGGATTGCTACGTGACGTAACTACTTTGGCATAAATACAGCCATGTTCGTCACAAATAACGGCAGATGTTTTCGTGCCACCACCATCTATTGCCAGTATATACATCCTCTTCTCCCCTTAAAAAAGGATTGAGCGCAAACGATTGTTGGCTCAATCCTTCCTCCAGTAATCAATCATTTCGTAAAGCCAAATGACGCCCACGGTTGAATCTGTGTTATTAAAAATTGCTCTTCTTCTACAACTCTTGCAACTACGTTTGTCGAGCCCGCATTCGGTATTTCCTTTAAGACTATTTGTAGCTCCCCTTTATAGCGAACATCCAAATTATTATCAATTGTGATATCACCTGGCTTCAATGGATGCGTATCATGGATTTGGAAATCTCCATTTTTATACTTCACACGAGATTGTGTACTACGAATAACATATTCCGATACATCCCCACGATTAAAATGGGGTTCTTTAAATAGTATAGCTTGCTCTAAAATACTCGTTTCGGGTGCCTGCACAACTTTCAGCTCTAGCTTGTGGCGATTCAATTGCCCTAATGCCCGTATCTCTTCTTCAGAAGCATACATATTGCCGATAATACAATCATCGATTAAACCAGTGTGCCATAAATCTTTCGCTTGCACAGTAATTGGCAGATGACGATGCTCCTCTAATGTAGGTAAGCCATGCAGTGTTTTTTCCCAAGGACCAAATATTGCATGCTGAGAAGAAATCATTGCAGCTGTACGAACGTGATTTACTTTATATAGTTTGGAGGTCTCTAAAAAATGCTGACGTGAAAGACCTGTAAATTGTCTAGGATAAAAATTATGGCAACCAATAATATTATCTTTATTCGGTTGGTAGGATAATATATTTTCTAGATACTTTGTGCCATTACTAATATTTAACTCTATTTTCAAATTACTAGCATCGAGTGACATAAACGCTTCCTCTTGGCCTGAAAATCCCATGTCTAAACGCAATGCCGCTAGATGATATTGTTCTTTGAAAACAGCTATGTCTTTATACGTTAAGCCAAGCTCCTCAAAAACGGCAGGTGCGATATCAGCAGATATATCAAAGCCCAGTTGCTGCGCAAAAGCATTGATTTGTTGTGATTTTATTCGTTCATCCTCATTATTTAAGGACATCAGACAGGTAAAAATACGATCAAAACCATTGTCATGTGCTAGCTGCACATACTGTTTCATTTCTTCTAATGTGCTATGCTGTGGATAAAGTGAAATACCTAATCGTCTCAATTCAAATACCTCCATTGCTAAGCTTTTACACTTCTACATTTTGAGCTTCCAATTCAGCATCACGCTTTTCTTCTTGCTTTTCTTCTTGCTTTGCTACACGGTTTGCCATCGCTAGGAATGGTAAGTAAATACAAACAGCCACAACAATTAATACGAAACTAAGCACAGCACCGCGCCAAGATTGTGTTGCTAAAAATCCATTAATAATCGGTGGCGTTGTCCATGGTGGTGCAACAATTGCCGCTGGAACCCAGCCCCACTTCGTTGCAAAGAATGCTATTGTAACATTAATCATCGGCGTCAAAATAAATGGTACAAATAAAATTGGGTTTAATACGATTGGTAAACCAAAAAGTAATGGTTCATTAATATTAAAAATCCCTGGTGCTGCTGATAATTTTCCAACGGTATTATATTGTTTATTCTTCCTTGCAATAATGAAAATAGCGATAATAAGTGCAATTGTCGTACCCGATCCACCCATATTGATAAAAGCATCAAAGAATGGTTTATTTACGATATACGGCGCTGCTTTACCAGCTGAAATCGCTGCAACGTTCGCATCAATTGCCGGTAGATTAATAGATTGCATAAATGGTTCGATGATGTTCGCACCATGAACACCTAATGTCCATAAAAACGTAGGAATAAATGCTAAAAGTAACGCGGCAATCCATGTATTTGTTAAGCCCATAAATGGCTCTTGAATTGTTGCATAAAATGACCCCACAATATCAGGAATATCGAAGCCTGCCGAAATAATTGTACGTACTAAAGCAAATACACCAATTGTAATAATAGCAGGTAGTAATGCTGCAAATGATTTTGAAACAGCCGGTGGTACACCATCTGGCATTTTAATCAGAAGTCTACGATTACCTGACAATCTACAAAATACTTCAGTGGAGAGTAATGCGATAATAATGGCTATAAATATACCACCTGTACCTGTTGTTAAGCCTGTCAAACCACCCTCACCAAAAGTACCAAAAGTCATATAACTCGAAAGACTGATGACCCCTGCAGCAAGCCCATCCTTGTCATAACCTTTTGCAAGATTGTAAGCAATGGAGAAGGCTAATAATAACGAAATAATTCCGAATGTTGCCCCCCACATATTGCCGCCCCATTGTGTCCAAGTTTCATGTTTCCAAATGGAGTCAAGTGCATTTTGATAAAAGTCGATAGGTAAGTTATTAATTAAAACCGCTAGTGATCCTACAATTGTCAATGGCATTATCGTGATAAAACCGTCACGTATGGCAACTAAATGACGCTGATTCCCAACTCTTGCAGCTACCGGAACAAATTTTTCTTCTAAAAAACGGAACATTTCACACACTCCCTTTTGCTTTTTATTGTGACATCAAAATTTGATGCTACTCCCCTTTGATATGTTCATATAGCTCAATCATTTCTTGCGCTAAATCACGAAACGTAATGGCATTCATTAAATGATCCTGTGCGTGAATTAAGAGCATCGATACTTCCACTTTCTCTCCCCTTGCTTCTTGTGTTAACAAAGCTGTCTGTGAATGATGTGCTTCTGTAAGTGCTTCATTCGCCATGTTAATTTTTTCCTTTGCTTCACTGATACGCCCCTTTTTCGCTAACTGAATGGCTTCCATACATTCACTCTTCGTATTACCACTATGCACAATCAAGCCCATAATGGCTTGCATCATAACTGTTTCTTCCATTAGTTAGCCCCCTTATCCAATCAGCTTTAATGCCTGTTTTAAAACATTTTCACCATTCATCATGCCGTAATCAGCCATATTAATGACATCGATTGGGAAATTCTTTTCCTTGTATTTTGTCTCAAATTTCCCTTTTAAGTAACGCACTTGTGGGCCCAGTAATAGTACATCAGCACCTTTATTTGCTAATGCTTTTTCAACCTCACTTTCAGCAATAGCGTAAATATCGGCTTCAATATTTAGCTCTTGTGCCGCCTTCTGCATTTTTGACACTAGTAAACTCGTACTCATTCCTGCTACGCAAACTAACATAATATTTTTCATCGTCTGCACTCCTTTTCTTATCTCAATTTGTCTGCTCGATTTTTACGTCATCTTCCGATTTTCGAATGTCATGAAATCGCTTTCTTATGTTGAGAATAGCACCAATTGGTATATACCACAATATACTTTTTACACTATTTCCCTTACTTAAAAAATGGTTTGCAAATTGGGCTATCGCTTCATAACTTACTAATAAATGGATTAGCTTAACTGGTATAGTCCAGAAAAAAGATTAAAAAAATATTCATAATTTAAAAATATTCATAGAATACTGGTCGATTACTCGGAATTGCTTTCTGCCATTGCTCTACCACTTCTTTTACAGGTTCTTTTTTCGCATAAATGAGTGCATCCTTAACCGAAAGATAGCCGACCATCATTGCCGAAAATAGATTGATTGGTAATGCTAGCATATGCTTATCCGGGATAGAATTTGCCTCAATTATGGAGACATCCCCATCTTTATTTATACGGTATATACATTCATTCCAAGTGCAAAAATCATCCTCTAGCCACACATACAAAGGTTCTTGTATTTCCCTCCACGGATAACGCTGCATAAAAGCACAAGCATCCACTATTCTGATCATGACATCCATTTTGACATCTCTTTTAAATTGCGGTTCCTGAAATTGAAAGCCAAAATGATGGTCATTTGCAGTAATGCCTTCAATTGTGTGTACACTCGTTGCATGTGACGTGATAAAACGCCAGATTGCCTGTTCTGCCAGTATATCCTCTGCTATAAAATCATGAATCATAAACGTTCCATCTTGGATCGTATAGCGAATATAACCTGCTATTTTATCCGCTTGAAAATACGCGGCAAAATGGCTATCAGATGCTCTTCTCTCAATCCTTTTCCACCAAGCCTCGTCACGTAGCATACTACCATTGTGAACGAGCGCTTGCGTATTATGAAAGCGCTGAATAGCTTGAAAAAGCGTTTCATCTGGCCATTCAAAACTCATACGTTTCACCACATCTAATTGTTTTCCTAAGCTTGGAAACATGGTATGTGGAATAGAATAATGAAGTTTCTCAAAGAATAATTCCCAGCCAAAATAACGATAAAAGGATACGGAAAAAGGCGCTAATACTGAAATGGATTGCCCATTTTGTCGCATTTCCTTGAGCGCCTGCAGCATGAGTTTTTTTATAATCCCTTGCTGTCGATACTCAGGATAAGTCGCTACAAATCCTATACCACCCATTTTATAATTCTCACCATGTACCGTCATATTAAGCGGAAGAATGAATAGCTGTCCAACAACTTTATCCCCATCATAGGCTCCTAACGTTGTACTTTGCTCAATCCAATATTGAAAATCCTCCCGTCGAGCACCAATATATTTATTCGGAAAACAATAATCCCGCAGTCGATGTACTTGCATATAATCATTTGGAGGAATTAATTTTATTTCCATAACTTATTCATCACCACCGGATTTTAGAATATTCAAACTATTACTTGTGGATTAACAGGAATTTCCTTACGTAATCTTCTACCTCAGAAGCTGTTGATAACATTAAAATGCGTTCATTATGTTGTATTAAGTCTTTCTGTGAATGCTTGGCAATTTGTGCGCGCGTTTTTAGAATAGAAGACGCAGTCATAGAAAACTCATCTAATCCAAAGGCCAGTAATATCGGAATTGCTACTTCATCTCCAGCCATTTCGCCACACATACCCACCCATTTACCATGATGATGTGCAGCATCAATAACAGTCTTAATCAGCCTAAGAACCGCAGGATGGTACGGTTGATATAGATACGAGACGTTTTCATTCATGCGATCCGTTGCCAAAGTATATTGGATTAAATCATTTGTACCGATCGAGAAAAAATCCACTTCTTTCGCAAATAAATCTGCAATCATTGCTGCTGACGGAATCTCAATCATGATACCAACTTCAATCGTTTCAGAAACGATGAAACCTTCATTTTGCAATTGTTTCTCTTCTTCAAGCAATAATGCTTTCGCCATTCTAAATTCATCTAATGTGGCAATCATCGGAAACATAATTTTCAAATTGCCATAAGCACTTGCTCGCAGTAATGCTCGCAACTGCGTTCGGAACATTTCTTGATGCGATAAACATATACGAATGGCCCGATAGCCCAAAAATGGATTCATCTCAGTTGGAAGTTGAAAATAAGGTAGGTTTTTATCACCACCTATATCTAGCGTACGAACAATTGTAGGTTTACCCTGCATTTTTTCAAGTACTGTTCTGTACGCAGTGAACTGTTCTTCTTCATTTGGTAACTCTTGACGCTCCATATATAAGAACTCTGTTCGAAACAAGCCGATGCCATCGCCACCCACACTAGTTACCATATCGACATCTTCTGGTTTTCCGATATTACCAGCAATTTCTACACGTAATCCATCAGCACTTATACTTGGGAGTGAACGAAATTGGTCGAACTCACTTTGTAACTGATTTTGTATCTGTTGCTGACGCACATAAAATTGTGATATTTCCGGTGTGGCATCTAGTATGATTTTGCCGTTTATGGCATCCATAATAATAGGCGTTCCCTGTTTAATAATTTGTGTGGCGGTTTTTGTTCCTACTATAGCAGGAATGCCCAATGTACGTGCGAGAATGGCAGAATGGGAAGTCCGCCCGCCAATATCCGTAATAAACCCCTTTACATACTTTGTATCTAACTGTGCCGTCATAGATGGTGTTAAATCTTCAGCTACGATAATCACATTAGAAGATAAGCGACTCATATCCGTCAATTCCACACCTAATAAATGTGCTAATAATCGCTTCGACACATCACGTATATCGGCTGCTCGCTCCTGCATATAGTCATTGTCTATTCCTTCAAACATCGCTATGAACAGCTTAGATGCTTCATCCAATGCATATTCAGCATTTATGCCTGTGTGTATTTTGGCTTCAATTGCTGCTAACATCTCTGGATCTTCTAACAATAATTGATGTGCAGCAAAAATAGCCGCCTCCTCATCACCAAATTTTGTCTGAGCAATTGTATAGATTTCTTGAAGTTCTCTTTTCGATTGCACTACCGCCGCTTTAAAACGATTAAGTTCTGCAGGTACATCTACGATTGTTACTTTTTCAAATGATAAATCTGGTTCCATTAAACAATAGGCGTTTGCAAAGGTAATGCCCTCAGAAACAGCAATTCCCTGTATTTCTAGCATTCTTCACCAATTCCTTTAGTGATCATAACGTCAGTTACCGTCTGCATAAGCTTATCAGCATCTGTCCCCTCAGCTGAAATAGTAATGATGCTTTCCGGTGTTATGCCTAGTGCCATGACACCCATGATGGATTTTAAATTGACGGATTTATCATTATAGGCTAGCTGAACATCACATTCGAATGGTGTGACAGCAGTTACCAGTAAAGCTGTTGGTCGTGCATGTAGACCTTCTGGTGTTGTTATTTTAAAAGTTTTCTTCATCTATAGCCCTCCAATTTTCACTTAAAGTTAATGCGATTTTGATAGTTTGCAATCATGACATCGTTATGATGCAGATTAGCTTCTACATTGTTACTTTCAAAAACAGGCAAGATAGCCTGAAAATCTGCCATTTGCTCAATCACTTGACTAAAAATAGCATGCAGTATGGCCGAGCCAATAACCGTTGAAGCCGGTGCGTACTGCATATTTTGACGACGTAGCAAGCCATCACCAACAGGTATATGCGTATCGATGACGACATCGACAATATCTTCTAAACGCATCCCACTACAGTGGCGAGTCTGCTGCTCGCGATAAGTAAGTGATTGAAGCGACATGACAAGCACACCTGCTTCCTTTGCGAGCAAAGCGGCATCTATAGGGGCGTAATTTCTCCCTGATGTCGATATCACTACACAAACATCATTTTCTTGAAAATCAAAACAATGCTTATGTCGTTCTATTATCGTGGGGTCTTTTTCATTTTTTGATGACGTCAATGCCCCCGCTTGTAATGTTAATGGTTCAATCGTAATTGGACGGACAGGCACAAGCCCACCTGCACGGTAAAATGCGTCTTGTGCTAAAAGGTGCGAATGGCCACAACCAAATAATTGGACGATTCCACCACGTTGAATTCGTTGAACGATCTTTTGTGCAGCTGCTGCTATATTTTCTTGCTCCTGCACAATCACCTCTTGTAAAAGTTTTTGTATTTCCAGAAAATAAGCATGCATAGTATCACCTTTTAATTTCACTAATGAATTTGTATCGATCTGCACGATAAGTACTACGCACCAGCTCAAATGGAACACCATCTGCTAAGTAACTTATTCGTTTAATAATTAAAACTGGGGCTGTACCATTAATTTGTAAACATTTACTATCTTCTTTAGCAACAATGGCTGCCTCCATTTGTTGAATGGCATTGCCAATTTTTTGATGAAATTTCGCTTCAATCAACGCATAAAGTGAGCCCATAATTTTCTTTTCATCTAATTCAGGATATACTTTTACAGGAATATACGTTCTTTCAATGGCCATAGGCTTAGCATCAGCGTTACGTATCCGCACAACAAAGAATACTTCTTCTCCTGGCTCTAACAATAAATCTCCTGCAACATCTACTGGTGGAATAATTTTTTCAAAGCGTAAGACTTTACTACTTGGCTCCATTCCACGCGCACGCATATCCTCTGTAAAACTTGTCAATCCCATCAGTGGTTGCTCTAATTTTGGATTGGCTACATAAGTGCCTCTCCCTTTTTCGCGGTACAGAAGCCCGCTATTCACTAAATTGGTAATGGATTGACGCACTGTCATGCGACTTACATCAAACTGTACTGAAAGCTCTCGCTCAGAGGGAATATTTTCGCCGATTTTGTAGTCCTCTAAATAAATGCGTTGCTTTAATATTTCTTCTATTTGTATATAAATCGGTATATGAGAATTTTTATCTAACAAGCCTTGCACCATCCTTATCAACACTTTACTTTGATTTCTCAAATACAACTTTACCTCGACAAATAGTTTTTTGTACATTTAATTTTTGATCGAGTAATACAAAATCTGCATCAAAACCTTCTGCAATACGCCCTTTGGTTGCTAGTTGTAATTGTTCAGCGGCATTTGCAGATGACATGGCGACGAGGTCCTGTAAAGAACAATTTGTTACCGCTTTCATATTTTTCACTGCCTGTTCCATCGTCAAAACGCTACCAGCGAGGGCTCCATTCGATAAATGTGCGCCACTTTCTGTCACATGAACCGTTTGACCACCTAAATCATAGTCCCCATGTCGTAGCCCTTTTGCACGCATTGCATCGGTAATTAATATAATCCCTGTTGCTCCTTTTACGCGATAGGCTAGTCTCACCGACTGTGGATGACTATGCACAAAATCAGCAATTAACTCAACCTTCACCCTATCTTCTAAGAAAACTCCCCCTACAACACCTGGACTTCGATGATGGAAAGGACGCATTTGATTGTATAAATGAGTCGCCTGCTTGATCCCCAATGCTATCGCCTTGTTCACCTCTTCTATAGTTGCATCAGAATGTCCAATCGAAACGAGCACCCCTTGTTTACTTAACTCTTCAATAAATGCAAATCCCCCCTCTACCTCAGGAGCTACCGTCATTTGTTTAATGCGTTTTTTACTTAGTTGTTGCCAGTGAGTAAATTGCTCAAAAGAGGGTAAAATGATATGTTCTACTGGCTGTGCACCTGCACGCTGCTTTGACACATATGGTCCCTCAACATGTATCCCTAACAACTCAGCTTCATCCTCATTATTTTCAAATTGGGCTATATTAACAAATGCATGTTCAATAGCTGGGATAGATTGCGTCATGGTCGTTGCAAGAAAACCTGTAACACCTTCTTTTACTAATGAACGGGCCATTTGATGGAGCGCTTTCTGAGTGGCATCCATCGCATCATGTCCTGCGGACCCATGAATGTGCATATCAATATATCCAGGAAGTAGCAACCAGTTTTTATCCTTGCCATCAATATATTGCTCTGCCTTGTCATATAATGCATGACTTCGTTTAATAATCCGACCATTCTCAATGAATACATCACCTTTAAATGGTGTCTCATCATGATTAACAATTGTGACATTGGAAATTAACAACGTATTTCCCAATCGTACACCCCCTCAATATTTATTTTTTAGAAGGTTTTCTTTAAGGTCAAGACAAGCTATTTCTTCGGTTGGTATAGTTGTCTATACCAATTATAGTATGTTCATATGAAAATAAACAGTTAATTTTTCTATTTTTCTAATTTTTTATCTTAAGCTTACATTCTATGTATCTTGAAAAGCTGCTTTTTGTCGTAAAAAATAGCCATTAAATGAATGGCTATTGCTAAAATAGAAATATCTAGTATGAAGTCGTTGATTTCCGCTACGGCGGACGCTTTTCGCGGGCACGGCTTCAGTCTCCTCGTCGCTACAGCTCCTGCGGGGCCTTCAGCTCATGCTATTCCCGCAGAAGTAGCCGCCTGCGCTCCAACCAACTAGTGTACGTCTATAAATGATTGAGGTGATGGCTAGGATGAACACATCAATTAGACATATAGAAGTATCTATATGAGCCCATTGATTTCCACTACGCGGGCATGGTTTCAGTCGTCGCTGCGCGCCAATCAACTAGTGTATCCTATTCAACGACAACGAAAGAAGGCAGAAGACAGTATAAATCCAATCCACTTCAATGCGCAAGTTGTCCGTTATTGGCTCCATGTACGACAAGTAACGATCATCGAAAAATCATTGAACATCCTATTTGGGCGCATCATGTGGAAGAAGCCGATCATTTACGTCATCAAAGTAACATGAAACAAATCCATGCACTTCGAAAAGAAACGATTGAATGTGTAAGTGCGGATGCTAAAGAACCTTACGAAGGATTAAAAAATTGTCCATCCAGACAAGCTTAATGCCATGAATTTGAAGAAGCTAACTAACTGGACGTGGCAAAGTCTAAAAATGGTAGAAAATAGTTGCTCCTAGCGCACCACTGCGTTCATAGGGGCTATTTGGTACGAACATTTCTAATAAAATTTCAAAAGGTATTCGGGATGAAATCATTCCGAATACCTTTTGTCGTCAATCTGAAGTATCCATTAATGAATACTTGTTTCTTATGTATGGACGAATCCCGATAGTGCCGTAATGCCGATGAAACATTCGTTTTGAACCCGCAATTTGCAGGTGGGTGCCCGCTTCATAGCGTTAAACTTCCCTCTCCGGTGGGGCATGTTTGCAACTACAAAATGGAAGGCTCCCGACGATATAGTGTTGGTCAAAACTGTTTAATATAGTTAGCAGTTAGACAAACACATCAGGATTCGTATTACTGTTATAATAACACTATATTTCAGATAATTCAAACTATTTTCTATTAAAAAACTTAAAACCTTTTGAAAACGCAAAAAATACCTAGATTTCCAACAATTTTTGCTAGAGGATCAAGGTATTTAGCATTACTTAATATTTGTGGTTTTATTATGTTACGATGTTAAATTATGCAGTTGGTTGATTGTCGTGCCTGTTGCTCGTCCCCTAGAGGCTTAGTCATTACCTTTAGGAAAGCGAGCGTATACAGGTACAAAAACTCAACAATTACCTTTAACAGCGCTTATTTTTTAAACGGTTTGATTGCTAAACTTAGCTCACTCAATTGATCAGGAGATACTGTACTTGGTGCATTTGTCAGTAAGCAGCTTGCACTTGCTGTTTTCGGGAATGCAATCGTGTCACGTAAGTTCGTACGGCCCGCAAGTAGCATCACGAAGCGGTCAAGACCAAACGCAAGACCAGCATGTGGTGGCACACCGTATTCAAAAGCTTCTAATAAGTAGCCGAATTGTGCTTTTGCTTCTTCTGCTGTGAAACCAAGTAATGTAAACATTTTTTCTTGTAGTTCACGTTCGTAAATACGTAACGAACCACCACCAAGCTCATAACCATTTAACACGATATCATATGCTTGCGCACGAACTGCTGCTGGATCTGTATCCATTAATGCAATATCCTCATCAAATGGACGTGTGAATGGATGATGCGCTGCTTTGTAGCGACCATCTTCTTCAGAATACTCCAATAATGGCCAGTCTGTAATCCATAAGAATGCAAATTGTGATTCATCAATTAACTCTAAATCTTGCCCTAATTTCGTACGAAGTGCGCCAAGAGAAGCTGCAACAACAGAAGCTTTATCGGCAACAAATACTAAAATATCGCCAACTTCAGCGCCCATGCGTTCGATTAATGCTGCTGCTAATGCTTCATCAAAGAATTTTGCGATTGGACCATTTAAGCCTTCCTCTGTTACTTTTAGCCAAGCAAGACCTTTCGCACCATAAATACCTACGAATTTCGTTAACTCATCCATGTCTTTACGTGAGTATTTGTCTGCTGCACCTTTTATGTTGATACTTTTTACTTGTTTGCCCTGCGCAACTGTATCAGCAAATACTTTGAAATCACAGCCATCAAAAATATCGTTAAGCGCTACTAGCTCTAAACCAAAACGTACGTCTGGTTTATCCGAACCATAACGATCCATTGCTTCTTGATATTTCATACGTTGGAATGGTGCAGGAATGTCGATGCCCTTAATATCTTTCATTACTGCTTGAATAAGACGCTCGTTCATTTCTAAAATTTCTTCTTGTGTTAAAAAGCTTGTTTCAATGTCGACCTGTGTGAATTCAGGCTGACGGTCTGCGCGTAAGTCTTCATCACGGAAGCATCGCGCAATCTGGAAGTATTTCTCAAATCCAGCAACCATTAATAATTGTTTAAATAATTGCGGAGATTGTGGTAATGCATAAAATTCACCTTCATGTACGCGCGATGGCACTAAATAGTCACGTGCGCCTTCAGGAGAAGATTTCGTTAAAATTGGTGTTTCTACTTCTAGGAAGCCTTCATTTTGTAAAAAGTTACGAATTGTACGCGTTACATCTGAACGCATTTTGAAAGTATCAAACATTACCGGACGACGTAGGTCAAGGTAACGGTATTTTAAACGCAAGTCTTCTGATACATCCGTACGGTCTTCAATTTGGAATGGTGTAGTTTTCGCTGTATTAATAACGACTAAACTTGTCGCTTCCACTTCAATTTTTCCGTTTGGCACATTTGGGTTGATTTGATCTTCTGAGCGAAGAATTACTGTCCCTTCGATTTCGATGACGTATTCACTACGTACTTTATCAGCTAGAGCATGAGCTTCAGCTACATCAGGGCTAAATACAACTTGTGTAATTCCTGTTCGATCACGTAAATCAATGAAAATTAATCCGCCCAAGTCACGGCGACGTTGCACCCAACCTTTTAATACGACTTTTACGCCTTGTAACGCTTCAGATAGCTCGTTACTAGCATGTGTTCTTGTTGCCATTTGTAATTCCTCCAAAGATTATTTATTTAATAGGTAGTTAACTAATTCTGAAAAAGCGATCTTTTGTTGCTCGCCTGATTCCATATGCTTTACAGCTGCTACTTGCTCTTCAAGCTCTGTTTCACCTAGGACTATGGTAAATTTAGCGCCTAAACGGTCAGCTGATTTCATTTGTGCTTTCATTTTACGGTCTAAATAATCCATTTCCGTCGAAATACCTTTTGCACGGAATGAACTTGTTAGCTCTACAGCTTTTAGTTTCGCTTCTTCACCCATAGCAATCATATAGACGTCAAGTGATGATGCTGTATCCAGTTCCACATTTTCTGCTTCAAGTGCTAATAATAAGCGCTCAATACTCAATGCAAAACCGATTCCCGGTACGTTTGGTCCACCGATTTCTTCTACTAAGCCGTTATAACGACCACCACCACAAAGCGTTGTAATGGAACCGAAACCTGCAGCTGTGGACATAATTTCAAATGTTGTGTGATTGTAGTAATCTAGACCGCGTACTAGGTTTGGATCTACCTCATACGTAATACCAAGCGTATCTAAATACGTTTTCACCTGTGCAAAATACGTCGCTGAATCCGCTGTTAAAAAGTCCGTTAAAGCAGGAGCAGTAACCATTAATGGATGCTCACGATCTACTTTACAGTCTAAAATGCGCAGTGGATTTTTTTGTAGTCGGTTTTGGCAGTCTGAGCAAAACTCTTCGATATGTGGCTCGAAGTGGTTTATCAATGCTGTACGATGAGCATCGCGCGTTTCTTTGTCTCCAAGTGAGTTAATCACTAATTTTAAGTCCTTTAAACCTGCTGATTCGTAAACATCCATCGCCAGTGCAATGACTTCCGCATCGATTGCTGGATCTGCTGATCCGATAGCTTCAACACCAAATTGCACAAATTGACGATAACGACCAGCTTGCTGACGCTCATATCGGAACATTGGTCCTAAATAGGAAAGCTTTACAGGTTGATCTGGCGCACCAAACATCTTATGTTCCACATACGCACGGACAACACCAGCTGTATTTTCTGGACGAAGCGTTAACGAACGACCACCACGATCTTCAAATGTATACATTTCCTTTTGTACAACATCTGTTGTTTCACCGACACCACGAGCAAATAATTCTGTTTGCTCGAAAATTGGTGTACGAATCTCGTTGTAACGATACACCCTGCATAAATCACGAATAATCGCTTCAACCTTTTGCCATTTTTCGGATTGACCAGGCAAGATATCTTGGGTACCACGTGGCACTTTAAAACTCATGGAAATACCTCCTCTATTGATTGCTTATGAACGAGTTTACCTTACTGGATTGAGTGAGTCCTTCGGGTTTTTTAGCGACTACACAGCGGATTGAGCAACTCTTTCCAATCCAATAAAAAAAGCCCTCGCCTCCTTGCATAATTGCAAGGGACGAGAGCTGTATAAGCTTCCGCGGTTCCACCCTAGTTGACGCAAAAACTACATGCGCCCTCCTCATAATCGGATAACGGCCGATTCCGTTTTTTCCTACTAAGCAGTCCTTTTCAGAAAAAAGCCTCACAAGTGTTGTTCACGCTATACATTTTTGTAGGAAAGATTGCAGCCCAGGTCTTTCCCTCTCTTTTCCAATAGAGGTATACGCTACTCGCTTGGTCATAAGCGGTTAATCATTTTTTGATTACCCTTTATGTTAGTCACAACGACAGGTATTGTCAACTGTTTTCGTATTTTTCATGCAACTGTTATCAAAACAACAAATTCCATTACCTTTTTCCCACGAACAAATCAATAATTTCATGGTAAAATAGCACAAGAATAGGAGGAATCTGATGACGACAAAACTTTTACATTTAACCATCATCTTCGTACTATTGCTAACGATTACGATTCCAAGTATATACGATGGTCAAAGGGCTCTTGCCGACACCAGTGATTTAAAAGTAACAGGAACAATTCTTCATTTACGCGAAGGACCGGGACTTTCCTATCCGATTATCACGACGTTAGAAGAAGGTGACTTGCTAACTTCTATCGGTCGTGAGGGTGATTGGATTCAAGTAAAAACAGGGGACCATGAAGGTTGGGTGGCATCTTGGCTGACCGCTTCTATAAACGCCGAACAAACCATAGAAAAAACAGTTATCTCGCAGGTTGATCGTCTGAATATACGAACAGAGCCAGATATTTCTTCAGCAGTTCTTGGACAACTGCCAACTGGTAATCAGGCAATTTTAATAAAAGAAAGCGGCGAGTGGGCAAAAATTAATTGGAATGGACTAGTTGGTTGGGTATCTTCAAGCTATGTTACGATTAACGAAACAACGGAAAAAGCACCCGATGAACCAATAGTTGAAGTTTCTACTTCAAATGACAGCAAAAGTACAACCTTTACCGTTTTAGTTGATTCACTAAATATCCGTAAAAAGCCAGATTTAACAGCTAAAAAAATAGGGACCATTACCAAAGGACAAACCTTTAAAGTACTTGCTCAAGAACATAACTGGGTACAGATTCAGTACAATAAAAAAAAGACAGGCTGGGTATACAGCTTCTACGGTACGTTTTCAAATACAGTGAAGACTACCTCTAAAACTTCATCTGCTAAGGCCCTAGAATCTGTCACAATCATTTACAACGGGACAAACCTACGTACTGATGCCACAACAGCAGCAGATGTGGTTGAACGTGTAGACGCTGGTGAATCTTTTCAAATTGTCGGCGCTAAAGATGATTTTTATGAAATCCAGTTAGATGGCAAAACTGCCTTTGTAGCAAATTGGGTCGTTTCTACTTCCAAAAATAAATCGATAACAACAGAAGAAAAAAATGAACCACGAAAGAAAGGTACATTAAATGGTATTACCATTGTCGTTGATGCTGGACATGGCGGTAATGACCATGGTACGACAGGACTACGTGGGACTGATGAAAAAAATATCACCTTAAAAACAGCATCCTTACTAGCATCAAAGTTAAGTGCCGCTGGAGCAAATGTCGTCATGACACGTGAATCAGACGAATATGTTGCGCTTCGCAAGCGAGTTTCAATTGGCCATCAGCATGAGGCTGATGCATTCATAAGCCTTCACTATGATGCAACTGATAATAGTGCCATTTCTGGATTTACCACTTATTATTTGAGCGGCAATCAGCAAGGACTTGCGGAATCTATACATAGTGGACTTGCAAGTAAAATTGATTTAAAAGATCGTGGTACTCAGCAAGGTAATTACCTAGTACTACGTGAAAACCGCCAAAAAGCAGTATTAATTGAGCTTGGCTTTTTAAGTAATGCAAGTGAGGAACGGGTTATTACCACTGAAAAATTCCGTGAACAAGCAACGCTAGGCATCTATCAAGGTATTCTTGATTTTTTTGAGGTAAACGATTGAACCTCCCACGACTGAAGTCACGAGTGTTCTCGTCGAATCAATAAAAATAAGCACAGCCATTTTCGGTGGCGTGCTTATTTTTTATATGTTCTCCATTAAACGCTTCGCAATTTTATTAAACTCCTCTGGACCAATACCCGGAGCAAATTCTTCTGGCATCTCATCTAAATTAGGAATATCGTAGCCTTTTGGTGAGCCTTCCTGTACATATAAACGTTGACCAGAGGTAGGATTCGTCCCTTTCCAAATACGATCAATATCTTTATAATCCCCCACATTATTCCATGTAAACAGAACATTACCATAGCCCATATCCTCATACTTTCGTGCATGATCGAATACACGGTTATCAAGATTTGGAATTGGAATCAACTTAGAGACCTCTACACCGGTTGCCATTTCAAGCGCTCTCGCATAAGCAAGGACATGCGTTCCACCACGGACGAGTAAATAACCGATCAATTCTCTTGCTGTTGGATGATTGGTCATTTCATAGACACGCATTTTATGGGTTCTAGCACCGCACTCTAAAAAGAAATTATGCAATAAATCTAATACTAGATTACCACTCGTAAAAACATTCGACCCTGTCCATGGCATCCCCATAGAATCAACAGCAAGTGATGTTTGAGCAGAGGCAATAAATGCTGCCGTTGAGCGCATGTCCTTGCCATTTTGCAATGGTGTTAAATCAGGGGGTGCGGTAAATGAAGAACCTTTGTTCAGTAAGTTTATTGTATTCGCTACAAGCTCGACATGTCCAAATTCCTCAGCGGTAATACTTGCAACCAAATCATAAAAAGGCTTTAATTTCTTTTTTCCGCGAAAATTAAAAGATTGATACATATAATTATTTAATGTCGACATTTCGCCAAATTTCCCACCAAGTAGCTCTTGTACCGCACTCGCTGCATTCGCGTCACCATACTCGACCTCAGGTAAATCAATCAGCAATTTATTTACACGTTGAAACAAAAAAGCACCTCCATTTCACACTATGAGAAAATGAAGGTCCTTATGCACTTATTTTCTTCTCGTTGCCAATGTAACCCATACAATCTCCTCCATACGAATAAAGAAGGGTGTACGGCAAACCTCTACAACGATATGGTCAGGTAAAACAGAGGTTAAAATACCTTGCTGAATATTTTTCCCTGTTTGAACGACAATTGCCTGGCCAATCATCATTCTTATTGTTTCATATAAATATGGATTCGATATGCTTCCTAACTGCGACATTAAATATGCACTTCCTTCCAACAAACTAACCATTCTTTTTAGTGTATGAAGGAATAACAGGAAATGTACCTTTAGTTTATTTTGACTCCAGAAGTATCGTTACAGGCCCATCATTCGTAAAAGCAACGTCCATCATTGCACCAAAAACACCTGTTTCAACCCGCAACCCCTGTTCGCGCAAAGCATCATTAAAGGCCACCCATAATGGCTGTGCTACCTCTGGTCTTGCTGCACCTGTAAAACTCGGACGATTTCCTTTTTTTGTTTCCCCATACAATGTAAATTGTGAGACGGATAGTATGGCTCCTCCGTGCGCTAAAATGGAATGATTCATTTTTCCTTCAGCATCTTCCCATAAGCGTAGATTAGTGATCTTTTTTGCTAAATATGCTACGTCCTCTGTTGTATCTTCATGGGTAATGCCAACAAGAAGAACATAGCCTTTATCGATAGCGCCTGTTACTTTTCCGTCAACAGTAACAGATGCCGATTTACTACGTTGTAATACCACTTTCATTTTTTAAAACCTCTATTCTTTCAAAATCTGTACCTGCCACTTTAAGTACATAAAAGCACTGTGTACCAATCACGAAGCTAAATATTCGGCGTACATTTACCCGCGACTTACTTGAAGTCAATAGCGCTAGCTCTACTTAATAATATTAATTGATGACACGTTGCACAGAATAAATATCAGGAGTTTGTTTAATACGTTCTACAACTTTATGCAAATGTGAAATATTTGAAATGGAAATTGTTAAATGAATCGTCGCAATTTTATCGCGATCTGCACGACCACTAACCGCTAAAATATTTGTTTTTGTTTCACTCACAATATGCATGATTTCGTTTAAAATGCCCGGACGATCAAATGCGGATACTTCAATATCGACAGGATACTCTTTTTTCTCGGGCGTTAGTCCATGCTCCCATTCAACCTCGATTAAACGCTCCTGCTCATCTTCCACTTGGATATTCGGACAGTCTGCACGGTGTACAGAGACACCTCTTCCTTTTGTAATAAAGCCGACAATCTCATCACCCGGAACAGGTGTACAACAGCGGGATAGACGAATGAGCATATTATCGATACCCTTCACGATAACGCCCGACTCTGTACGTTTTTGCGGAATTGGATTTTTCATTTTTTGCTCAATTTTTTCTAGAGCTTCTTCCTGTTCACGCTCTTTACGGCGTTTTTCTGCTAAACGATTGACAACTTGTTGTGCAGTAATACCATTTACACCAACAGCTGCGTATAAATCATCTTCATTTGTATAGTTAAATTTATCGAAAACGCGTTTAAAGTTTTCTGCTGACATTGTTTCTTTCATGTCAAAGTCTTGTGCACGAATTTCTTTTTCTATCATCTCTTTACCTTTGATGATATTTTCTTCACGAAGATGGCGCTTGAAAAATTGCTTAATTTTGTTCTTTGCTTGTGACGATTGAGCAATTTTTAGCCAATCACGGCTCGGGCCAAATGATTGTTTTGATGTTAATATCTCGATAATGTCACCTGTTTTCAGTGGTGTATCGAGCGGTACCATTTTGCCATTAATTTTCGCACCGATTGTACGATTTCCGACCTCTGAATGCACTCGGTATGCAAAGTCGATAGGTACTGAACCAGCTGGCAATTCAATGACATCTCCTTCAGGCGTAAAAACATACACCATATCTGAGAATAAATCGAATTTTAAAGATTCCATAAACTCCTCTGCATTGGAAGACTCGTTTTGGAATTCTAAAATTTCTCGGAACCATGTTAATTTTTGATCGACGTTTTGTTTTTCGCTATCAATATTTTTACCTTCTTTATACGCCCAGTGTGCTGCAATCCCGTACTCCGCAATTTTATGCATATCCTTTGTACGAATTTGCACTTCTAGTGGGTCACCATAAGGACCAATTACAGTCGTATGCAGGGATTGATAAAAGTTTTGCTTCGGCATCGCGATATAGTCTTTAAAGCGTCCAGGCATCGGCTTCCATAGCGTGTGAACAATTCCTAACACAGCATAGCAATCTTTAATGCTATCAACGAGTACGCGTATAGCTAATAAATCATATATCTCGTTAAATTGTTTCTTTTGCAACACCATTTTACGATAAATACTGTAAATATGTTTGGGACGACCATAAACATCAGCATCTATTTCGACATCTGTCAGCTGAGATTTCATTTCACCCATGACATTGTCTAAATACGCTTCACGTTCATCTCTTTTCTTCTTCATAAGACTAACGATACGATAATATTGCTGTGGGTTTAAATAACGAAGTGCTGTGTCCTCCAGCTCCCATTTAACGGTAGAAATCCCCAGGCGGTGCGCAAGTGGTGCAAAAATTTCAAGTGTCTCTTTGGAAATACGGCGTTGCTTTTCAGCAGGTAAATGTTTTAACGTACGCATATTATGCAAACGGTCTGCCAGCTTAATTAAGATGACACGAATATCCTGTGCCATCGCCACAAACATTTTACGATGATTTTCTGCCTGTTGTGCTTCTTTCGATAAATATTTGATTTTTCCAAGCTTTGTCACGCCGTCAACGAGTATTGCTACTTCTTCACCAAATTCACGGACCAAATCCTCACGTGTAACTTCTGTATCTTCGACAACATCATGTAAAAAACCAGCAGACACTGTCTCAGGATCCATTTGTAATTCTGCTAAAATACCAGCTACTTGCACTGGGTGAATAATATACGGTTCACCAGAGCTACGGAACTGCTCAATATGCGCATCTCGTGCCAGTTCATATGCTTTTTTCACGAATGCGACATTTTCTTCATTCATGTAGGATTTGACTAAATCAAAAACGTCTTCAGGAGTCAAAATTTGCTCTTTCGCCATAACATGTCCACCTTGCCCGTCAAATTTTTCAGATTAGATATAAATTTAATTGTATAAAAAATAGAGGTCGATTGTAAAGGGACTGTGTCATATAGTTTAGTTATTCTCGTGAACAGCTTGCAACATCGGAAAAATTACCCATTATAATAGATAAAAAGACCCTCCTTGATGCTGGTAAGCTTCACAGAGGGTCTTGATGTATGTTTAGTTTGCTTTATTATATGCTACAGCAATTTTCGACCCAATTACTGCATTATTTTTCACTAACGCAATGTTCGCATCCAGGCTCTTACCTTCTGTTAGTTCTTTCACTTTACCAAGTAAGAATGGTGTTACGTTTTTACCCTGAATACCATTTTCTTCAGCTTCATGTAATGCTTTTTCAATGATGTTCGTGATGAATTCGTGCTCTAGCGCTTCAGCTTCTGGTATCGGGTTTGCAATAACCGCACCGCCACGTAACCCTAATTGCCATTTCGCACGAAGCATCGCTGCAACTTCTTCAGGTGTATCAGCTTTGAAGTTTACTTCAAACCCACTTTGTCGTGTATAGAATGCTGGAAGTTCATCCGTACCATATCCAACTACTGGTACACCTTTTGTTTCAAGATATTCAAGTGTTAAGCCAATATCTAAAATTGACTTCGCACCAGCACAAATTACCGCTACATTTGTTTGTGATAATTCTTCTAAGTCTGCTGAAACGTCCATAGTTGTTTCTGCACCACGGTGTACACCACCAATACCACCTGTAACGAAGATTTCAATGCCTGCAAGCTCTGCACAAATCATCGTTGCGGCAACCGTTGTTGCTCCTAATTTTTTTGTTGCTAATAAATAGGCTAAGTCACGGCGTGAAGCTTTTGCCACACCTTGTGCATTGCCAAACATTTCAAGTTCTTCTTCTGATAATCCGATTTTAATTTTACCATCGATTAATGCGATAGTAGCTGGTACTGCACCGTTGTCGCGAATAATTTGCTCCACTTCACGCGCTGTTTGTACATTTTGTGGATATGGCATACCATGAGAAATAATTGTTGATTCTAATGCAATAATTGGTAGACCTTTCTCTTGACCCGCTTTTACTTCTTCTGATAATACGATGAATTCTTTCATGATGTTATTCCTCCATTTCATTTTTCAATAATTCTTCTGATAATTCAGGTCTTACAGTGTACGGAGACACCAATGTTTTTTTGGCGTTTGTTAAGCCCGCATCTATACACGTTGCTAAGGTTTGTCCCCTTAACCAACTATGAATGACCGCACTAACAAAGGCATCTCCAGCACCGGTAACATCTTCAATTTTTTCTATGGCTTTCGCCGCAAAATGACTTGGTGCATTGGAAGTTGACGCTGCATATACGCCTTTTCCACCTGCTGTGATAATCACATGTTCAGCCCCTAATAGTAGAAGCTTCTGTAACGCTTTTTCATAATGTCCTTCGTTGTCAATCGCATGACCGACAATCGTCTCTGCCTCATCTGTATTACAAATAAACCATGTGACTCCTTGCAATGTATCTGGAAGTCGGTTCATTTTCGGTGAAGATACCGGTACAATTACTAGTGGAATTCCACGAGCAATCGCTACTTGTTGAATGTACACCACTGTTTCTTTCGGACAATTTAAATCCATAATAAAGCAGCCGGCATTCATCAGCATTGCCTCGTATTGCTTTAACAAACTTGGCAATAATAAGTCATAGACTTCCATATTGGCAACGGCTAAGGCAAGCTCGCCCTGCTCATCCATAATTGCGGTATACGAACCCGTTGCAGCTTCAGGTAGCTGTTCGACATAGCGTAAATTCATAAATGGTTCTGAAGCTTCCTGAATTACCAGCCAGTCAGCATCTTTTCCTGCTGTTGTCAGTAACGTAACCTCATGGTTTAGACGCCCTAAGTTTTCAGCAATATTTCGACCTACGCCACCTACACTAAATGAAGAGCTGGCAGGATTTGATGTGCCAAGCTGCACAGTTCCCTTTACATGAAATTTACGGTCAAGATTTGCGCCACCAATGCAAATAATCTCATTTTCCTCGGGTAAAATATAGGCACGACCTACAATTTTGCCCTGCTTCGTTAAGCTCGACACTAAATTTGCAAGTACCGGTCGAGACAAATTCATTTTATCTGCCATCTCTTGCTGAGACATAAACGGATTTTGGCGAATTAATGCGAGTACCGCCTGTTCTCTTTCATTCATAGCATCACCTTTTGTTATATTTGTTTATATTATAAACTTTTGTTTAAATTAAGTCAAAAGATTTCCTTCACTTAAGCAAATAATTCAAAAAAACAGCCTGAATGCTCTTTTTAGAGATTAAGGCTGTTTTTTTGCTTATTCAGTTAGTATGTAACATCGATAACTCCTTCAATGCGGAATTAAATTGATGTTCGACTCTATACCATCATTCTTATATCGTTACTGTATTTGGTTTTTGTTTTTTTACAATTATCACAAATAGACTTGCTAATACACAGAAAACACCAGCTAAGAAAAATGCCCATGTGTAAGAATCGAAAAATTTATAGATTAAACCGCCGCCGTATGCAGCAACCGCTGCCCCCGCTTGATGAGAAGCAAAAATCCAGCCATAAATAATTCCACTTTTAGTAGTACCAAAAATCTGCCTTGAAATACTAATTGTTGGTGGGACAGTTGCAATCCAATCTAATCCGTAAAATACTGTAAAAATAACGAGCAAAGTAAATGAACCTTGCACTAATGCATAAGGTAGTATTACAAGGGCAGCTCCTCTAAGTAGATAATACCAAAATAATAACCATCGATTATCGAAACGGTCAGATAGCCAACCTGATAAAGTTGTTCCAACTAGATTAAAGATCCCCATAAAAGAAAGAAACGAAGCTGCCGTCACTAAAGGAACTCCGAAACTTATACAGTATGAAACAAAATGTGTCCCAATTAAACCACTCGTTGAAAGCCCACATATAAAGAAGCTACCAGCTAATAGCCAAAATTCTTTCACTTTCACAGCGTGAAAAAGACCATTGAAGGCAATAATAATAGGATTATTCTTTTGCGCTACATCGTTGACTGCTATTTCCTTTTCAAGTCCATAAGGAAGAATGCCAACATCCTTTGGTTTGTTTTTCATAAAGAAGAAAATAATAACGAACATGATGGAACTTAGAATCATAATTAATCCAATCGCCCATCGCCATGAGTAATTTTCTATAATCATCGCCAAAATAGGTAATAGAATTAACTGACCTGTTGCTGTACTTGCTGTTAATATTCCTACTGCAAGCCCTCTTCTTTTCTCAAACCAATTGTTTGCCACATAGGGACTCAAGACCGTTAAAAAAAGGCTTGCACCTAGACCGATAATAAAGCCCCATATGATGATTAACTGCCATGCTTGATTCATGAAAAGAGTTAGCATAATACCAATTATTAATGTCGCCATCGCAGCTAACATCATTTTCTTTAAGCCAATTACTTCAAGTAATGCTGCCATAAATGGACCTGATATCCCATATAAAAAAAGACTAATTGCAAAAGCCATTGCAATCATTGATCGATCCCAGCCAAATTCTTTTTCGAATGGACCTATAAACACGCCTGATGATGACAATGTAATCCCAGCTGCAATAATTGAGAAAAATGTAATGACAAGGATAAACCAACTATAGTGAATACGTTTCATGACTCCACCTACATTTCTCCAAAGTATCTAACAATAAAGGATATTTCTAATTTTTCTTGCTTTCCAAATTTTCCTAAGTTATATTTAGTGCTGTAAAATTCCATCCTTTCCTGCCAACGTTTTTTCATCTCCCTATAATACATGTATATACATGTATTATCTCAAAAAATAAAGACGAGCTATAACTTTAAAATATATGTATATACATATATAATGATAGGTATAGAGTTTTCCACTGTCAAGAAATAAATTCCACTATTATTAACCATCTCATTTCACATGATAAAATAACATCAAGTTTCCCTTAACTTGAAATAACTCAAAAGGAGTTTTTTTATGGATAAAGAATTCACTATCCTCGACTATACACAGGTTTGTGTGTGTGCGAACCTTAGAAAAAAGACAAGAGTCGTTACGCAAATGTATGACAAATTGCTCCAACCTACTAATTTAAAAATTACCCAATATTCTATGTTGGCCAATATCGATCATCAGAAGGCGGTTTCAATCAGCAAATTAGGTGAGATTTTGTTACTTGATCAAACTACAGTTACTCGTAATGTAAATTTACTGAAACAAAGTGGCTATGTTGCTATTACTAGAGATAAACAAGATGCTAGAACAAAAATTCTTTCACTAACCGATACAGGTATTAAAAAACTAAATGAAGCCACTCCTATATGGCGTGAACTACAGGAAAGAATTATCAATGATATTGGTCCAGAAAAATATCAGGACTTCTACGAAACACTAAGACACATACAAAAAATCATTAAAACCTATGATTAATAATCGATAATTTCAAAAAAAATGGCTGTCTATAAGTTTTTTCACTTATAGAGACAGCCATTTTCATAATTTTTAGTATTGAATTAAGGTCTTCACATTTAGATCGCCAAGTTTTGCACGACCATTTAGTTCAGTCAGCTCGATTAGGAAAGCACAGCCAACAACCTCACCGCCTAATTCTTCTATTAAACGAACAGTCGCCTCCACTGTACCGCCAGTTGCCAGTAAATCATCACAGATTAATACTTTTTGTCCAGGCTTAAGAGCATCTTTGTGCATTGTTAATGTATCTTTACCATACTCAAGACCGTAGTCTGCACTTACCACTTCACGCGGTAATTTTCCTGGTTTACGAACAGGAGCAAAGCCAATTTCAAGTGCATAAGCAACTGGGCAACCAATGATGAAGCCACGCGCTTCAGGACCTACGATAATTTCCGCGCCTACTTCTTTTGCGTAAGAGACGATTTGGTCTGTAGCATATTTATATGCAGGTCCGTTATCCATAATTGTTGTAATATCCTTGAAGCTGATGCCTTCCTTCGGCCAGTTCTCAACTGTTGTCACGTATTGCTTTAAATCCATTTTGATGTTCCTCCTACGAAACTTTTTTCGTATTTTAATGTATTCGTTCATCAAACCATTGCTTTAACTCTATATAAGGTGCATATACAAGCTTTTGCTCTATATCTATCTGTTCTGAACGTTGTTTGTAAGACGGTGCTTCCGTAAGCGCTGTTTTTGGTGCATTCACGTTGACAGTCGTCAGTCCACTCTCCATTTTAACAAAATCCAGCTCAAAAAACACCTGTGTCATAAATTTTAATGCATCTAACGGCCAGCCTGTATGTTTTGCTAAATCTGGCAAATGCATAGTAAGCGGAAATGATGGACGGTTTTTCAAAAATTTATAATACCAAGTAAATTGCTCACGCGTAGGCATACCGTTGAAATACTGGGAATCAGGCATATAAAAATGCGCATAAATACGAGAAGGCGCCGTTTTTTGTAATACATTTTCTAACAATTGAACGTTTTGCGGCAAATCAAGTAACACAATATAACTTGTTTGCGACACATTTGAAAGTGCTACATCAACAAACAAAATTGGCACACCAAGAAGTGACTGATAATATGTCACCGTCTCAGGACGGAACGCTATAAAAGTTGCCTCCTCTTTTGGTACAGTGTTTAACCAACGTGAAGTTTGACGAATGCCACGAATATCAAATAATTGCCACTCTGTCGTTTGCACGTCCTCAATCATAAACTGAGGCTTTTTACGTCCTTGCCACTCATTAATCTGAAGATCCCCAATAAAAGATACTTTAATTCCATATGTCAGTTCATCATGTAGATTTCCTTTATTAAAGCCAACACTATCTAATTTGTCATAGCCATCCGTTAATTCCATTTTAATATGATTTTCAGCAGCACCAATTTTACGCATTGTAGCTATTTCAACATCTTCTAGTACATAAACAGGTTTTGGGAAATCCGTTCCAAACGGGCCAAGCTTGGCAATTTCCTCAATAGCATCCGCGGATATTTCATCAATCTTGAGCGGAATATCAATATTGAGTATAGGTGTCAATTGCTCCTCTGTTAAACAAGCTTTTGCCTGTGCATCTAATCTTGCTCGTAGTTCATCTACATGCTCCACTGGTAAGGTCATACCTGCCGCCATCGGATGTCCACCAAAATGCGGTAAAATATCTCGATTCTTCGCCAATTCATTAAACAAATGGAAACCGTCGATACTACGCGCCGATCCTTTTGCGATGCCTTTCTCAAAGTCTAGTGATAGAACAATAGTCGGACGATAATAAAGCTCTACAAGACGAGATGCTACAATTCCGACAACCCCAGCATTCCAGCCCTCTCCAGCAACAACTAATACCAGTGACTTGCTCATTTTTTCGTCCGCTTCAATTAACGCAACAGCCTCATCTGTAATACTTTTCACAATATCTTTGCGCTCCATATTACAAGCATTCAGCTGTTTCGCTAATGCCGATGCCTTTGTACCATCCTCTGCCATTAGGAGCTCTACGCCTGGTGCTGCTTCTCCTAAACGACCAATTGCATTTAAACGCGGACCGAAGTAAAAACCAATTGTTTCTTCATTAATTTTTGATTGATCTGCACTTGCTACCTCACACATTGCCTGTACCCATGGGCTTAGTGAGCGGCGCGTTTCTTCAATCCCACGCTTTACAAGATAACGGTTTTCATCGACTAATGGCACTAAATCCGCTACCGTGCCAATCGCTACAAACTCAAATAAATGCGTTGGTAGTTCCCCGTATAAAGCATGCGCCAATTTAAAGGCCACACCCACACCTGCAAGTTCGCCAAAAGGATAATGCCCTTCCGGCACGCGAGGATGTAAAATAATATCCGCTGGTGGTAGTTCTTCACCTGGCTCATGGTGATCTGTCACAATGACATCCATACCAAGCTCCTTCGCCACTCGAATCGGCTCAATGCCGGAAATACCATTATCCACAGTAATAATTAATTGCACACCCTCTGCATGTGCTTCGCGGAATAATGTTTCATTCGGACCGTAGCCGTGCAAGAAACGGTTAGGTATTTTAAAGGATACATCTGCACCAAGATCAAGTAACACATTGACCATCACCGTCGTACTCGTGATACCATATAGTGATAGGTAAACCTTTGAAATTATCTCCAGCTTTTCCCCCACTTCACACCGTGCGTGAGACTTTCACCTCACACGGCGTTCCATCGAAAACATTCAAAACTTTTGTAATCTACATAACTCAACACAATTCACGTATTTCTTGATTATGCTCTAATTGTCCAAATTAGATTGTTATTGTTTCTAGCTCTAGTTTCTTTCTTAGCGTATTTAACTTATTTAACATCTTTGTATTCGTTATTAAAATTTTGTACTTCGAAATTACTTCTTCATCATTTGCATGTACCAGAATGTGGATATCTTTATCAACTAAGCAGAGGTTCTTATATTCGTCAGTACCACCTTGCAATCGTGGTACTTTATGATGACAGTGTACCATCATCGGATTTAATTCATTACCAGTAACATGGCATTTCCCTCTTTGTGCACAATATAATGCAATACGATTATCATTGTATTCTACACTTCTTTGCGGAATCGGATGTTCCATTAAGAAACGAAGTGAGCCTATATCAATCGTAGATAGATTTTTATGAATTTCTTCTCTACCTTGTTTCGTATAAGCATTTACCACATTCCGTTTCATCATCGGGCTTTTGTGTTTAATGTACCCAATTGGTAGAAACGGTGCTTTAGAGATAAATCGAATCTGTTTGCTTTTTCCATATTCCTTTTTAATGAAATCTGATGTAATAACACCTGTTTTCTTGATTCGCCGTTTCATTCGATGGTCTTTTAAACATGCATTTACTTCATATGCAATGTTACCCATATCCTCGGCTATCATGGTGGCAATACGGAAATATTGATGAAGTCCTATTACAGTTGAGTTATAAAACGCAATTTTTCTTGCTTGGTCGTTTGAACCGCTATCATAACGGATACCATTAATAATTTCTTTTAGGTTATCCTTAGTGCGTTTTACAGCTTTGTCACACATATGACTTTTAACGACCCATTTGTTACCTTTTGGAATTAATTTCATTTTGATTCCTAGAAATTCAGAATAGTCTTTTTTAAGATTCACGATTTTTGATTTTTCTTCGCTAATTTCTAAGCCAAGTCTATCTTTCAGCCATTTTTGGACTGCAATAAATAACCTTTTCGCATGATTTGGATTACTACAGAATATTTTAAAATCATCTGCGTATCGAACAATGTAACATTCCTTTAATCGGGTTTTCTTTAGATGGTAATACTGATTTCCTTTATCTATTGAATTCCCTCTATCTTTTCGGATAGTTATTTTATCCTCACAAATCGGAATAGTTTCCCATTGACTTTCAATCCATCTATCCAATTCATTGAGAACAATGTTAGAAAGTAAGGGAGAGAGAATTCCTCCTTGTGGTGTACCTATTTCGTTTTCAATGATTTGTCCATTTGGCATTTTGATTTTGGCTTTTAGCATTTTTGAAATAATCGTGAGTACATTTTTGTCCTTGATTCCCAATGTCCACATTTGTTTTAATAACTTTGCATGTGAAATGTTATCGAAAAAGCCTTTAATGTCAATGTCAATTACATAAGACATTTTTGATTTTTGTATGAGTCGATAACTTTGAGCAATTGCATTTTCTACGGAACGGTTTGGTCTAAATCCGTGACTCCTACCTGAGAATTTCGCCTCTACTATTGGTTCAAGAACTTGTAAAATACATTGCTGGACTATTCTGTCCCATATTGCTGGAATTCCTAGTGGTCTTGTTTTTCCATTAGGTTTTGGTATATCAACTCGTCTTACTGCTTTAGGTTTATAATCTCTTAATTTATTTCTGACATAGAAGATAAATTGCTCCTCCGTAAGCTTCGATACATGTTCGATTGTTCGTCCATCTACACCTGCTGTTTTACTGCCAGTATTTTTCTTAATATTACGATACGCTAATTTAATGTTTTCAGGCGAACTAATAATGCCCATTAAGTTTTTAAAACTACTACCTTTTGAACTTTGGTCATACAGCATATCAAATGTTGCTTGCATACTGTAATATTCCGCATTTCTTAATTTGGACTTTTTAACATGTTTTGCGATTCGTGAATTTGCCACAGACATCAACCCCTTTCTCAAGTGGTGATTCTATTAGTCATACTCGAATCTGTGATTTGTTATGCATTTATAAGTTCTTTGAAAGTTCCGACTAGAGCCTATCCCTCCACCGCTTGTTATCCCGGTTTCACTGGTACTATGGCTCCACTCTCACGGAAAGTTAATCGATTTTAATAGGTTATATCCTTTATATATCGAACTGTTTCATAGGTAGGCTAATACCTCCACATCTTCCGCTTTCCACGTTCCAATTTCTCTATCCTTACATATACATATATCCTTAGGTTTCTCCTATAGTCCTGTATGCTTGAACTTGCCTATAACAAGCTATGGGTTTTCATAACGCACGATTTTTACTCACCCACACATACGATGGCACTGCCACCCATTGCATTTCTACAATGTCTACGTCTAGACCTGTACATTCAGAGATTCGTCAGTGCTAATATAGCACATTCTAACCATAGATACTTTATGGACTCCCGGCATATAGGATACACCATCTACCTCTAGACAGCTTTCGTGGCTTACTGTGAATATTTTTTTAGTTTTTCACATCGTAAACTTACGGTATCTCTCTGCCGACTTCACCGAGCTTCATACTTTGCTACTTAACCTTAGCAAAAGCATGTCGGAGTATCAGAGTAGGCGTTTCAAGGCGTTACCCTCTCATTCCACCTATCAAGAAATCAGTTCTCCTAGGGAAATTAAGCGACTCCCTAGTGTCTAAGCTTTTCACTTAGAAACGTGTCGCACCGGCATCATAATCTCCATATATTAATATTTTCTCACCATTTTCGAGTGCTCGTTCGATATGTGCCACTGCTTCCGCCATGCCATGCATTAAAAACGGGTCATGAATATTTGTTTCTGTCATATTTAATAAACTTTCTGCTGCTGCAGAAGTTTCACAGCCACGTGCAGCTAAAATTTTTGCCGCAATCGCAGAAATTTGTAAGTCATTTTGTAATGCTTGTACAAGTTGTGCGTCTGGACGCTCTACTTGCCATCTCTTTTTCGATAGAATCATTTTTTCACTTCCTCACGAAGGCTATTATACCTAAAATCGACAAGGCGCGCTATCTGTCACTTTCTCTGGAAGTTATCCGTCACGTTCATGATTCTATCCATCTACATACAAAAAAGCCTACTCCGTTAAAGAGTAGACTTCTCTCGCACATTTTTCGAGGCAGCAACCAATGCTTCGACCCTGGCAACATCGCCTTCATGTAATGCCGCAACAATCGCACTGCCGACGATTACGCCGTCACTAAGAGCCCCCATGCTCATCACTTGTTGTGGTGTCGATATCCCAAAACCTGCTAACACCGGAAGATGGCTTGATTGACGTAATCGCGCAAAATGTCCTGCTAAATTTTCAGCAAAACTTGCGCGTGCACCTGTAATCCCATTTACCGTTACCGCATAGACAAAACCTTGGCTTGCTGTGGCAATTCGCGCAATCCGTTCAGGCGGACTAGTTAATGACACAAGCTGTACAATATCCACACCATACGGATTTAACTGATCGCGTAAAATAGCACTTTCCTCAAGCGGTACGTCAGGTACAATTAAACCTTTAACGCCCCCTGAAACACAAGCCTCAGCAAATGATTCTAACCCATACGCCAATACAGGATTAAAATACGTCATCATGACTAACGGGATTGCTATTTCTTCACGGAATGAAGCAAGTGTTTCTAACACTTTGCGCAATGTCACCCCTTCTGCTAAAGCACGTTCACCTGCCTGTTCAATTGTAGGTCCATCGGCTACAGGATCCGTAAATGGAATACCCACTTCAATCGCAGTTACACCCATTTCTTGTAGCTTCAAAATAGTTGGCTTTAATGTTAAAAGTCCTCCATCACCTGCCATGATATATGGCACAAACGCCTTATTACCTGCTATCTTAGCTTGTTCAATTGCCTGCTGTAATGTTGCCATTATACCTCACCCCCAAGTATTGCATTTACTGTATGAACATCCTTATCACCGCGACCAGATAAACATACAACAATGATGTCATCCACACGCATCGTTTTTGCAAGTTTTGCTGTATAAGCAATCGCATGAGAACTTTCTAACGCCGGTAAAATCCCTTCTGTCCGGCATAGTAATTGTAAGCCCTCAAGCGCTTCACTATCTGTGATCGAATCGAATTTTGCACGACCAATATCATATAAATAACAATGTTCTGGCCCCTTCCCTGGATAATCTAGTCCAGCCGAAATAGAATGTGCTTCCTGAACAAACCCATTTTCATCTTGCAGTAAATACATGTAAGCACCATGTAAGACCCCTAGCTGTCCGCCTGCAATGGCTGCAGCATGCTTGCCTGTTTCTAGTCCATTACCTGCAGCCTCGACACCATACAAAGCTACCTTTTCATCGTCTACAAATGGGTGGAACATACCAATCGCGTTACTCCCGCCTCCAATACAAGCAACAACGGCGTCAGGTAAACGCCCTTCTTTTTCTAAAATTTGTGCACGTGTTTCAACACCAATTATGCGCTGGAAATCTCGTACAATTTTCGGAAATGGATGAGGTCCTAAAGCTGAACCCAAAATATAATGTGTATCCTCTACATTCGTTACCCAATAGCGTAAGGCCGCATTGACTGCATCTTTCAATGTTTTTGAACCAGTTTCAACAGATTCGACCTTTGTGCCGAGCAGCTCCATACGGAAAACATTTAATTGCTGACGCTTTATATCCTCGGCACCCATAAAGACAACACACTCAAGATTTAATAATGCACAAGCCGTCGCAGTCGCTACCCCATGCTGTCCCGCTCCTGTTTCTGCGACAATTTTCTTTTTCCCCATGCGTTTTGCTAGTAACGCTTGCCCGATGGCATTGTTGATTTTATGAGCACCTGTATGGTTTAAGTCTTCGCGCTTTAAGTATATTTTTGCCCCACCAAGTTCTTTCGTTAAGTTTTCCGCAAAGTACAGTGGCGTTTCACGACCTACATATTCTTTTAAATAATAAGTTAACTCATCCGTAAATGTTTTGTCCGCCATTGCTTCGTTATAAGCCGTTTCTAACTCCAACAGTGCCGTCATCAACGTTTCTGGTACGAACTGCCCACCAAATTTTCCGTAGCGTCCTTCCTTGGTCGGCACATTATTTGCAATTGATTTCATCATTTTACTCTCTCCTTCTTTACTAGCTGCAAAAAGGCTGCTATTTTCGCGATATCCTTGACACCTTCTGTCTCGACACCACTTGAAACATCCACCATTGACGGTGACACAAGCGATACTGCTTGCTCGATATTTTCTACCTTCAAGCCACCTGCTAGAATTAGTTTTTCATGAGGGATGCCCACCGCTTTGAGTAGCGTCCAGTCAAATGTATGTCCACTACCTCCTTTAAAATCCGTACCAGGTGCGTCGAATAAATAATAATCGACATCATAAAGTGCAGCTTTTTGTACATCCTCTGCGGAACGCACCGATAGCGCTTTAATAGCAGGATACCCTTGCTCACGGATAAAATCAGGTGTTTCCTCCCCATGATATTGCACATAATCTAATGGCACTTCTTTCACTGCCGCCTGTAGCTCCTCTGCTGTTGGGTTGACAAATACACCGATTTTCACTACCCCTTCAGGTACATGCTTTGCTAATTCATGAGCCTGCTCAATCGACACCGAACGCTTACTCGATGCAAACACAAAGCCAATTGCATCTGCTCCTGCCCGCACCGCCGCTTGCACGTGTTGCACTTCCTTCAAACCACAAATTTTCACCTTTGTCATACAGATGCACCCGCTTTACTTACTTGTAAGCTTCGGAGTGCGGACCCTGCATCACCACTTCGCATTAACGATTCCCCCACAAGAACACCACTTGCCCCCATCGTTGCAACTATCTGGGCATCGTCTTTCGTCCAAATACCACTTTCACTAATTAGCACGCGTTCCTCTCCAAATGGAAAGGCTTCGGCAATTTCACGGGTACGCTCTAGACTCACTTCAAATGACCGTAAATCACGATTATTGACACCAATTAGTCTAGCACCGACAGCAACAGCTCGTTTAAGCTCCGCGATATCATGAACCTCTATTAAGACTTCTAGCCCTAAGCTTGTTGCATAGCTATATAGATCACGTAAAAGTTCGTCTTCTAAGGCTGCCACAATCAGTAAAATAATGGATGCACCTGACGCTTTTGCAAATCGAATTTGTACACGATCAATCATGAAGTCTTTACAAAGAATTGGTGTTTCGACAGCTTGTGCTACGGCTGCTAAATCATCAAACGAGCCTTTAAAAAACTCCTTATCTGTTAAAACAGAAATCGTCGCTGCCCCAGCCTCTGCATAAATTTTTGCCTGTTTGACCGGGTCAGCTCCTTCTGCAATGAGGCCCTTAGAAGGCGAAGCACGCTTCATTTCAGCAATAACTTGCACTGTTTGTGATTTTCTTATAGTTTCAAACAATGACCTACGCTTTTTTTCTGTATAATTAGCTAATGGGTCAGGCTGTTCAAGTAATGCTCCAACTTCTAATTTTTTTTGTTCAAGAATTTTGTTTAAAATATTCATCGTCCTACCTCCACTTCTTTAATTTGCTTACTATAGGCAACAACTGCCTCTAATTTCTGTAATGCACGTCCGCTGAATATACTATCCTTCGCCATCTCGACACCTTCTTTAACGGTTTGAGCAATTCCATAACTGAACAATCCTATACCAACATTTAATAACACCGTATCAAAATAAGCACTTTGTTTACCAGCTAGTAATTTCCGCATAATAACAGCATTTTCGTCTGCATTTCCTCCACGAATTGCTTCTAACGGAGCATAGTTAAGTCCCGCATCCTCAGCTGTTAATGCAAACGGAATTAAATCTCCCTTATCCACTAAAACAAAGGTGTTTTGCCCAGCCAATGAGGCCTCATCTAATCCTTGTGGACCAGAAACCACCATTGCTCGCTCTCGACCTAGCATCTGCAAAACCGAAGCATACTCCATCACAAAATTTGGTCGATTAATGCCCGTAAATTGTGTTGATAAAGCCACTGGATTTGTTAACGGACCAACAAGATTAAAAATGGTTGGCTTACCAAGAGCACGTCGCACCTCACCGATACGTTTTAATTTTGGATGAACATTTGGCGCATATAAAAATGCAATCCCTTCTTTTTCTAAGAGCTCAATCGTTTGCTCTATAGAAATATTTGTATGAATACCAAGCGCCTCCAAAACATCTGAACTACCCGACGCAGAGGAAATTTTACGATTGCCGTGCTTTGCCATTTTGACACCAGCACCCGCTAATACAAATGCAGATGCAGTACTAATATTAAATGTATTTAAACCATCTCCACCCGTACCGCAATTATCCATATAAACAGCCGATTTTGCTGGAACATCTAGTGCAAACGACCGCATGACTGTTGCTAGTGCCGCCACTTCATGTGCAGTTTCACCTTTTAAAGACAAGTCCATTAAAAAACTGGTCATTTCATCCTTTGGTGTGTCGTCCCGAAACATCCATTTTGCTGCCTCCAACATTTCTTCATACATTAAATGTTCTCGTTTCCGTACTTTCTCACTTAAGTCTTCCATTAACTTGCGCCTCCTTCTTTTCCTAGTAGTTGTAAAAATAATCGCTCTTCCTCTTCCACTTTGTGAAGTAGTTCTTTTACATTGCTATATTTTGTAACCGTTACAGTTGTTTGCATATACATGATGTCGTTTTCTACCACGATAGATTTCCCTGTTAGCGCAAAATCTAGGTGTCCATTAAAGCCGATAAATCCTAGAGCACCTCCGAAAATACCAGCAGTTTGAGTCGCTTTCATTAACGGATGTTCTGCATATTCCTTCGGTATACCTGTAGAAGTGAAGGGTGGTAAAGTTGCGGCTAATACATCTAAAGCATGAAGCATCGGTAAAATTCGCCCCTCTACACGCGAAGTCATATACATAACCTGCTTTGATCGCTCAATTCTCATGGCATCAATCACTTGAATTGAATCGCGCAAACATACAGTTTGAAGTTCTTTTTGCACAGCAGTAACGACTACAGCATGTGATTTCCTCACTTCCACATTTTCATATAACTTTCGTTCATTTTCTATGTCCTCTACTTTCGTAAGTCCACGTGCATAGGTTCCTTCGGTAGGCGTTGCAATTACTCGTTCACCCTTTACTCGAATAAGGCTTTCTGGTGATGTTCCCAAGACAATATGGTCATCAAACGTGACATAATACATATAGGGGGCAGGATTTTTTTTACGCAGTTGACGATATAGCGCAAAAGCGTCCCCCTCTAAATTTGCTAAAAATTGTTTCGATAATACTAGACGTGCATTCTCTTCATCTAAAGACTCTTTTATTTTTGTTAAAGACATTTCAAAGTGCTCATTAGAGGATGTATCCTTTGTTAGATAACGACAATTTGCATCCTCACTCTCTCTCCCTTTTAACAGTTGCTCAGCTAATTCTTCTAAATTCGGCTCTTTTTTCTCTGCATCAATATTCGTATGAATCAATGTCACTTCGTCTGTTACATGGTCAAAAACAATAATCGTTTCATATACATGAAAATGCACATCAGGGAGCTGCATTTTATCTTGGCCGGCTGCTAATATTGTCGTTGCACCATGACCAACATAGCCAACTGCCCCACCTGAAAATGGGAATTGTGTTGTATTGGAAATGCGCGGCATTAAGCGCTTTAATAATACGAAGAGGTCACCCTTATGCGTATAGGTTTTCTCTGTTTTATAGGAAAATTCTCGTATTTCATCACCTACACCTCTATAGGTTTTCCGCGGATTGGCTCCGATGAACGAGAAACGTCCTGTACTATCATGCTGTGCGGAACTTTCAAGCAAAAATTTGTGCGTACCTTGTAAACGTCTAAAAATTAATATAGGTGTGAGTGAATCACCGTTAATTGTTTTCATTTTTGTTCTTGAGCTCGTTGTTTGCATTTAGACAGTCTCCTTTACTCAAAAATAATTTCATACTAACTGGCTTAGAAAACCCACGGTAAAGTGAAACTTCAATCCCAGAGGTTTTCTTCACCCCTACTGATGGGTAGCTGAACCAATCGGGCTTTTACGGGCAGTTGGTCAACCACCTAGTTAACCAGTTCTCATTATTCACCTTGGGAGTGGGCGTCTTACTGACCATTTATGCGGAAAAACACAAAAAAGCCCTCTGCAAAAAGGATTTTCCTAATTGCAGAGGACGATCATGACCGCGTTGCCACCTCATATTAGAGCTATGTGCTCTCACTTGTGTGCTCCATCTATACTGCCTCAGCTAAATGGGTATTGATTTTGCTTTCGATTCATAAAACATCCATACCTGCTGTTTTACTTTCAAATCAAAAGCTCAATCTAAGGTTATAACCTTATTCAACGATTGTTTGGTAAACCGCTAAAAATAAGGTGGAAGCACCCCCGATAACGTGGGGAATCCGTCCGCTATAAACAATAGCGACTCTCATAAGTCCATTCACATAAGCTACAAATCAGTTTTCACCACCCACTGACTCTCTTACATTGCACACTTATGCTACTACTCTTATTCAACAATTTCTCAGCTATTCTCGACTACCCTCTGCTCATCTGTTCAAAGGCTGATCTCGCTCCCGAGACCTTCTACCTTGTATCGAACGAAAAGTTAGCCTTATTCTATGCCAATCCACAAGAATTGTCAATTAATTCTGATTAAAATAGGTGATCCCATGTGAAAATTTGAAATGTGACGCGAGGGGGAAGAATTACCTCTATCCCCCAGACATTGGAGCCAACATCGTTAACATAAGGGTTAAAGCGACGATTGAAGTCCGTTTTCTACCTATTCTCGTGCCCATTTTCAATTTCATTTCTTCTCTTGATTTCACTCGCATCTTCTCCTATCATTATCTGTTTATTGGGCTACCTTAACGCGCCCTAAGAAAAAGCCTATACGACGAAGATATACTACCAGTGACGCCAGTATGAACGGAGTATGAACAAATGAAAAAAAATGCTACAGCACACATGCAAGAAAGCTTGCACATGATGCCGTAGCATGGATAATACGAGGACCGTGTTTAGATAATGCGAATGAGCGCATGTTGTTACATCAACAAGTTACAAACAAACTTTCATTTTAAAAATTATCTACTGTCTTGCTTTACTTCTTCCATAAATGCTCTGAAGTTTTCAGCGATTTCTTTTGATTTGGTATGGTGTAAATAGTGTGTTCCTTCAAATGTCATCACTTTTCCATGTACAGAATCTTTTACTTGCTCTTCATGTAGTGTTGACCACCCTTCAATTCCAGTACTATTCGGTTGTAAAAAGAAAATAACAGGAAGGTTTTTTGGGAATGTTAAATTTTCAGCTGCTTTAAAATTAGGAAACCTATTTTCTATTTCATTCACAATGGTGGGATTTCTAAAGTTTTTGTAAGAAAGAATTCTCATTTGTTCTTTTGTTTCATCATCAACTGGTAGTGTAGCATATGGGTCAGCACTTAGTTTCATTACCAATCTGCCTAAACCTGATTCTTTGAGTAGTGTAATTACTGAATTAGGTATTGGAGATTCAACAACCTTATCACCATATTGCCTTGGAGCACTGCTATCGATCCCGACAAATGCACTCACTTCGTGTTCATATTTGTTCACATAGTCTAGTCCGTAAATGCCCGCAATGGAGTGACCCATTAGAATATAACGGTCAATTTTAAGAATCTGTAAAGCTTCATGAATTTCACTTACAATATTTTCTGTGCTTCGTTCTTTTTCGGTTGTATCACTTAATCCATAACCAAATGGCTCAATCACTACGACTTTGTAAAATGGCGATAACTCTTCTACTAGCGGCTTAAAATCAAGTGCTGGTGTTCCTGTTCCCAAACCTGGTAGTAGCACGACTGTTTCTTCGCCTTG
The DNA here is from genome assembly GCF_050272295.1 of Lysinibacillus sp. NPDC048646. Taxonomy (NCBI): domain Bacteria; kingdom Bacillati; phylum Bacillota; class Bacilli; order Caryophanales; family Bacillaceae; genus Lysinibacillus; species Lysinibacillus sp. NPDC048646. The sequence goes on from NZ_JBNNLZ010000003.1 coordinate 304,147, forward strand.
TCCTTGAATCAAAACATTCATATTTTTCCCATCTACTGTTACAGACTGACCATAGGGTTTTATTTTTCCTTCCTCTGATTTGCTACTGATCTTATCAACGACAAAAACAATGGCTATAAAAACGACGATTGCTATAACTAATGCTGCTAATATTTTAAGTAAAATAATCAGCAATTTTTTCATCTTATTAGCTGGTTTCTTGCCTGTTGTTGTGTCCAAGTCCATTTTCTTCACCTCTCGTATTTTCACGCACAACTTCTCCTATCGTTATCTCTCTATTAGCCTGCCTTAACGGGCTATTAAAACAAGCATATACGACGAAGATGAACTCACTGTGACATCAATATGAACCGAGTATGAACTAGCAAAAAAATGCCACATCATCAAATGCACAGTGAAAAACCGCCCCAAAGGACGGTTTTCATATCACTTATGCACTTACTTTGCTTCTTTCATAAATTCTCTAAAGTTTTCAGCGATTTCTTTGAATTGAGTATGGTGTAAATAATGTGATCCCTCCATTGGGATCATTTTTCCATGTACAGAATCTTTTACTTGCTCTTCATGCAGTGGAATCCATCCTTCTACGCCTTCATTATTCGCTTGTACAAAGAGAAGAAGAGGAAGATCTTTAGGGAATGACAAGTCTTGAGCCCCTTTAAAATTAGAAGATATATGTTCCATTTCATTCAAGGTAGTGGCATTATACATATTTTTATTCGAAATCATTTTCATTTGCTCTACGGTTTGAGCATCAAACGCTAGTCCAGCATAGGGGTCACCACTTACTTTCATGATCAATCTTAAGAGACCTGATTTTTCGACAAACGCAAACGTTTTTACTGGCAATTCGACATCCATACCCGGTTGTGTTGGAACACTGCTATCGATTCCGACAAATGCAGTCACTTCGTCTGGATATTTATTCACATATTCAAGTCCGTAGATACCTGTTATGGAGTGGCCCATTAGCGTGTATCGGTTAATATCAAGCTGCTTTAGAGCTTCATGAACTTCATTTACGATATTCTCCGTTGTTCGTTCTTTTTCAGTTTCATCACTTAGTCCATATCCGAAAGGCTCAATCGCAACAACTTTGTAAAAAGGAGATAATTTATCGATAAGTAGCTTAAAATCAAGCGCTGGTGTAGCTGTTCCATAGCCCGGTAGGAGCACGACGGTTTCTTCTCCTTCTCCTTGAATGAAGACATTCATATTTTTCCCGTCTACTGTTACAAACTGACCATAAGATTCTATTTTTCCTTGCTCCATTTTATTGCAGATAATATTAACGAGAAAAACAATAGCTAGAAAAAGTACTAAGACTATAGCTAAAACTGCTATTATTTTTCCTATGATGGTTAACGTTTTTTTCATTATGTTTACACGAGGTTGTAGAGTGACAAACTCGTTCTCTACTTATACTCGTGCCTACCCTCCCTTTCATTATTTATTCGTATCTTCAATCCACATCATTGTATTCCGGCTACCTTTATAAACCATTAAGTACAGCTTATACAACGAAAGTGTCCTCACTATGACAACAATATGAACGGAGTATGAATGAACAAACAAAAAAATAATTATAGCGTCACATGCTAGGGAAACTGAATCGTAGCATGGAGAATGTGGTTTAGACAATCTAATTGAAACAAAACTATTACAACAAACGTGATGTCACTACACTTACTTTATTTCATCCATATACGCCCTGAAATTTTCTACAATTTCTTTTGCTTTGGTACGATATAAATAATGATCCCCTTCAAATGTCATCACTTTCCCATGTACAGAATCTTTTATTTGTTTTTTATGCTCTGGTATCCATCTTTCAGTTACTTTATGATCCGCTTGTATAAAGAAAATAACGGGAAGATTTTTTGGGAATGATAAATTTTCAGCTGCTCTAAAATTAGCATACATATTTTCAGCTTCATTTAATTGGCTGGGATTATACATGTTTTTGTGTATAAGAATGCTCATTTGTTCTTTCGTTTTATCATCATATGGTAGTGCGGCGTATGGATCTTCACCTAGCTTCACTTGCAATCTGGCTAAACCCGCTTTTTTAAGTAGTTTTAAAGTTCCTATTATTGAAGATCCAATTTCTTTCTCGCTTAGCGTTGGAACACTGCTATCGAGCCCGACAAATGCACTCACTTCGTTTGGATATTTGTTCACATAATCCAGTCCGTAAATGCCTGCAATGGAGTGGCCCATTAGCGTAAATTCGTCAATATCAAGCTGTTGTAAAGCTTCATGCAATTCACTGACAATATTCTCAGTGATTCGTTCTTTATCGGTTTCATCACTTAATCCATAACCAAAAGGTTCAACTACAACAACTTTGTAAAATGGAGATAATTCATCGATGAGCAGCTTAAAATCAAGAGCTGGTGCCGCTGTTCCATAGCCCGGTAGGAGCACGACGGTTTCTTCTCCTTCTCCTTGAATGAAGACATTCATATTTTTTCCGTCTACTGTTACAAACTGACCATAAGATTCTATTTTTCCTTGCTCCATTTTGTTGCATACAATATTAACCAGGAAAACAATAGCTAGAAAAAGTACTATGACTATAGCTAAAACTGCTATTATTTTACCTATAATGGTTAACGTTTTTTTCATTATGTTTGCACGAGGTTGTAGAGTGGCAAACTTGTTCTCTACGTTGTACTCGTGCCTACCCTCCCTTTCGTTATCTATTCGTATCTTCTATCCACATCAGTGTATTCCGGCTACCTTTACAAACCGTTAAGGATAGTTTATACAACGAAGGTGTACTCACTATGACAACAATATGAACGGAGTATGAACAAATAAAAAATGTTAGGGCATCACATGCAACAAAGTTTACACATGACACCGTAACATGGAGAACACGGGGGTTTACATAATTCGAATGTACAACTTGAATGTAGTTACTCTTTCGGTGTTACAATTGGCAAAGTGACAAAGAAAGTCGTTCCTCTGCCGAGTTCACTTTCCACGCGGATGTCGCCTCGATGAAGCGATACGATTTGTTTAACGATGGCGAGTCCCATACCGCTACCAGCATACTTACGACTATGAGAACGATCGGCCTTAAAAAACCGCTCAAATATACGCTTCTGGTCCTTGTAGGAAATACCAATGCCTTTGTCATCTATTCGTACTGTCACATTTTTGCTATCTTGTTTGATGCCGATGTTAATAACGCTGTCATCCTTAGAAAATTTGATACTATTCACAAGAATGTTTGTCCATACCTGGTTTAATTGATCATAATCAGCTTCTAGACGAGCGGCTTCCAAATTAAGCTCAAAACGGATGTTGCGAGCCATCCAATGCGGCTGAATTGCCACGATGACTCGTCTGATTTGTTCATCAACACTAAATGTGTCCAACTGCAAGTGCTGTGACTGCGATTCAAGCATACTCAATTTTAATAGACTATCGCTCATCTTGGACATCCGATCTGCTTCAGTAATGATAATATCGAGATATCGGTTTCGATCGTTTTGTGCGATGTCTTCTTGCTTGAGTGCTAGCGCATAACCTGATATTGAGGTAAGCGGTGACTGAACTTCGTGTGACACATTGGATACAAATTCCCTCCGCATTTTCTCAAGTTGTTGCAGGTCGTGCGTCATTTCTTCGAAGCTGCGAGCTAAAGTACCTAGCTCACCTGTTTGTTTAATATTCAGCTTGACGTTAAAATCACCACCTGCTATATGTCTAGTCGCTTTTGTCAGCTTTTTGATCGGTTTGACTAGGAACATGGCAGCAACCAGAATCAATAGGCTTCCTGCTATCAACGAATAGCTTGAAAAGTTCAAAATCCACTTTATGACAAAAGTTGCGGAAGGGGGGGCGATTGGTTCTACAAACATCGCTTGCTTACCCCTTTCAGTTGTCATTGGCAACCCTAAGAGAACCGTAGAAACTCCACTCGGATTGACTTGAACAATTTCTCCATCTAGTACTTTTTTTACTTGATCCATCGTCACAGTGGCAAGTTTGTGTCCGTTTAGCGCTCCGTAAGACTGGAACTGCCCTGATTCTTCGAAAATTCGAATATGATAGGAATTGAGCTGATTCATGTCACTTACGAATTTGTTTGCTTCACCTAACGGTAATGTCTCATAAATCTTGGCGACATCCCGACCAAAGTTAAGTAAGGGAATTCGCAAGTTTTCGTTTAATTTATCTTCAAATACCCAAGTTGCTACAAAAAAAGCAATGATCGTGCCACCGATTACGGAGACTAGAAATATCAGCACTACGCGTGTATATAAAGATTTGATCATTCGTACACCTCGAGCCGGTAGCCAAGGCCACGTACCGTTTCGATACGAAACTCCGGTGTGGTCGCGAACCGCTTTCGTAGGCGCTTAATATGTACGTCTATCGTTCGATCATCTCCAGCATAATCAATTCCCCAAATTTGATCGATTAGCTGTGCGCGCGTATAGACTTGTCCGGGTGTTCCAGCGAGCTTATACAGCAATTCGAACTCCTTGAGCGGCAACGTGAGTGACTCCGTTCCCCTCATCACTTTATAGGTTTGTCGATCAAGAATGACGTTGCCGATCTTGATTGTTTGCGTGGAGCCAATTCGGTATCGTTTCAATAGTGCCTTAACACGAACCGACAACTCCAACGGATCGAATGGTTTCGTCAAATAATCATTCGCCCCCAGTTCAAATCCCTTCACTTTCTCCCATGTTTCGCCCCTTGCAGTCAGCATAAGTATCGGAAGATCAGGATTGGCCCTTCGGAGCTCCCTACACAACGTCCAACCATCCATCATAGGCATCATAATATCGAGCACGACAAGATCAACTTGCTCTTTAACATAAACGGCTAGTGCTGCCTTGCCATCTGCGGCTTCGACTGTTGCAAATCCGTCCTTACGTAAAAATAAACAGACGAGTTCGCGAATATTCGTATCGTCGTCAGCAACTAATATAGTAGGCATGCGTTCTCTCACTCCCTGTTTTCCACCCCATATTTGAAATCATCATTATACTATAATTAACATAGAAATACCCCTTATCCTCCACGACAGCAATATTAATTAATTCACCCCTTACATAGACGACAAGTGGAACGCTAAACTTCTCTCAAAAATCGAAAACTACTATACGTATGGCGCTCTCTATATCCGTTCACCAATCAAATATAAGATTATATTTTCACTAATTGCTGGTAGTAGCAACGTTGTTCTCCCTCTATTCATTGCTTAGCTTTTTTCATAAACAACCCTTCTCGATAAAAAAAGATGCCGTCTGAATAATACAGACAGCATCTTCTCCAAGTTGCCTAGCGCTTTTATGAAACTGTCCATTGCAAGGACACTTCAAAAAGCAATTAGGTTTGAGATTATTTATTAAACAGTAGGTTCATCAGATCCCCATTGTTTTTTCTCTTTTTTGTGTAGCTGACCATCTGATTTTTTCATCTCACGGATTTTTAGTGAGTACCAGATTTGTGCTGCGATACAGATAGAAGAATACATACCTGTGAATAAACCAATTAATAACGCAATTGAGAAGTTTTGAATAGAAGGTGCACCAAAAATTAACAGGGCCACAACGACGATAATTACTGTTAATACCGTATTCACAGAACGTCCCATTGTTTGACGTAATGATTTGTTAACAATATTCGCCAGTACTTCACGATCTTTAATGGTATCATACTGACTTAAATTTTCACGCATCCGGTCAAACGTAACGATTGTATCATTGATAGAGTAACCGACTATCGTCAGTACGGCGGCAATGAACGTAATATCCACTTCTAAACGCATAAAACTAAATACAGCAACAATTAAGAATACATCATGGAGCAACGATACAATTGCGCCTACACCCATGCGCCATTCGAAACGAATCGCTACATAGATAATGATGCCGAGAGCAGCAAGTGATAAGGCATAAATCGCATTTTTCACAAGCTCTTTTCCGACAGTCGCTGAAACTGTACTAACGGTCGGTTCATGACCATATTTTTCTTCAGTAACTTTTTTGAATTTTAAAATCTCATCTTGTGATAAGTCATCTTTATAACGGATAACCGCTGAAGTGCTCTTTTCACCAGAAGGAACGATATCCTCTGATGGGAAGCCGATGCTATCAATATATTTAGAGACTTCTTCTTTGCTTAATGTTTGGTCTGCTTCAATCTGCACACGTGTACCACTTGAGAAATCAATACCAAGATTTAAGCGGAAAATACCAATAATCACTAAACCAGCTACTAAAATAGCTAATGAGAATGTATAGAATTTTTTACGATTATGCACAAAGTCAAAACGATCAAATTTCGTTGATAAATCTAATGTACCAATATTTTCGTCTAAGCTATGTTGTTTAGATTTTGCAATCCCAAACCAAGCTGGGTTGTTGACGTAACCACTGTTCACAAGTATTCCTAATAGTACTCGAGATCCCCAAACAGCTGTTAGGAAACTTAGTAAAATCGAAATAATTAATGTTGTCGCAAAACCTTTAACAGAGCTTGTCCCAAATTGGAATAGTACAGCTGCTGCTAATAATGTAGTTAATTGCGCATCGATAATAGCAGATAAAGATTGTTTCGAACCTATTTGGAACGCCTGTTTTACCGAGTGTCCCACGCGAAGTTCCTCTCGGATACGCTCCGCAGATAAAATATTCGCATCAACTGCCATCCCAATACCGAGCACGATGGCTGCGATACCTGGTAGCGTTAAGACAGCATTAATCCAGTCAAATACGACAAGGACTAGGAACGTGAATACGCATAGTGTAATAATTGAAATGAAACCAGGTAATCGGTAATAGAATAGCATGAAGAGGAAGATGATGACTACCCCAACAATCCCTGCAAAAACTGTACTTTTCAGTGCTTGGTCACCAAATTGTGCACCGACTGAAGTAGAGTAAGTTTCTTCAAGTTTTACTGGGAGTGCCCCAGCATTTAAAATGCCTGATAAATTTTTTGTCTCTTCAACCGTGAAGTTACCACTAATCATAACGTCTGTCGTGTTTAATGTTTGGCTTACTGCGGCTGCTGATTCATAGCGAGGTTCTGCTTTTTGTGATTCCGCTTTATACGAATCTACACCTTCTTCAAAATCTAACCATACAACTAGTAAGTTTTGACCCGCTGGTTTTGCAGCAATTTCACTTGTAATATCCGCAAATTTTTTCGCATCTTTTAATGTAAGCGAAACAATTGGACGATTTTGTTGGTCAAAGGAATCACTAGCTCCATTTCCCTTTAAATCATCACCATCTAATAATAAATTATCATCGACATCACGAAATGTTAAATTCGCTGAAGTTGACAATAACTTACGCGCAGATTCCTGGTCTTCGACACCCGCTAATTGCACACGAATACGGTTCTCACCTTCGACCTGAATGTTTGGCTCACTGACACCCATTTTATTAATACGGTTACCAAGAGCTGTTGCAGTCGCTGAAACAACTTCTGGTGTAATTTTTTGTCCTTCTTTTAATTCATGAACTTCGTAAAGAACCTCAAACCCGCCCTGTAAGTCAAGGCCAAGCTTGATGTCCTTTAAGACGCCTTCTACAGTCGTACTCATGGTTGCTGTAAAGAGCACCAAAAGCAGCACGAATGCAACAATACGACTTCTTAATTTCATCTATAAATCCTCCTCGAATTGGTGCAAGGACATCCCTTACACTACAAACAAGTAATACTAGCAATACCTTTTGAAGCGTTTATTCCTCCTTTTCATCTAGAATAATGTTACCCGTGCTTCAAAAGAGATTGCTCTACTTATTTCAATCGTTCAATAACGCGCAAATTCATACAGCTTATTTTTGTCGAAACTTGTACAAAGTAAAAAAGCGCAACACACTCATTATGAAACACGTTGCGCTTGGTGTCAATTCTACACTGTAGTATTCTTTTAATCTTTTACAGATCCTACATATTCTGGTTAGGTTCTAACAGGACCAAGCAATAATTTTAGCTCGTCCGTGTTCACTTCTGTAAACCAATCATTGCTTTGTAAAAACTCTACTTGGTTAAATGATACGATATCGGACGGGGTTACCGCAAAAATAGTTGCGATGACTTCATATAAGCGTAATTGCTCAACATTTTTTTTCCGCCATTTCTTTTCTACACAAAAACGCCATAGTTCTTCAGCTGTAATAGCATCGTACTGAAAGTGCTTAAATTCTTCTATCTTACTATCAATTGCCGGACGAATTTTTTCAAATAGTTGCGCATGTTGCATACTCATTTTGAATCATCTCCAATCAAAGTTGTATCGTAAGACGTATTTGCATACAAATAGTGTAAATGAATTTTTGCGGCTTGAGAAGGGACGGATGGCATGAGTTCTTTTGTACGTGGTACATTATTTTTAATGTTTGTTATTTTTTTATCTAAACTTTTTGGCTTCTTTTATAGAATACAATTTATGCGTATTGCTGGTGAAGAGGCTGTCGGTATTTATATGACCGCCTATCCTGCATTTATTTTCTTCATCTCACTCATTCAATTAGGACTACCTATCGCTGTGGCTAAAATTGTGGCAGAGTTACTAGCAAGAAATAAACGAGAAAGCATTTTCGGTGTTATGCGTACGGCCATTCTCTGGTCGTTTATTGGTATGATTGTTTTTATGCCACTCGTTGCACTCACTATACCATATATCTCTTCCACTCTTTTACATAATGAACAAACAACATTTACACTATGGATTGCACTCTTTGCTGTACCTGTATCTGTTGGCTCTGGTTTATTGCGTGCTTATTTACAAGGTGTCGCAAAAATTACGCCAACAGCTTGGGCACAAATGCTTGAACAAATTGTACGCATTGGTTTCATTACCTTCATGCTACCCTTTGTGGCTGCTTATAATAATGCTGCAGTTACAGCGGCCTCCGCAATGGGTATTACGCTTCTAGCCGAAGTGGTGGCTTTCTTGTATTTATGGCTCCACTATATCGTTTCAAAGAAAAAATTATTAACACGAAAAAGCAAAGTTGAGTCCTACCCTGCGACTCCAATGCTACGAGTTGCCCTGCCGTCTGCTGGAAGCAAGCTTTTTGGCTCCTTCACTTGGTTTTTAGAGCCAATTATATTTTTAAAAGCATTAACAATGGCAGGTCTAACTGCTTCTGCTGCAACCATTTTATATGGGGTCATTTCAGGCGTTTTAGTGCCACTTCTATTATTCCCAGCATTCGTATCCACCGCATTGTCAATCGTGCTTATACCCGCTGTTAGTGATGCCGTAGCACGTCAACATACATCTCTCTTACAGGAGAGGATTTCTGTATCATTACGCCTTTCCTCTTTGGTAGGTTGCTTTGCCGCTACGTATTTTTTTATTCATGGGGACGAACTTGCGATGAAGCTCTTCCACTTAGAGGAAAACCGTGGCTATGTGAAAATTTTAGCGCCAATTTTTTATTTTTATTATATTCAAAGTCCACTACATTCGATACTGCAAGCCATTGGCGAGGCTCGAGCTGCGATGATGAACTCCATTTATGGTGGCTTTGGTAAATTATTTGTCATGTTTGTTCTTGCTTCACAATCAGGTATACAAGAAAAAGGTGCGGTTGTAGCCATTGGTTTTGGTGTTTTGCTCACGTCATTCTTGCATATTGCGACTGTACGACAACGTAAAAATTTACGCGCTGGCTTCCGTATGTTTGTTGTTCCTTATAGTTGCTTTATAGCTGTTTGTCTTGCTCAATATTTCATCATGCAATTCATGCCGCTTCCCTTTATTTTAAGTAGTTGTGTAACAATATTTTTACTGTTCACATTCTTATTATTTTCCAATCAGCTACGCATGACAGATTTACGTTATATTCGTAAACTGGCAAAAAAAGTTTAGGATTCTTTTAGTTGGATATGAAGTCGATTGTCTTCCCATATACAAAAAAACACCGCGCTACTATTCTTGATATTGTTTTTAGCAAGCTCTGCTAGTAACCATTCAACATCCTTATGCATGATCATTAAATGCCTTTCTTGTATATCACCATCGATGATAAGTGGATAGACAAAAGCCTTCTCGTCTTTTTTATAAACGGAAAGATTGCCAGAAGGCTCTAAATACGCATACGTGATTTCAGTAATAGAAGCGATACCATTCTCACGTAATTGTTGACATAAATCATCTAAATTATAGCGTTGCTTGCGCATCTCACTTTCTAAGATGACACCATCTCTTACAAGTAACGCTGGTTCACCATCCACTAAATCACGTATTTTTTTATTTTTCAATGACAAATAGGCACTTACAATTTGAATGATAAGCAATATGAGTATTGGTAAAATTGCATTAAATAATGGGTTTTCATAGTCATCCAGCGCAAATGCTGCTACCTCTGCAATTAAAACAAATACAACTAAATCAATCACAGATAGCTCGCCAACTTCTCGTTTACCCATCAAACGAAAAACAATTAGTATGAACACGTATAGAAAACATGTTCTAAATATAATCATGAAATATTCTTCCATACAGACACCCCCATACTATCAAGGTGACCGTGTATGCTACTTTTTATACAAAAAAAAGCTGTGTCAAAAATGTATCACCATTTCACGACAAAGCTTCCAGAATTGTACAAGGCGCTGTCCAATAAAATTTGGAACAACGCCTTTTAACATTATTTTTGGTCATTTGCGACACGTCCGATTGCTTGACGGTCAAATTTCACACGTACATTATCAGCGATGATTAATGTCACAGATGTGTCCTCGATTGAATCAATAACACCATGTAAGCCACCGATTGTAATAATTTTATCACCACGCTGTATGCTACTTTGCATATTTTGTGTTTCCTGTTGTCTTTTTTTAGCAGGACGGATTAAAATAAACCACATCGCAACGAACATAATCACAATCATTATTAAGCCAGAATATTGCTCCATAATTCTTGCCCCCTTTCCAAATCTCACTTTTTTAGTATAGACTATTCCACCCTAAAAAAGCGATGGACAAGCCCAAAATTTTTCTATATTATCAATAGTTTTTCTATTACAGGTAAAATCTCGCTAATTTCCATTCCAAAATTAGAAGTTTTTTGCATTCGGTCCGTTAAACCCATACTTCTCGAAAAATTCTTCACGGAAATCACCTAGGCGGTCCTCACGAATCGCTTCACGCACCTGCTCCATTAATTTCAAAAGGAAGTGCAAGTTATGATAAGACGTTAAACGAATTCCAAATGTCTCTTCTGTACGAATTAAATGACGCACATAGGCACGAGAATAGTTTTTACAAGTATAGCAATCGCAGTTTGGATCGATTGGACCAAAATCACGAGCATACTTCGCATTTTTCACAACTAAGCGACCTTCAGATGTCATTAAAGTTCCGTTACGTGCAATACGTGTCGGTAATACACAGTCAAACATATCAATCCCACGAATCGCTCCGTCAATCAGTGAATCCGGTGAACCAACACCCATTAAATAACGGGGCTTGTTTTCAGGCATTAATGGCGTCGTGAATTCTAATACTTTGTTCATGATATCTTTGGGCTCACCCACTGATAAACCACCGATTGCATAGCCTGGGAAGTCAAGCTCTACTAAAGCTTCTGCCGAGCGACGACGTAAATCTTCGTATTCTCCGCCTTGAATAATCCCAAATAAACCTTGATCTTCTTGACGAGCATGTGCTTCTTTACAACGCTTCGCCCACCGTGTTGTACGGTCTACCGATTTCAACATATATTCATGTGTAGCAGGGTAGGGTGGACATTCATCAAATGCCATCATAATATCTGAACCAAGATCATTTTGAATTTCCATTGCCTTTTCTGGACTTAAAAATAGCTTGTCCCCGTTCAAATGGTTACGGAAATGGACACCTTCTTCTTCAATTTTACGGAATTGGCTAAGTGAGAACACTTGGAAACCACCTGAATCCGTTAAAATTGGGCGATCCCAGTTCATGAATTTATGCAAGCCACCAGCTTCCTTAACGATATCATTACCTGGACGTAGCCATAAGTGATACGTATTCGAAAGAATAATGCCTGCATTCATTTCTTTTAATTCTTCAGGAGACATCGTTTTAACAGTTGCCTGTGTCCCGACTGGCATAAATGCTGGCGTTTCAAATGATCCGTGCGGTGTATGCACGATACCAAGACGTGCCCCCGTTTGCTTACATGTATGGAGTAGCTCATAACGAATTGCTGGTTGTGTCATAAAATAAATAATCCTCTCTTATCTGAAGTAAAAACAGTACTTCGATTTGTTTCCTTTATAGCCCTTTTGGTCGAATAAACATCGCATCGCCAAAGCTAAAGAAGCGATATTTTTCTTCTACAGCTTGATTATAGGCACTTAAAATAGTATCTCTTGTCGCAAGTGTACTAACAAGCATCACAAGTGTAGATTTAGGTAGATGGAAATTTGTAATTAAGCCATTCACTACGGTAAATTCATAGCCCGGATAAATGAAAATGGATGTCCATCCTTGTTCTGCACGCACTTCGCCTTCATATTTTGAGCCGATTGTTTCCAATGTACGTGTAGACGTTGTACCTACAGCGATGACATTGCCACCGTTAGCCTTCACTCGGTTAATGATTGCCGCAGCTTCTTCGGTAACACTATAAAACTCAGCATGCATTTCGTGGTTTTCAATGGCATCTACACTGACAGGACGGAAAGTTCCAAGGCCTACATGCAGTGTAATGAAAACAATTTCTACACCTTTCGCTTTCACTTGTTCTAGCAATCCCTGCGTAAAATGGAGACCTGCTGTTGGCGCCGCTGCAGAACCACGTTCCTTTGCATAAACGGTTTGATAACGCTCTTGATCATCTAGCTTCTCCCGAATATATGGCGGCAGTGGCATTTCGCCTAACTGCTCTAAAATCTCGTAAAAAATACCGTCGTAATTGAACTCAAACAAACGTCCTCCATGTTCAAGCTCACCTGTACATGTTGCTGTCAATAAACCGTCACCAAATGTCACAACAGTACCGACCTTCACACGTTTAGCTGGCTTTACAAGTGTTTCCCATTCGTCAGTTCCAGCAGTTTGCTTTAATAACAACACCTCAATATGGGCACCTGTTTCCTCTTTTACACCCATTAAGCGCGCTGGTAAGACACGTGTGTCATTTAACACAAGACAGTCCCCTGCATTTAACTCATCTAAAATATGTGCAAAATGATGATGCTCTACTTCTTCTGAACCGGGTGTAACCACCATTAAACGACTGGCAGTACGGTCCACAAGTGGTGTTTGCGCAATAAGCTCTTCTGGTAATTCAAAATCAAAATCTTCTACACGCATTAAAAAAACTTCCTTCTTCTATGTTTGTTGGGGATAATCATATCCAAAATGCTCGTAAGCTAGATGTGTTGCTACACGACCACGTGGTGTACGTTGAATAAAGCCAATTTGCATCAAATATGGCTCATACACATCTTCAATCGTCACACGTTCCTCACCTATGGAAGCAGCGAGTGTATCTAAGCCTACTGGACCTCCGCGGAAGCGCTCAATCATATTGGTCACAAGTTTATGGTCAATATGGTCAAGTCCTCTAGGATCGACTTGTAGTAACTCCAGAGCTTGCTTCGCAAGACCCTCCGTTATCATACCATCTCCAAGGACCTGTGCATAATCTCGCACTCTTTTTAGTAAACGATTGGCAATACGAGGTGTACCACGTGAACGTCTTGCCATTTCACCGGCAGCTATTTGCTCAATATCGACATCAAATAAATGTGCACTTCGTACAACTATTTCAGCGAGTGACATATCATCATAATATTCTAAGCGCAATAACACGCCAAAACGATCTCGGAGTGGTGCAGACAATGCTCCCGCTCTTGTGGTAGCACCGACGAGGGTAAATGGAGGTAAATCAAGGCGGACAGAACGGGCTTCAGGCCCCTTTCCCACAACGATATCTAAACAAAAATCCTCCATCGCTGGATAAAGCACCTCTTCAATGGCGCGAGGCAGACGATGTATTTCATCTATAAATAGTACATCACCCGGTTCAAGTGAGCTTAATATTGCCGCTAAATCCCCTGGTCGTTCTATAGCAGGACCGCTCGTCATGCGCACATTGACATTCATTTCATTGGCAATGACTACAGCTAATGTTGTTTTTCCAAGCCCAGGAGGACCGTATAACAGCACATGATCTAAACTTTCCTGACGAAGCTTGGCCGCTTCAATGAAAATTTGTAGGTTCTCTTTCACCTTATGTTGTCCAATATATTGCGTTAATCTTTGTGGTCGAAGGGATAATTCAAACTGGTCATCATAGCTACCTGCTTCACTTGCCATCATTCGTTCTGACATGTACTTGCCCTCCTCTCGTTATTTTAACTTTAATAGGTATTGCAATGCTTGTTTCATATAGGCATCTGTCGTTTCAAGTTTATCATTATCCTCAAGCTGCGGACGAATTTTTTCTAGTTCTTTTTCAGAATAACCAAGCGCCAATAGAGCGAGTATGGCTTCTTCAAGTTCATGCTTATGTGGATTCACCCCAAATAAAGGTAACTCATCATCTGTACTAGGTAATTCGATTGTATCCAGTAAGGAACCAAGCTTGCCTTTTAAATCTAAAATCATTTGACGGGCTGTTTTTTTACCCACTCCTGGGAATTTCACTAAAAATGTCTCATCTTCGCGTTCAATTGCACTGATAACCTGTTGCGGGTTACCTGTCGCTAAAATTGCGAGTGCACCCTTTGGCCCAATACCTGATACTAAAATCAGCTTGCGAAATAGCTCTCGTTGATCTAAATTTGGAAAACCATACAGCACTTGTGCATCCTCACGTACATGCAAATGAACATAAATTTGTTGTTCGACTGCCGTTGTGCGAAACGCAAATGGGTTAGGTGTATTCAACTGCCAGCCAATCCCTTGTTGCTCAAGCACTATATATTCTGGGGTAATACGCATTACTTGCCCTTTTAAATAATCATACATAATAAAATCCCTCACATTCATCGTCTTCGATTATAGCATATAGCGAACGAATGCTCGACTATAATAAATGACAATAGTGGCCGTTCACACACAAAAATGACCGCCCATGGACGGTCATTTTTTCATGAATCTATCAATATCGTACCACAG
The DNA here is from genome assembly GCF_050272295.1 of Lysinibacillus sp. NPDC048646. Taxonomy (NCBI): domain Bacteria; kingdom Bacillati; phylum Bacillota; class Bacilli; order Caryophanales; family Bacillaceae; genus Lysinibacillus; species Lysinibacillus sp. NPDC048646. Next base: position 319,252 of record NZ_JBNNLZ010000003.1, read on the forward strand.
TTTCGGCCAGTATGTGAGAGCTCGTTTGGTAAACGGTATTAAATAATCTAAAAATACGAGCTGTTGCTCTAAAGGTAAGTCCACTGCAAAAAGCCATTCCCGTAATAACTCATTTGGAAATTTTAAACGATGATACTTTCTTCTATCTAAACGCCGAAGCTCAGGTAACTCTGCTAAAATTTTACCAAGGTCATAGTCCACTGCTGGCAATACACGATGTAACCATAAAATATATTCATCATCCGCTTCACCTAGATGTGCTAAATCAAAATCGATTAAGCGTAATTCTCCGTCACTACACCATAAAAAATTATGATGGACGACATCTCCGTGTAAGAGTGTAATATCTTTTTCTGGCACATCCTCCATAGCAATTAGCTGTAATGACTTTTCACTATAGTGAACGATTTGATCCACTTCTTCTTTCGTTAAAAATGCACGAAAATCATTCCGCCTACTTTTAAAACGCAGGTGACGCATTTGCCATTTTAAAAGTTGCGAATACGTGTGCATGCCTGGTACTCGCTGCCAAGCTATTTTTTTATGTGTCTCATGTAAAGCCATTAATAGCTTTAGAGATTGCTCACGATCTTTTTTATGTGCAAAATTCGCACTATGACTCCCCTCTTGCCACAATTGCACGATCATCTGCTCATCATCACTTTGTACTAAAGGCAGGACGAGTGAGGGAGCAAGACGTCCAAGTTGACGATGAATTGCCCTCACCTTTTCTGCTACTTCTAATTGCTTTGCTCTTTTGACAAAGTAATTATTCGATCGGTAATTATACTTCCAAATGTTAGGCTTTACTTCCTCTACAATATAAGCTTTTTCACCATCGATAAGGCGTCATCCCGCCTGGGAAAAAATGCGGGGACATCCATGGACCACACGTTGGGCACGGCGTCGGACATGGTGGCGGACAGTTGCATGGGTCAAATTGCCAATTTGGCATCATCGCTGGCTGTGAGCCACAACCACAAGACTGCCCCATTTGCATCTCTGGCATTGGATCAAAATGATGCTTGATATGTGCATCATTTACCGGGAAGAATGGAGATGTGCTTGACTCTAAGAAATGACCTGCTCCAGCAACGTTACTCGCAGGCATTGGACATGGACATGGTGCTGGTGGCGGCGGCATTGAACATGGCTCTACTTGTGGGTGCATATGGTGCATCGGTTGCATTTGATGCATTTGATGCATCGGTTGCATTGGCATATGCCACCACATTTGATGATGCATCGGCTGATGGCAACTCGGACAATGTGGCATCATTGGCATTTGTGGCATTATATGAACTGGTGGTGGTGGTGGTGGCGGCGCTGGATGAGCTATTGGTGGTGGTGCTGGTGCTGGTGGCGGTGGTTGAATTTGAATTGGTGGTAAAACAGGATGTTCAACTTGTGGCATGACTAATTGTTGGTTCCAATTAAGCTCAACAGGCTGAGGCACCCACATTGGTTGCTGTGGCATTGGTTGTGGCATCGGCATTGGAAATGGTATAGGAATCATTTGTGGCGCAGGCATTGGCATCGGTGGCGGTGCAACAATAGGAGGCGCGGGCATTGGCTTCTGCACCTCTTTTTTAACACTTTCCTTCACAGGCTTATGAGTAGGCATCTCTTTATGAATTTGTGTCTCCTTATGCTGTGTTCCTTGATGATGTGCTCCTTGGTTATGTGTTTCCTTGTGTATTTTTTCAGGCAAAATAATTTCCATGCCCGGTACAATATAATCAGGGTTGGCAAGATGGACATTGAGCCGCTTCAAATCTTCAAACGAAATGCCGTACTCTTTCGCAATCTTCCACAATGTATCTCCCTTTTGAACAATATGAATACGCAATTTTTTCCTCCCTTCCTCTCTTCGTATCATATGTTCAATGTTTCATTTGGATACAAAAAATTCACGCATGTTGTAAAAGCTTCATGGTACACTATTGCTTAAGGAATACGTTTCCTTCATTACAGGCAGAGGTGATCTCTTATGAAAAAAATGTTAGGCGAAGAACGCCGACTGCAAATTCTAGCACAACTAAAAAAAAGCAATACACCTATAACAGGAACAGACTTAGCTAAATTTGCTAATGTTTCAAGACAAGTCATTGTCAATGATATAACATTATTAAAGGCTAGAAATGAACCCATTATTGCAACGAGCCAAGGCTATATTTATATGCATCAGAACCAACTATACCAAACTGTTGAACGTACCATTCCATGTTTTCACACCCCGGAGGATGCAAAAGATGAGCTCATGGTGATTGTTGATTGTGGTGGTACTGTGAAAAACGTAATTGTCGAACACCCTATATACGGAGAGATTACAGCTTCCATTATGGTGTCTAATCGCCATGATGTTGAAAAATTTGTGCAAAGCGTTAACGATACACAAGCTAACTATTTATCTGCTCTAACAGGTGGTACACATCTTCATGTCATTTCTGCTCCATCTGTAGAAATTTTAGATTTAATTGAACATAATCTTCAAAAAAAAGGCTATCTAGTTATAGATCAATAAAGTCTGAAACTTTATGCTTTCTAAAAAAGAGGTATCCCATTTGCGTTTGGGATACCTCTTTTATCGGCGATTTTTTCTCCTGCTCATTTACTAGTAGAGTCTTACCATTCACCTATCTTCACAAAAAACGAGCTCTCCCAAAAAAATTGGGCGCTCCAGAGTAGTTAGAGAAATCTTTTTCGTTGCGAAGGTGTTGGTATTAGACATTGCTCTTTTTTACCAAAAAGACGATAACGATTTTCAGCAAATTTTTTGTATATAACATTTCGTATAAAGGAAGGTATAACAACGAAAACATAACAGGTAGGCCACAAGCTATCTAAACGTCGACTAATTTTTAGAGCCGCTGTGGATTCAAAATAAGCGTAACCATGCTCTATTAATATGACACTATCTATGTTTGTTGGAACTTTATATGTTGCAAGAATTTCCTGCCCAACTTCACTTTGAATCGAGGCAAACTGGAAGTAAGCATTCTGATCACGTTTAATAATAAACTGCACACTACTATGGCAAAAATTACAAACCCCGTCAAACAGAATAATACCACCCATCACAGCACCTCCTAACCGATTTAGGTCTCGTCAGATGTTAGATAGGTAAAGTATGTACCAAGTGACTTTACCTTACAGCCTAAGGCAGCTAACTCTTCCATAGCCCCTCGCATCATCGGTTCTTTCTCATCCGCTAATACATCAATCATGAAGAAATAATCACCCAGTCCTGTTTTCAATGGACGTGACTCGATTTTACTTAAATTTAGCTGGCGCCATGCAAATACTGAAAGTACCTGATGTAATGCCCCTGAACGGTCCGTTGGTAAGGTTATCATGAAGGTTGTTTTTGCCTGTCCCTCTGATAATTCCTGCGGTAAACGTTTGTTTTGTTTTGATAATACCAAGAAACGAGTATGGTTAAAGTGAAAATCATGGATATTTGATTGCACGATGTCTAAGCCATATCTTTCAGCTGCTGCTGCGTTACCAACTGCTGCGATGCACTCATTCGGATTTTCAGATACAAATTTTGCCGCTGCCGCTGTTGATGTTGTTTGATGTAACGGAACATCGCTGAAACGGTAGAATAAGTATTTATGACACTGTGCTAACGCATGTGGATGCGAATACACGCCCTTAATGGACTCCCATTTGTCCTGTTGTGCTTTGTTCACCATTAAATGTTGCTGTATTTTCAGTTGTAATTCACCTGTTACATAAAGCGTCGCTTCATGAAATAAATAATCTAGAGTTAATGGTACTGAGCCCTCTAATGCATTTTCTAGAGGTACAACTGCTAAATCAACCTTTCCTTCCGCTACTGCCTCAATACACTCTGGGATCGTGGTACATGGGACTAGCCATTCACTAGGGAAGATAGCTTTTGTTGCCAAGTATGTAAAGGATGCTTCTGGTCCTAAATAGGCAATTCGTTTCTCCCAATTTTGCTCTGTCATTGAATTTACCTCCTTCGCTACAATTGGTAGCCTATACATCATTTTTAATTTTTCGAAAACTTCTTCTAAAAAAGAAAGGGGCGTTCTACAAGCCCTTTCTTTGAAATAGTTTTCATGCCTATAGAAGGAGGTGACTCAGATTTATCTCTGAGCCACCCCTTTTACAATGCTCCAGAACTAATAACTTCCGCAGACTCTACAAAATCTAAGCGCTTAAGCTGATGCAATAAATCATCAAGCTCACAGCTCATGCTTGTTACATCTAATGACAGTGTAACATTGGCACGACCTTGAATTGGAATCGTTTGATGGATTGTAAGTATATTACAATGCGTGTTTGTTACAGTTTCTAAAAGTTTGGCAAGTGTTCCTTTACGGTCCTGAAGTTGTAAAAAGACTGTTAAAATCCGTTCTTGCACAATAGAGTGGAAAGGAAAAACAGCATCACGATATTTGTAAAACGCACTACGCGATAAATCCACTTGTTTTACCGCATCCCATATGGAAGATACCGTACCACTTGAAAGTAAGTGTTTCGCCTCCAAAGTTTTTTGCATAGCATCTGTCAAAACGTCTTCACGAACTAAATAATATCGCTGGTTAGCAACGTTTTTCATACTCTTCCCCCTAAAACCTATTCTTAGTCGACAAATTCAAATTCGAATTCTAATAAGCGTACAATATCCCCATTTTGTGCACCACGTTCGCGTAATGCTTCATCGACGCCCATACCACGTAATTGGCGTGCAAAACGACGTACACCGTCCTCACGGCTGAAGTCTGTCATTTTGAAGATACGCTCAATCGCATATCCACCAAGAATGAATGTACCATCAGGATCACGAGAGATTTCGATTGAATCTGCTTCAGTTTGGTGTTTGTAAAGTACCGTTGCATCTGATTCTTCATCTAGATCATCGAATAATGGGAATTCAGGAGTCACTTCCAGTAAGTCGGCAATTTCAAATAATACCGGCTTTAAGCCTTGGCGAGAAACCGCTGATACTGGGAAGATTTTCACATCTTCGCCCACTTTTTTACGGAAAATTTCTAAGTTTTCCTCTGCATCTGGCATGTCCATTTTATTTGCCACAATAATTTGCGGACGTTCTGTTAAACGAAGATTATATTGTTGTAGCTCATCGTTGATTGTTAAGTAATCTTCATAAGGGTCGCGACCTTCCATACCCGACATATCAATTACATGCACGATAACACGTGTACGTTCAATATGACGGAGGAACTGGTGACCTAGACCAACACCTTCGTGCGCACCTTCGATTAAACCTGGTAAATCGGCCATTGCAAAGCTACGATGATCATCCGTTTCAACCATTCCTAAGTTCGGTACGATTGTAGTGAAATGATAAGCACCTATTTTTGGCTTTGCCGCAGAAACAACAGATAATAATGTTGATTTACCCACACTTGGGAAGCCAACTAATCCTACATCTGCCAGTACTTTCAACTCTAATATAACATTTAATTCTTGTCCTGGCTCACCTTTTTCGGAAAGTTCTGGAGCAGGATTGGCTGGTGTTGCAAAGCGGGAATTCCCGCGACCACCACGGCCAGATTTTGCGATAGTCGCTTGTTGACCATGCTCGACTAAATCGGCAATAACAACGCCTGTTTCTTCGTTCATTACGACCGTGCCCGGTGGTACTTTAACGATTAAATCATCTGCACGTCTACCATGCATCCCTTTACTCATACCATGCTCACCACGGTCAGCCTTGAAGTTGCGTTTGTAGCGGAAATCCATTAACGTTCGCAGTCCTTCTTCAACTTGAAAAACAACATTGCCACCGTGACCACCATCGCCACCGGCTGGACCACCATTCGGTACAAATTTTTCACGACGGAAGGCTACCATTCCATCCCCACCGTCGCCACCTTTTACATAAATCTTGACGTGATCGACAAACATTTAATTCACTCCCTGCTTGCACTCAATACATATATCCAAGACGTATTTGTCTCTTCCTCTGTTTGAATGTCAAATTGTTTCAAACCTTTTTCGGTGAATGCATCAGCACTCCAGTGTCCATTTAGCGTGAATGTTACAGCAAATGTATGGTCGTCGACACACACATGAATCGCTAAACTCTGTTCAGTAAATGGATCTAATGTATCATAAACATGTATAACTGTTTTATTTAAGTATTCTACAACTGCCGCATCAATATTATTCGTGACAGGTTTGCTAATCTCACCACTAATTTTCATTGGCAACGAAGGATAGCGCCAATTTGCTGTTTGTAGCCACTCCATCGTTTGTGGTAACTGTAGTCGATTTATGCTAGAAAGCACCCGTAATTGTTCAGAAAAATTTTGAATAAGTTTCTTTGATTCATCGATTCTACCTAAATCTAAATTCATGCGAATTAGTTGAAGCTGATTCACATAATCATGATTTGCAAAACGTAATACTTCACTAATGGTTAGTGATTGACTGTTCATCCCATTCACTCCAATAAAGTTATCTTCATTAGTATAACAAGTTTTGACGTTTTTTTCTCTTAATTCCTCACAACAAATATGCTTTTTGAAGAAAAAAAAGGACTGCAATAAATGCAGCCCTCCGCTTTATGATCATATTGATGAAAATTAAGCTTGTTGAGTTTCTGGGTATACAGATACTTGTTTGCGATCGCGACCTAAGCGTTCGAATTTAACAACGCCGTCTACTTTAGCAAATAGTGTATCATCACCACCACGACCTACGTTTGTACCTGGGTAAATTTTTGTACCGCGTTGACGGTAAAGAATAGAACCACCAGTTACGAATTGGCCATCAGCACGTTTAGCGCCAAGTCGTTTAGACTCAGAGTCACGTCCGTTTTTAGTAGAACCTACCCCTTTTTTCGATGCGAAAAGTTGAAGGTCTAATGCTAATAACAATTTCATTCTGTTCCACCTCCTACTTGGTTGTAGTTGATTTGGATATATTGCCCGTAATTTTGCACCATAGAATATACTTGAGCAGTCATTACCTGGACAATTAATTGTAGTTTTGCATCAATTTCAGGCTCTAAATCTGTTGGTAAATCTACCTTTAGATAGCCTCCACCTTCAGCTGCTTGTTCAACTTCCGGTTGTAATTGTAATAGTGCATAAATAGCATTCACCGTGCCAATAGCAATGGTAGATGCTCCTGCACATACTAAATCTTTACCAGATTCGTCGTACTCAGCATGTCCTGAAAATTCGAATGCAGACACATGTCTATTTTCATCATGATGTATCGTAACTTGTATCACTCGTTACACCTCACAATTAAGCGTTGATAGACTCAACAACTAATTTTGTGTAAGGTTGACGGTGACCTTGTTTACGACGGTAGTTCTTTTTAGCTTTCAATTTGAAAACAACGATTTTCTTTTGACGGCCTTCTTTCACAGCTTTAGCTGTTACTGTAGCGCCTTCTACGAATGGAGCTCCAACTTTAACGTTTTCGCCACCTACGAATAAAACTTTATCGAAAGTTACAACTTCGTCAGCTTCTACGCCTAATTTCTCAACATAGATTTCTTGACCAGCTTCTACTTTGATTTGTTTACCACCAGTTTCAATAATTGCGTACATTTTACTGCACCTCCTCTTAGACTCAGACTCGCCTGTATATGAAGGTGATCATAAGGATACTTAAACCTTCCCAGAGCGGTTGTAGTAGCACGGGTGCTACAAACAATAACATTAAAATATTACCATATGATATTTCTTAAGTCAACCTGTTCAAGACATATTTCTCAAAAGCAAAACGATATTTTCGGTAATTCCATTCTTTGATTACTTGAAGCCATATAAATAGACAAAGAACAGCTAAAAAAATAGACTGCGGCAAGTAACTCATTGTCAATATAAATAATAGCGTTACAATGGCAAGACAAAACGAGTAGTAATATTCAAATGCACGCACAGTCGGACAAAATAAGAATAAACATGCGATCAATATTCTTCCCCCATCTAGTGGGAGTATTGGGCATACATTAACAGCCAGTAACACAAGCTGTACCTCGATGAGCTTAATAGCAAGTAGCTCGGGCATAAAAAAAGCAAGACCAATCCCTAATACCGTAGCGATTGGTCCTCCTAAAGCAATCCATAGTAGCGATGTTGCCTGCACAACTGCTGGATTATCAAATTCAATTTCCCCCCCATATGGTGTAATAACACAACATTTTATCTTTACACCACAAATTTTTGCTGCCAATAAATGTCCTGCTTCATGCCAGAGTAACGAGGATAAAATAATAGCATAGTAAGCAATTTGACCGCTAAAAATCATTATAAACACCAGAGGGATACATAATATATGCAATTTAATCTTCATCATTATCCGTTTGAAGCCACTGCACTATTTGCTCTAAATTATAGTGAGTATCATCTTTTTCAATCGATAAATACAGTTGTCCAGCATGTTTCATGCCAATTAAATCATTTGCCTGCACTGTAGTATATGGCAATTGAGCTAAACTATCGAGCATACCATAGGATACTGTTGTGCCATCCTCATAGCTAATGGTCATCGTTTTGCCAGTATATTTTGTATGGCCTGTAAAAACAACTAGCCCACTTTGCCCTGCATACACAGGAAGTCCAACATCATACTGCATTAAAAAACCTTCTTTAAAAACCTGCGCATTGGCGAAATTTAATAGTTCAGTTTGCCCTATATCACTCGATACCATAATGGTTTCCTCTTCTTTATTTAACCAACTTTGCCCGAGCTCACTTAAATACGTTATATCTGCTGATGTTGTGACAAGCTTTCGCACAGGTGTTTCCAATACGCCTTGATCTTCTAAACGAATAACGAGCATGATTGCAGCCACGAGTAATATCATGACAATCCATTTCCACTTTTTAAACAAGCCCTCATCCTTTTTTCACACTATATGAGGTTGCATGTCCATTCATGCACAAGAAATGTATATTCTCATCGATTGCCCGTTCTGGCTTTTGATACAGGTAAACTTGTCCTGGTGGAGCAATGACTGTTGAGGAATACTTGCGCTAAAGAATTCGTATGCAAGTGACAACTATTTATTGTTCCTTAACAAGAAAAAAACCTTTCGCGCGATTGCACGAAAAGGTCTTAATTATCTTGAAAATAATGCTTTGAATTTTGAAAACATGCCTCTATGTTCATCTTCAATGGCCATGAGCGGCACTGATTCTCCTAATATGCGTCGTGCAATATTACGATAACCTAAAGATGCTTTATTGGCGGGGTCCATCACTACAGGTTCTCCTTTATTTGACGACGAAATAACACCCTCACTATCGACGATAATACCTAACAAATCAATCGACAGATGAGTTGTAATTTCATTGACATCCAAAGTATCACCGCTTTTCATCATATGCTGACGAATACGGTTAATAATTAGTTTCGGTGCCGTAATTTCCTCTTGCTCGAGCAGTCCAATAATGCGATCCGCATCACGCACAGCTGAAATTTCTGGTGTCGTTACTACAATTGCATGGTCTGCACCAGCTACAGCATTACGATAGCCTTGTTCGATACCTGCTGGACAATCAATTAAAATATAATCATAGTCTCTTTTTAATTCCTCTATTAAGCTCTTCATCTGCTCAGGCGTGACAGCATTCTTATCTGTCGTTTGAGCAGCAGGTAGTAAAAATAGTTTGTCATCAACACGTTTATCTTTAATTAGAGCTTGATGTATCTTACAACGTCCTTCAATAACATCAACTAAATCATAAATAATACGATTTTCCAGACCAAGAATTACGTCTAAATTCCGTAATCCAATATCCGTATCAACCAAACATACTTTTTTACCTTGTAGAGCCAATGCAGTCCCAAGGTTAGCCGTAGACGTCGTTTTCCCGACACCGCCCTTACCTGAAGTTATGACGATCGCTTCTCCCACACTAGCTTCCTCCCTTAGACACATTTAACAATGGTCGAATATTTTTTAACGCATGAATTTGATCGTACGTAATACGCCCATCATAGCCGATAAATGCACAAGCCATCTCTGATTGATTGATAGCTTTTACATGCTCATCTGACATTGCCTCAACTTGATCGGCAATCATTATATGTGTGGCTTCTAAACGAGAGGCAGCAATTATTGCTTCCTTATTACCATGTACACCAGCATGCACAATTCCCTTTAGTCTGCCTAGGACATACACATTGCCACCCGCTTCTACGCGTCCATTCGGGTTAACATTCCCAACAATAACAATGTCCCCCGAAGAACGGAGAATTTGCCCCGATCTGACCACACCTACATATGTATCTTGTTGGCTTTCTACCATTTTCTGGTTGCTCTCATGGACAGTCAGTACATCACTCTGCACTTTAGATACGATTAGTTGTTCTGTTTCCTGGACAATTTTCACTAGCTCTTTTATTTGCTCATCAGAACAGTATCGATTGCCTAAATGTAATTGTACATCTACTTTACCATCGATACCGCCTTCTGAAACTTTTCTCTTTAACTCTTCTACTAATTCGGCATACGCACACTGATCGTCTAAACGGAGAACAAAACCATCCTTTGTCCCCTTCATATTAACTAATTGTTTTTTCATGAATGCCTCACCTCACGTTGCTCTTTATTAAGAAACTTCACGTGCTCTCTGTAAGACACGCGCATTAATTAAATATTTGAAGGCCCAGCCAAGAATCATTAAAAATAAAGTATTTGCAATGATTGTTGGTAGTAGTCGTGAACGTAAGAAATCCGTTAATGGTATCGTTGTAAAATCTATTAAAAAGAAGAATTGGTAAAGTACGAATTCTAAAATTGCTACTAAAACAACTGAAATCGTCGTAGTCACAACTAAGTGCTGATGAATAATTTTCACAATAGATCCAGCTAAAAAACATATCAGTGGATAGAGCACCGAATATAATCCAATAATATCAATGTAAAAGACATCATACAAGACACCAAAAAAAAGTCCATACATTACCGCTCTTTGACGGCTGTAATAGATGGATATAAATATTAAATATAAGATTAAAAATCGAGGGACTAGATAAAAAATTTGCCCTTTCACTTCAATTGGTGAAAACATAGCAAACTCTGGTTCTAGTAAAAATAACAAAACCGCCACAGAGGGGATGAGAAATCGAACCATCATTCAGCCTCCTCTTCACTCGCCTCTTGCGGGTTCGATAAATCCTCATTCGTTGACTTGCCATCAGAACCGTCTATCACTGTAGATGTACGTTTCGCAATGACGACATGTTCTAAAATCGAAAAATCAGCAGATGGCTTTACATAGGCCATTTTCGTTAGCCCAAAATCATCTGTACTTACTTCAGTAATTTCTCCGATCGGCACTCCTTTTGGGAAAATACCGCCCAGCCCTGATGAAACTACTTGCTCGCCTTCTTTAACTGTTAAACTAGAATCGATTCGCTTCATAATGAGTTCATTACGTTCTTCATCAAAGCCCTCGATTAAACCGTATGCTTCTTTTTCTCCTAAAACCATCGCAGAAACACGATAATTTGGATTATTTGTATATAAAAGCTCTACCTCAGAAGTGAAAGGAGTCACTAAAGTAATTTTACCGACTAATCCTTTCGCTGTCATAACTGCCATATTTTTTTCCACACCGTGAGAGGAACCCTTATTTAATATAATTTTTTCTTCCCACTGGTCAGGATTTCTAGCAATAACCGTTGCTTGAATAGGATTAAATTCTTTTAAACTCTCTTTTTTATCGAGGAGCTCACTAAGTTTATCATTATCTTTTTTCAAAGCCAATGCCTCGGTTTGTACAGCTGCAAATTCTTCTAAGCGTGCTTTTAAACGTTTATTTTCTTCGTACGTGTTTAAGAGGGAGTCAATATCATTAAAAATACCCGTAAGATAATTCGCCGGCTTCGCAACAATGGATTGTGCGACGCCGACAGTATCTTTAATAATTTGCTCTGGTAAAGTTGCATTCGTCCGATCACGTAATGAGAAGCTAATCAATGCCACAAGAAAAACCATGCCCACGAGCAGCAATATTAATTTCTTATTGAAAAAAAAATGTGGCATTGCCTAAACCTCCTTAACCTTTTACCTGTTGTCGACGAATCAAGTCAATATTATCTAAAGCCTTACCTGTACCAATAGCAACACAGTCTAATGGATCTTCTGCGATAAATACAGGCATATTCGTTTCACGACTAATGACTTTATCTAGGTTAGATAAAAGTGCTCCACCGCCTGTTAACACAATACCGCGTTCCATCACGTCAGCAGATAATTCAGGTGGGGTTTGTTCTAGTGTTTTTCGGACACCATCAATAATGGATGATACCGCTTCACGTAGTGATTCAGAAATTTCCTGAGATGAAATCTCAATCGTTTTTGGTAAACCTGTTAATAGGTCCCGCCCTCTAATATCCATTTTCTCTTCAGGACCCTCAGCAAACGCCGTACCAATCTCGATTTTTACAGCCTCTGCTGTACGTTCCCCAATTGTTAAGTTATATGTTTTACGGATGTATGAAATGATTGCTTGATCCATAGCATCCCCACCAACACGTACAGACTCACTTGTGACAATACCACCTAACGAAATAACAGCTACCTCTGTGGTACCACCACCGATATCAACTACCATAGAACCCGTTGGATCCCATACCGGTAAATTTGCACCAATAGCTGCCGCAAAAGGTTCTTCAATCGTGAAAGCTTCTTTTGCTCCAGCTTGACGAGAAGCATCGATGACCGCACGTTGTTCCACAGATGTAATACCGTAAGGCACACAGATCATTATATTCGGCTTTTTCCAATTTCCACCAGAATTTTTAGACGCCTCTTTTAAATAGTATTCAATCATCGCTGTTGTAATATCAAAATCAGCAATAACGCCATCTTTCATCGGACGAATCGCTACAATTGAGCCTGGTGTACGTCCTATCATATTTTTCGCATCATTACCAACTGCGACGATATCGCCAGTTTTTGTATTTTTTGCTACGACTGAAGGTTCGCGTAGAACGATCCCCTTCCCTTTAATAAAAACTAATGTATTCGCTGTGCCGAGGTCAATTCCGACATCTTTACTACCTAATCCAAACAAATTGTGTACTCCCTTTCTACTTAAGCCATACTTTCGTTGACATAAAATCATACCGTTCATTATAACGGAAAAACGCAAGAATTTATAGTGCCACATAGCTCATCTTGCGGAAAATATACTATTTTCATCCCTCTTAAACTTAACATAGTACGTATTAATTAGCATATAATTTTTATTCATCTAAGACAACGTCTAATAGGCTACCAATTTTTGTGAATCATAGAGTTATTTCTACCAACTACATTAACGTCATTCGACAAAAAAGGTTCGCTTTTAAATATATTACAATAAACTTAATTTGCATCAAGATAATTTTACTCCCCATATAGACTTTAGCTAATCGCTCAGGCTTTCATTAAAACATTGTTTGAGTTTAGATGCCATCAACACCAGCAAGATTATATCCAATTTATAAATGACCTCAAAAAGCTCTGCAAATTGCTTGCAGAGCTAAAAATATCCTTTTTCTTTTAAACTGATATATTGATGATCACCGATGATGACATGATCAATCAAATCAATGCCAATAATATAGCCCGCTTCCTGAATCCGCTTTGTTACCTCAATATCTTCTGGACTCGGTGTTGGCACGCCACTAGGGTGGTTGTGCGCACAAATAATGGAAGCGGCAGAACGTTTTACTGCTTCGCGAAAAATTTCTCTCGGATGGACGATGCTAGCATTTAAGCTACCAATAAAAATTGTCTGTTTATGAATAATTTGATTTTTCACATTTAGAAAGAGCACAACGAAATGTTCTTGGTTAAGGGAAGTCATATCAGGCATTAAGTACGCAGCAGCATCTTGCGGGGATCGAATCGTATATTTTTCATCATTGTGCTTCTGAGCTAAGCGCCGCCCTAGTTCAATCGCAGCTAATAACTGAATTGCCTTCACCTCTCCAATTCCTTTAATAGCCACCATTTCTTCAATCGTAGCATGCTTCAAATGATGTAAATGCTCGAAAGCACCTAATACACGATTTGCAAGGACAAGAACCGACTCTTCTTTAGTTCCTGTCCTTAGTAAAATAGCCAGTAACTCTTGATTCGATAAACTCTTGGCTCCTTGTCTTAAAAGTCTCTCACGAGGTCGATCCGCTATATGAACGTCTCGTATCATCATGCTTGGTAATACATCTGTTGGCAAAAGTCTCACTCCTTCGCAAATTGGATAATATGAAGTGCTACCAATTGCGTAAACAACGCTGCAAGTGGTAAGCCTACAACATTGTTATAATCACCTTCAATTTTCTTAACTAAAAGGGTACCAGCAGTTTGTATGCCATAACCGCCTGCTTTATCAAAAGGATCACCCGAGGCTACATATGCTTCGATAAGCTCCTGCGATAATTCATTAAAGATAACAGTTGTTTCTTCTACAAATGTTGTTTCTTGTCCATTAGCTTCGATAATAGCAACTGCAGTCATAACCGCATGACGCGCACTTGATAATCGTGTTAAGTGAGCAATTGCTTCCTCATGAGATTTTGGTTTATGCAATAGTTCATTATCAAAAACCACGATAGTATCTGCACCAATAACCGTTGCATTCGACACTTTTTGTGCTACATCTCGTGTTTTTAATAGTGCTACACCTTTTACATAATCTTGCATAGTTGCTGCTTGAACGCTTGTCTCTTCTACCTCACTCGTAACAATATCGAAGGGAAGCGCGAGCATAGCAAGCAATTCCTTTCGGCGTGGTGAAGCGGAAGCTAGTACTAACTTATGATTTGTTGTAAACATTATCTCACCATTCCTCCTTATGCTTATCATAACGGAGAATTAGGTATTTGAAAATTTTCAAAAAATCAAGATAATGCCTATTTCACTATATTTCATACTTAAAATTTTATTTGGAGACATGCATTATTCTTCTGGTAATGCGCAAATAAATGTAAACGAATGATGTTTATATCATTGGAAATAGAAGAAACTGCTGTACCTACAGTTTGCCAGTCGGGAGGCAGCGTTGAATCTTTTGCGTTATCCTTAAATTTTAATTTTGTAGCATTTTTATCAGCAAAGACGACAGGAAGTTCTGCAATCGTTGCCTCTTTACAGCTATCACTAGTGACACTAAACACTTTTTTAAATGTTGCGGGAGCTTCTAAGAAAACGAGTTGACTTTCCTCTATCGCAATACTTGTCCAAATATAATATTTTCCATCCACCCCTACAATGGCGCTTTCTTTTAATGTTGGATACTCGGCTAAAAATGCACTTGCACTTTCATAATTAGAAAATACGCCTGCTTGACTTGCATAAAACATAGACGAGTTTGCGGTACCACCTGTTGTCGGAATAGTCTCTTTCTCTGTATCTTTACTTGCTACTTCACTATCCTGTTTCAAAGAAAACTGAGTACTCACTTGAAGAATTCCTAAAAATATGGCAACACCAAATAGTCCTACAATACCCCCAATTAGCATTGCACGAAATACTTGTTTTTTTATCACCTGACTAACAATTTTCATACGTCCTTCACCTCTTCCTTTAACGTATCAAAATAAACATAAAAAAAGACAAGTCTATTGTCGTCTATGATTTCATATTAGTATATGTTTAAAAATATGTGAAAATGCTAATTTACTGCAAGTTCAATTAATAGTATTTTTTTGGGGTTTAACATAAAAATTAAATACTTTTGTTACCAAAGGTACTAGGACTCATATAAATTATGAGCACCTGGTCTTTGTCATTTAAGTATTTGCCTACTCTATACTATTGTTTCACATCTATCTTTAAAGCTTGATTAGAATTGTTTAATTGAAACACAAGTCTATACAAAATTCCCCTTCGATTCTCCCGCTTCCTGTACGCATTATAGTTATTTCCCCATAACAAGAACATTTGTTTGCTATATTATAGAACCTGACTTTTGTTAGAAATGAAAAGTTCAAAAAAAAAAAAAAAAAACGATTCGACTATATGATATCGAATCGTTCAGACTGTAGACAAACTCAAAAAATTGAGTTTGTCTAGAAGTATCTATATGAAGCCGTTGATTTCCGCTACGGCGGACGCTTTTCGCGGGCATGGGATCAATACTAGGACGACCATATGGTGAATAGAGCGTTTCAACAACGTTTGGCAAAAACTATGTCTGTCGCTTTCAAGATACCGATTTTTCCCCTTAATGTAACGCTATAGGACAACTCTAGTTAGCTATTTCCAATTAATCGGTTACGCACTTCTGTTAATAAGTACAAAGAACCCGTCACGACCGTCCTGCATTTATTTTCCGATTGTTTTTGTAAAAATTGATCATAATCACTTAATACTTCTTTGTACGTAGCATTCGATAGGCCTAACATATCTTTTGCTGACATCGCACGCGGATTATCGAAATCAACAAAATAAAAGGTATCACTCACTTGTTCTAACTGATAAAGTACCTTTTTTACATCTTTATCTGCAAGTATGCCAATTACGAAAGTAATCAACTCATCGGGGAATTCATGCCGTATTGTTGCTATCAATTTTTCCGCACTAGCTGGATTATGTGCACCGTCTACTATAATATAGGGCAAGATTTCTTCAAAGCGACCTAATATTTCCGCCTTATTTATACCATTTTGAATACCTTGAATACTTACTGGCACATTTAATGTTGTTGCCACTTCAAAAAACGCGGTAATGGCTAATGCCATATTATTTGCTTGATGCTGCCCTTTCATTTTTCGCAACAGATTTGTTATACGTAAGCCATTTTCATCATTCGTATAACACTCACCATTCTTCGTATGCTCTATATAAAATTGATCGTCTAGTTCTAGAACAGTCGATTGTTTCATACGTGCTTCTTTATAGATAATTGCCTTCGCTTCAAGCGGTAAATCGCCGATAATAACAGGCTGATGCTGTTTAATAATACCTGCTTTATGATGGGCAATACTTTCAATCGTATTACCTAAATATCTCGTGTGTTCGAACGCAATGCTCGGAATTATAGAAACAATTGGTGTCACTACATTCGTACTATCCAGTAAACCACCCATACCTGCTTCAATTATAGCCACATCCACATGACTATTAACAAAATGTAAAAATGCTGCAACCGTTAAGAGCTCAAAATCCGTTAGCTTGCCGCTCAGTCCCGCTAATTGCATTTGGTGAAACACTCGATCCATCTCTTCACCTGAAATAGGTTGATTTGCTACTTGAATTTGGTCATGCACATCTAAAATGCAAGGAGACATAAATTTCCCCACATGTAAACTATGCTCATTTAGCATTGATTCGATAAAAGTAAGTGTTGAACCTTTACCATTTGACCCAGCTAGATGCACAACTTGCAGATTTTTCTCTGGACTACCTACAATCGCCAATGCTTCTTCAATCGCAGCAAGACCTGGCTTGATGACATCATCGCTTTTCACAGCCCATTTCTCTTTGTATATATCAAATTTCGGAATCATTGCTCTCCCTCCTGTAGCCATTGCCGAACTTCAGCTATGAAATAAAGCGAACCTGTAATGACTACAATTTCTTGTTCCTTCTTTTTTTGTATGGTTGCTTCGACCACTTCACGCCAATTACTACTATATTCCTTTTCAGGATGTTTCGATAAAGCGCCTAATCTTTCAGCGGGCATAGCATTCGGTAGGTCTATTTGTGTAAATGCCATTGATGTGGCAACTTCATCCATTAAAGTAATACTATTCGCGTGATCTTTATCAGATAGCGCAGCATATATAAATCGATAATGATGATTAGGATATACAGCTTCAAGTGTTTGAATAAGAGCAGCGGTTCCTTCTGAGTTATGGGCACCGTCTAACACGATATTGTTGGTAAATTGTTCAAAGCGGCCTGCCCATTGTGCCTTTTGCAATGCATGACGTATCGCTGTCTCTGATATTTCAAGATGACCATTTTCTTGTAAAAATAACATAGCGGTTATCGCCAAACTGGCATTGGCGATTTGATGTGGTCCAGCCATTTTTAATTGAATATCATTTATCTCCACATCGGCTTTTCGATAACTAAAGTGCTGCATAGCAATCTCTTGCTTTTCTGCAATTACAATAAAGTCCTTTCCAATAACGTGACATTCAGCATGACGTTCTAGTGTAGCTTGTTTAATAACTGCAAGCGCCTCTTCATCTTTTACACCTACCACTACAGGCACACCTTCTTTTACAATGCCTGCCTTCTCAAAGGCTACTTTCGCAAAGGTATCTCCTAAAAACGCTGTATGTTCCAGTGAAATGGTCGTAATAATTGACACAAGTGGGGTAATAACATTCGTTGCATCTAAGCGTCCACCAAGACCCGTTTCAATAAGTGCAAAGTCAACAGCTTCTTCCGCAAAATATTGGAACATGATAAGTGTTACAACCTCAAAAAAACTCGGAAAGTCCCCATCATAATTCGTATCAACAATTGCAGCAATGTTGTTCATATATCGTAAAAATTGCGCATCCGGAATCTGTTTCCCATTAATCGTCATTCGTTCATTGACACACTCTAAATGTGGAGACGTAAAAGTACCTACTCTGTAACCAGCCTCCTCTAACATTTCCCGTAACACATTTGCCGTTGAACCCTTTCCGTTTGAACCTGCTAAATGAATCGTTTGTAGCTTGTCCTGCGGATTATCCAAACGTGCCAAAACTTCACGCATCATAACAAGTGGCGCACGCTTATGGTCAACTGCCTTTAATGTAAAAATAAAATCTGTACAAGCTTTCATCGATGAAAACACAAGAAACACTCCCTCTAACTGCGATAACTCTAGTATAAATGGTGCCTGGCACACACACAATTCATACACAATTTAAAAACACACAGAAAATCACTATTAAAGTGAGTCTTTGTGTGTTTTTAACTAGTTAGTTTTTAACTTTTTCTTATTGTAGCTGATATGCGCCTAATAGGGCACCCATATCATCCAATATAATTCTAGCATCGTTATTCAACAATGGCTGAACATCAGGTCTTTGCATTAATTCAAATGAGTTCTTTAATGTTCTTTTCAACATTGAAATATCAAAATTCGAACAATACTCATTAATTTTATTAATTATAAATAAATCTTCACGTGTTAATTTACAGCTTGTCTCATTTTGATTTTTGCTATCCGCTAGTACATGTTTGATAAGTACTCGACCACTCGTATTCAACTGACGATAGTATTTCGCCTCAGATAATTTAATGAGATTTGTTTCTATCAATCCTCTTGCACTCACAAAATTCAACCCATCACAGGCTTTGTTTACTTTCACAATGATTGTTGCAACATTTCCAGACATGATGAACCTCCATTTTTTAGATTTGCCAAACATTACAAAAAGCCCATTCTATTTTTAGTAGAACAGCCATAGATTTTATTAAACATATCATCAAATGGTAATCGACGATCCTAGCATGAAAGATCGGTAATCTCTTCGTCTTAGACACCAGGCTTTGCGACCTATAATTTGAATAGCACCTTTTATCTATTATACTAATTATTATAAATAATACTATATACTTTGACCTAACTCAATACATATCTTTTGATTCACAAAAAGAAAAACAGCGGATGACTTTTTCGTCATCCACTGCCTTCACTATTACATATTTTTAAGTTCTTCTAAACGTTTTAACACCACAGCATGTTTATCTTCATAGTCCGCTAATTTTTCTCGTTCAGCATTGACTAAAGCTTCTGGGGCTTTTGAAACAAATTTCTCATTTGACAGCTTACCGGTAACAAGCTTCACTTCTTTTGCCCATTTCTCTAATTCTTTTTCTAGACGAGCGATTTCTTCTTCTAGGTTTATGAGACCTACAAGTGGTAGGAATAGCTCTGCACCAGTCACAACTGCTGTCATAGATTGATCAGGAGCATCTAAGCCTTCACCGATTGTTAAAGATTCAGGGTTACAGAATTTTTCGAGGTATGCTTTATTTGCTTCAAGAACAATAACCGTTGCTGCATCCTTTGCAGAAATGAATAATGGTACTTTTTTGCTCATTGGCGTATTAACTTCCGCACGTATATTACGCACTGAACGTATAATATCCATAAGGAGCTTCATATTGTCCGCTTCGTCCGCAAAATGAAGATCCGTACGTACAGTTGGCCACGCAGCCACTGTAATAGATTCACCTTCGTGTGGTAAGTGCTGCCAGATTTCTTCAGTGATAAATGGCATAAATGGATGTAATAGACGCATTGTTTGGTCTAGTACGTACGCTAAAATAGAACGAGTAGTTTTCTTCGCAGCTTCATCATCA
Source organism: Lysinibacillus sp. NPDC048646 (assembly GCF_050272295.1). NCBI lineage: Bacteria > Bacillati > Bacillota > Bacilli > Caryophanales > Bacillaceae > Lysinibacillus > Lysinibacillus sp. NPDC048646. Next base: position 339,530 of record NZ_JBNNLZ010000003.1, read on the forward strand.
CCATTCATTGGTAATTTAGCCATTTCAATATACCAAGAACAGAAATCATCCCAGATGAAATTATAAAGCTCACGGCCGACCTCACCGAATTCATAGCGCTCAGCTAGCGATGTCACACGTTCAATTGTCTCGTTTAAACGAGTTAAAATCCATTTATCGGCCACTGACTTTTCACCAGTTAAGTCGATTTCATCATATGTCATGCCGTCCATATTCATTAATGCAAAACGAGAGGCATTCCAAATTTTATTTGCAAAATTCCAAACTGATTCCACTTTTTCTGTTGTATAACGTAAATCTTGCCCTGGCGATGAACCCGTCGCTAAGAAGTAGCGTAAGGAATCGGCACCGTATTTTTCAATAACGTCCATTGGATCAACACCATTACCAAGCGATTTACTCATCTTATGGCCTTCTCCATCACGTACTAAACCATGAATTAATACGTTTTTAAATGGACGTTGACCAGTAAATTCAATACCTTGGAAGATCATGCGAGATACCCAGAAGAAAATAATGTCGTAGCCTGTTACAAGCGTACTTGTTGGGTAATAGCGCTGATACTCTTCATTCGCCTCGTCCGGCCAACCCATTGTAGAAAATGGCCATAGTGCAGATGAGAACCATGTGTCTAACACATCTTCATCTTGCGTCCAATTTTCTGCATCTGTAGGTGCTTCTTTACCCACATAAATTTCACCTGTTTCATTGTGATACCAAGCTGGAATTTGGTGCCCCCACCATAATTGGCGAGAGATACACCAGTCACGGATATTTTCCATCCAACGAGAATATGTGTTTTCAAAACGGGATGGAACGAAATCTACTTTGCCTTCTTCGTCTTGTTGAAGCGCTAATGACGCATCAGCAAGTGGTTGCATTTTAACGAACCATTGTGCTGACAGATACGGCTCTACAACTGCGCCAGAACGTTCAGAGTGACCTACTGAATGCATGTGTTCTTCAATGTTGATTAACACACCAGCCTCTTGTAAGTCAGCAACGATTTGCTTACGGCATTCAAAACGATCCATTCCGTTATATTTGCCAGCAAGCTCGTTCATTGTCCCATCTTCGTTCATCACAAGAATACGTTCTAGGTTATGACGATTACCAACCTCAAAGTCGTTAGGATCATGGGCTGGTGTCATTTTTACTACACCTGTACCAAATTCCATATCAACGTAGTCATCTGCTACGATTGGAATTTCACGGCCAACGATAGGTAGAATCACTGTTTTCCCAATTAAATGTTGGTAACGCTCATCTTTCGGATGAACCGCAACTCCTGAGTCACCTAACATTGTTTCTGGGCGTGTTGTCGCTACCTCCACATAACCTGAACCATCTGCTAATGGATACTTCATGTGGTAGAATGCACCTTGAACATCTTGGTAGATAACTTCAATATCTGATAACGCTGTTTTCGCAGCAGGGTCCCAGTTAATAATACGTTCGCCACGATAAATTAACCCTTTTTCATATAATTGAACAAATACAGTTTTAACAGCATCTGATAGACCTTCGTCGAGTGTGAAACGTTCACGAGAATAGTCTAATGCAAGGCCAAGCTTCGCCCATTGTTGGCGGATATGCCCTGCATATTCTTCTTTCCATTCCCATGTTTTTTCGAGGAATTTTTCACGTCCTAAATCATAACGTGTAATATCGTCTTCCCGCAGTTTGGCCTCTACCTTTGCTTGTGTTGCAATACCTGCATGGTCCATACCTGGCAACCAAAGTGCATCATAACCTTGCATACGCTTCATACGCGTTAAAATATCTTGTAAAGCTGTATCCCATGCATGACCAAGGTGCAATTTCCCTGTTACGTTTGGTGGCGGAATAACGATTGAATACGGCTCTTTACCGCTTTCAGGTTGTGCTTCGAAAAATTTACCTTGTAACCACCACTCATAGCGACCTGCTTCAATAGACTGTGGATCGTATTTCGTCGGCATTGAAATGTTTTCTGTCATCTTGACTCCTCCTGTTGACTAATAATTTTTGATATAAATCGACTGGTCTAAAACGAATTTTCTGTCCAGATTTTCCATTGTGTTTACACAATAACTCCTTTGAAAATCTGCGATAACTACCAGAGACTTTATTGCCAAAGAAATTGTTGAAACAAGATTTTTGGACAATAAAAAAACTCCTAGCGTCTACAAAAGGACGAAGGAGTTTAGTTCGCGGTACCACCTTTAATTCCAGCAGGGCTAAGTCAAGTGCTCACGTACAACCTCATTTTTTGTGACAGCGCTTTTTGCTAGCCTTAGTCACCAGAAAATAACGATTTATACTTGATTTGCTTATGCTTACTTCTACTGGCTCTCAATTCGATAACGGTGTTTAACCGGCTTTAACTACTATTAGTTCACTAAAGCTGCTCGAAGGCTACGTTCAATTATGCACAAATAGAAACTTTTCAGCTACCGTTCCCTCTCTAAATATGTGCGAATAATTTACTCTTCCCTGTCATAGCATCTATATTCAACTTTCCACATTGTAACGCAAAATCGTGCACTTTTTCAAGTGATTTAGTTATTTTAGCGAGTCTGTTTAAAGTAAATAGAAAAGGAAGTGAATATTCATATGCGACGACGTAAATACAATCCCTGGTTTTTACCACCTTGGCTACGACAAATTCGTTTCTACTGCAGAACGATTATTATACCGATTTGTGCATTTCAGTTTGTGCGGATCATCATCGTACCAACTTCTGGCGATTTGATCTTCTTATTACTACTGCTTCTTCTTTGCTATTTACTTTTGAATGATGTCATTTGAAGCACGTACTTTTAACGGTGTATAATTTTCCGTTAAATCCCAAATCATTGTCGGTACTTCATCCCAGGAGCTGGACTCGCGCACAGCCGTATGACTAGAGGATTCCCTTAGCACTATTTTTTGCTCAACAGGTGCGGGTTTCTTTACATGAACAGCAACTTCTACAGGAGCAACCTGTTCTTCTAATACTAAAGCTTTTTCTACTACTGGCTCTGATTCACTAAAAATACTTGTAACTGTCCATTCCAACTGACACATTTGATTTGCAAGTGTCGGCCGAACATCTTTTACCATCAAATCTTCAATAGCAGCATCTTTCGGTAAATCAACATGTAAAGGTACAGCATACTCAAAATACCCTGTATCTCCTTGAATATCAAGTGCATCAATTTTAACTAAATCTTCAACATCCTTAAAATTTTGCAAGTCTTGAAAATCAAAGCGAACATGTGAAGTAATATGATAAATACCGACTAAACGTACTGAATCATCTAGCTGCATGGCTTGCCACTGTGGCTTAATCTGTACAGCTGCTATTTCTGTAGGGCAACCATACCCTGGAAAACAAAATGTCTCACGCATATTCCAAGTTTTCTGTTCGATAATAATCCCTCCCTTTGCATCATATGACTTTCGAGAAGGTTGTATGCTTTATAACAAACTAGATGTTGTTGTTTCACGATACTTTTTCTGCAAATATTGCTATTTCTATAGCATAAATAAAAGAGGCGTCTAAAAAATCATTCAACCATAATATCTTTCTACTTAGTAATAATCCGCTACATTTGCCACTTCAAGGCATTAGTGGCAGTAGCAGTCTACGTAATTTTACCTTAATATAAAAAACAGCATACTAGGAAGTACCCCTAGCATACTATTTTCACTTTTAGAACAGCCTCTTTTTTTACTTTGTTCGCATTAAATGTTACGATGACTCCTAACCTGAGATAAAGGTAGAAATAGATTTCGACGCCTGTTACATTGAAACATTAGCATGTCCCCGGCGTCGAAAATCCCCATCGATTAACGTTTTTCTTTATACGTTTACCATTTTTATTTTATTTGCCACTCGATCCGTTAACATTCGAGTTGCTTTCGGTACAATCGGTTTAAAAATTGGGTTTAACACAGGTCCTGCTAATCCGCCTGCTGTTACTTCTAAGAAGCCTGTCATTTTTGTATTTTCTGCGTCAATGCTTTCTGCAAGGAAATAGCCATTTCCTGAGAAATTATCAGATAAACCTTTTAACTCAAACGTTACTTTCGAAGGTGCTGTCCACTCTAAAATAGTAATCTCTACTTCTACTGTTTTTTTCAGTACACCTACATTCCCTTTAAATGTCCATGTGGAATTCTTATCATCTATCATCGTATGTGCACTATAACCTGGGACAAGTTTTGCCCATTTCTCCATATTGCTAACGAAATCCCATACATTTTCAATCTCTACGGGTACTTCTACTGTATGTGTGCCTGTTGCCATATAAAACCACTACTTTCTTTTCTGAATAGCTTTATTATAAATGATTTTGCCCACGATTTGGCTATGCTGAAAGTTATAATTTTGACAAAAAAAAGCCACCCAATGGATGGCTCTCAGTATATATTATTTTGCTAGTTGCGCAAAGACTTTATGGAAGGCATCAACGGTTTTCGCGATATGCGCCTCTGTATGTGCCGTAGAGATAAATAAGCCTTCAAATTGCGAAGGTGGTAAGAAAATACCTTCCTCGGCCATTAATCGGAAATATTCGGCGAATAATTGTAAATCAGACGTTTTCGCTGATGCAAAGTCAATTACTTCTTCATTCGTAAAGAAGAAGCCAATCATTGAACCAGCACGATTTACTGTATGTGGAATATTATATTTAGTCGCAGCAGCTCGGAAACCGTTCTCTAGTAGATCTCCTAATTTTTTAAAGTACTCATAAGAGCTTGCATCAAGGCGAGATAAAGTTTCATAGCCAGCCGTCATCGCTAATGGATTACCTGATAGTGTCCCAGCTTGGTAAATAGGACCTGCTGGTGCCACTTGCTCCATAATTTCTTTTTTACCAGCGTATGCACCAACAGGAAGTCCACCGCCAATAACTTTACCTAGCGTTGTTATATCGGGTATTACCTCGAAATAACCTTGTGCACAGCCATAATCAACACGGAAGCCAGTCATCACCTCATCAAAAATCAGAAGTGCGCCATGCTCTTTTGTTAAATCACGTAAACCTTGAAGGAAGCCTGGTTGTGGTGGAACGACACCCATATTGCCAGCTACTGGTTCAACAATTACTGCCGCAAGTTCAGCACCGAATTTTTCAAATACTTGCTTCGTACCTTCTAAATCGTTGTACGCCACAGTTAATGTATTACGAGCAACGTCAGCTGGTACACCAGGACTATCAGGTAAACCTAATGTCGCCACACCAGAGCCAGCCTTAATAAGTAACGAGTCACCATGACCATGATATGAACCTTCAAATTTTAATATTTTATCACGCCCTGTAACACCACGTGCTACACGTAAAGCTGACATCGTTGCCTCTGTCCCTGATGATACGAAACGAATCATCTCCATACCAGGTAAACGGTCCAATACTAATTTCGCTAGTCTATTTTCCGTATAGCTTGGCGCTCCAAAAGAAGAACCTTTCGCTGCTGTTTCAGCAATCGCTTTTACTACTTCCGGGTGCGTATGCCCTAGAATTAGCGGCCCCCACGATAATACATAGTCAATGTATTCATTGCCATCAATATCTTTAATAATCGCACCGTGACCAGATTCCATGAAAATTGGGTCCATATTTACTGATTTAAACGCTCGTACTGGGCTACTTACGCCACCCGGCATTAAATTTAGAGCTTCTGCATATGCTTGTTTTGATTTTTCATAAGAACGCGTCATTTATTTCTCCTCCAGCCAACGTGCTACATCTTTTGCATGATACGTAATGATTAAATCAGAACCTGCACGTTTCATGCTTAATAATGTTTCAAGCACTACTTTTTTTTCTTCAATCCAGCCATTTATAGCGGCTGCCTTAATCATTGCATATTCGCCTGAAACGTTATAAGCGACAATTGGTAATGGGAAGTTGTTTTTTACATCTCGAATTATGTCTAAATAGCTAAGTGCTGGCTTAACGATTAAGAAATCCGCACCTTCTGCAATGTCTGATTCTGCTTCGCGGAATGCTTCCATACGGTTCGATGGATCCATTTGGTATGATTTACGATCTCCAAATTGTGGTGCTCCGTCAGCTGCATCACGGAATGGACCATAGTAGCTTGAAGCATATTTTACTGCATATGACATAATCGGTACATTTTCAAAGCCTGCTTCGTCTAAGCCTGCACGAATGGCTGTGACAAATCCATCCATCATATTGGATGGTGCAATAATATCTGCCCCTGCTTTAGCTTGAGATACCGCTGTGCGCGCTAAAACGTCTAGTGAAGGATCATTTAAAATTTGATGGCCTTCAATTAAGCCACAATGGCCGTGATCTGTAAATTCACATAGGCATGTATCTGCAATAACTAAAAGTTCTGGATGACGTGTTTTAATAAGACGTGTAGCTTCTTGTACAATACCGTGGTCATGGAATGCACCTGTACCGACAGCATCTTTTTCTGCTGGTAAGCCAAATAAAATAACTGCTGGAATACCTAAAGCCACAACTTCATCAATTTCAGCACCAAGATTATCTAATGAAAATTGGAAAACTCCCGGCATAGAATGAACTTCTTTTTTAATATTTTCGCCCTCAATGACGAAAATCGGATAAATTAAGTCTTCTTTGTGTAAGTAAGTTTCTTTTACCATAGATCGCATCGCTGCACTCGAACGCAAACGACGATGTCTTTGAAATTGTAATTGTGTCATTTTCTTTCCTCTACTTTCATTAATTCCTCAATGACTGCTTGCATAGTATACACACTTGGCATAACATCCACACTAGCACCATGATTTAAAATAGCTGCCTCTGTAATATGACCGATTGCCGCCACACGAGTTGCTTCCCAGCCTATTGTTGATGCTACATCCATTGCATAAACATCAACGGCAGAAGGGCTTGCAAAAATCACAGTTACATCCTCATGTGAACGAATACAGTTGATAATTACTTGCTTTTGGTCGTGACGTGCAATCGTTTCATAGACCGTCCATTCCTTTAGTTCAAACGGTAAGCCTTCCTTTAATGTCTTTTTCGCTTTTTCACCACGAATAAATAAACATGTTGGATTGTCTCCCGCTATACCTGGAAATTCTTTGACAAATACATCTGCACTAAACACTGAAGGCATAAAGCTGACATGGAAGCCTAGCTGTTCTAATGCTTCAGTTGTTTTTGTACCGATGGATGCAATTTTCCCTTGAAAATGCCTAGCGTTTAAATTAAATCGTTTCATTTTACCAGCAAAAGCATCTACTGCATTTTGACTCGTAAAAATTAGCCACTTAAATTGACGTGCAAACTCTAAATGCACATCATCATTTCTATCTATTAGTTCGCAGGTTTCAATCAAAGGGGTAATGACTGCTTGGCCACCTAAAGCTTTTATATCCTCAATAATTGTTGAAGTTTTAGATGTACCTGTCAAAATTATTTTTTTACCTGTTAAAGGTAAATTATTTTGCATCTTGCTCTGCCTTCACACGTTGAATTAAATCAAAGGCCCCTTGCTTCGTTAAAATATAGGCAAGTTTTTTTCCAATAACTTCTGGTTCTGAACCTACTACAGTTTCTTTATAAATCACCGAAGCATCTGGCGCTGCAACTAAACCTGTAAGTGTAAGTTCTTCCCCATCCGATTTTGCATACCCTGCGATAGGTACTTGACAGCCACCATCCATAGCCGCTAAATAGGCACGTTCTGCATGTGCTTCTTGCCATGTAGCATTATCTGTTAATTTAGCTAGTTCAGCTAACAATTCAGCATCATCTTCGCGACATTCAATACCTAAAGAGCCCTGCGCTACCGCTGGTAAACAATCTTCTATCGATAAGAATTCAGTGACAACATCTTCGCTCCAGCCAAGGCGTTTTAACCCAGCTGCCGCTAATATGATAGCATCATATTCTTCTGTTTCAAGTTTCGCTAAACGTGTATCTACATTTCCACGAATCCATTTAATTTCTATATCGGGGCGTACCGTTAAGAGCTGAGCACTACGACGAAGAGAACTTGTCCCAATAACAGACCCTGCTGGAAGATCTGAAAATTTTATATGTCCTTTTGAAATAAAGGCATCTCGTGCATCTTCACGTGGCGGAATACATCCAATTACTAATCCTTCTGGCAGTACTGCAGGCATATCCTTCATTGAATGCACCGCAAAATCAATTTCTTTATCATACAGTGCTTGTTCTATTTCTTTCACAAAGAGCCCTTTGCCACCAACTTTAGAAAGTTGAACATCTAAAATTTGGTCACCTTTTGTGACAATTTCCTTCACTTCAAATTCGAATGGCGCACCTGCTGCCTTAAGCTCATTAATGAACCAATTTGTTTGTGTTAATGCCAGCTTACTTCTCCTAGAACCTACAATAATTTTTCTCACCAGTCTCCAACCTTTCTTCTAATACCATAAATGGAATCGCGATAAACTACTTCCTAAAAAGAAATTGACGACAACTAATAAATACGCGTAAACATGCACCCATGCATAATTAGTCCCTGTCAGTTTACCTTTACGATTCACATATAAAATACAGCAATACAAAACTAATATGATAAAAGACCCAATTATCTTCGCATCAAATATAGATAAACTTTCTAGCGTTAGTAGTGCCCATTCAAACCCTAATATTAAACTTATAAATAACATTGGAATGCCAACAAAAAATGAAATATTCATCCAATTGCTTGTTTGTTGTAATGATGGTAAACGCGTCCATAAATATGACCACTTTTTTTGTTTAAGTAAACGATATAAAACTAAATACAATATCGCAAAAACAAATGTCAGCGTAAACGCTGCGTACGATAAAATCGCAAAGGAAATATGAATAAAGAGCATTTCTGAAATTAATGTTTCGCCAACTGCTCCAGTCGGTCGTTTCGGCATAAATGTAAAAATACTAGCGAACACAAATCCTAGTATATTAATGATAAATACCGGTAAATCGACCCTTGCTATACAATGAAGAATAATCGACAGCGTCACTAATAGCCATGAGTAGAAAAGAATCCCCTCATACAAGGATAATATTGGAAAACGCTTCGTTTCCACAAAAGTTAATAAAATTATGGCACTTTGAATTACCCATACAAATGAAACTAGCCAAAAAGCAATCCGCCTTGCTCGTACTTGTTTATAAAAGTAATCAGTAAAGTAAAATACAAGACTGATTGCATACAAGACGATCATCACTTCGTAGAGCCTGGTCATTGTCAAATCAACCAATAGACATCCCTTCTTTATATCGAAAAGTGCTAAAGTGACTTCAATAGTACTTCAGCCTAGAAAACAAAGACGTTTTCGTATCCTTAGTTTACCATACAGATACGAAAACGCCTCATATTATTGCAATTAGAAAAGGCGCTTTCGCGCCCGTTTGTACCTGCCGCTGACGCTTTCAGCACGGAAAAAGATTTGTTGCTACCGCTTTACTTTCGATACTCAGGTTGTTATGTTACTGAACATATTAGAAAGAGAATTTTGTCTCAGCAGAAGTTTGTGTTTGCTGTAATCGTTCTTTACGCTCGATTTCTTGCTTACTCATTGCTTCAACTTCTGCTTCCACAGCATCCTCAATACCAAAAATTTGTTGGAATAAACGTAATTGTTCATTCGCTTTTGGCGAATTTGCCATTTCTTTAGCTTGTAAAATAGGCTCTTTTAACAATTGATTAATAATGGATTTTGTATGCTTACTTAAAATTTTCCGTTCACGATCCGTTAAATCCGGCATTTTATTTTCAATACTGCTCATTGTTTCTTCCTGAATATGACTCGCTTTTTTTCGTAATGCAGAGATGACCGGCACAACACCAAGCGTTGCAAACCAATCTTTGAAAAGCACAACTTCTTTATCAATCATTTGCGTAATTTCAGCCGCTGCACGCTCACGCTCTGCTAGATTTGCCTCTACAATGCCTTGTAAATCATCTATATCATATAAGAAAACGTTCGGTAAATCACCAACACGTGGATCAATATCGCGAGGGACCGCAATGTCTACCATAAATAATGGTTTTCCTTTACGTAAACGTTCAACAAATTGCATTAATTCATAGTCAATGACGAAATCTGTTGCGCCTGTAGACGTTATTAAAATGTCTGCCTCCAATAATGAACACTGTAATTCCTTCATTGATTTTGCTTTACCATGGAATTTTGCAGCTAAAATTTCTGCTTTTTCAAACGTACGGTTAATCACTGTCACTTTCCCTACGCCACTACCGTATAAGTTCTCAATAGCAAGTTCACCCATTTTACCTGCGCCTAAAATTGCCACATGCTTGCGCTGTAAAGATCCAAAAATCTTCTTTGCTAATTCTACTGCTGCATAAGAAACTGATACCGCATTTTCACCAATAGCTGTTTCATTATGTGCACGCTTCGCAAATGTGACCGCTTGTTTAAATAACTGATTGTAAACCGTACCTGTCGTCCCAATCTCTTGTCCATTCAAGAAGCTTTTCTTCACTTGTCCTAAAATTTGCGTTTCACCAAGAACCATTGAATCAATTCCAGCTGTCACTTTAAATAAATGTTCTAATGCCTCATCTTCTTCACGAATTGTTAAATAAGAAGAAAATGTCTCCACAGGCAAATCAAACCAATTAGCTAAAAATTGTTTCACAAAATGACGCCCTGTATGCAATTGATCCACCACTGCATAAATTTCTGTACGGTTACATGTTGAAACAATAACGTTTTCTAATATACTTTTTTGTTTTTGTAGCGCTTCCATTGCTTGTGGTAGTTCACTCTCTATGAATGATAACTTCTCACGAATCTCAACTGGCGCTGATTTATAATTCAGGCCTACTACGATTGTATGCATGAATAACACCTCACACGTTCTAATTCACAAATTTCATTATAGCACAGTTCGACAAGAGTTCATCTAAAATTTGTGAACATGTCATGAAGACTATAATTCAACTTTCTATATTAGAATTATTATAAACTAAGTGTAACAAAATATACGTGTTGTTTCAAATTAAAAAACTGCCCCGTAAATCTCGGAGCAGTTTATCTCTTAATTGGTAATTGCAACTGTTTTCACAGCTAGTAAATTACCTCCGTTATCATACGCTAAAAACTCAATCTCGCCATTTACTTTGAAGTCCTGCATAGTCTGAACGGTCTTTGTCAACATATAAACACTATCGCTACGCTTCGTCAGCTCAAATTTAACATCTCCACTAATAGAAGAGTAACGCACACTAACACTTGCTACACTAGGACAATTGCTATCTATTCTGGCATTCATCGTAATATAGCCTTTCCGTAAGGATACCGTTGATTCTTCAAATAAATCTTCAGGATTAATACAACTTGACGGTGCTGTTTTACATAAAATTGCATCAATTAGCTTTTGATATACTTGATGCAATTGTAGATTATCAATTGCATGATAATATGCACCACCTGTTTCTGACGCTAATTGAGTTAGTATTGCCTCATTGATTTGATTTTTCTTGCCCATACTAACTGTATAAATTTTAACGCCTTTCTTTTTCGCATCATTCAGTACTTTGGTCATTTTCGCTTTACTTGTTTTACCGTCTGAAACAACAACAATAGATTTAGCAGTTTTTGTATCGTTCGAGAATTTTGAAAGGGCTATCTCAATGCCAGCAAAAATATCCGTTGCCCCTTTATCATTCGAAGTGCGATAAAGGTCTTTCTTTAAGACATTTTCGATAGTACCTTCTCCTAAAACATTCGCACTCGTATTTGTTTCAATTACGATATTATTTTTCGCCTTAATTTGATCGATCAATTCAATTGTTTTCTTACCACGATAATTTGTTTTATCTAACCGTTTCATGGAAGATGAGTAATCGACTACATAGGCAACTTCTGTTGCTAATGAACATGCATTTTTACTAAAGTAAGGATTTGTAAAGATTTCTTTTGTAATCGTCTTATTTGTTATGTTCTTTAAAATTGTTTCATAACGTGGGTCTACTTTATTGACTAGCGTTGCTTCTATTTTAGATTTCCCATAAATAATCGAGTCAAAATACGCTACAGCAGTTCCTGGACTACCAGTATTATCTATAGAATTGGAAGTATTCGTAATGAAGGATGCTGTTTTTTCAACACCATCAAATTTGATTTTAACTGTTCCCTGATAGTCCGTAATAATTTCTCCACCTGGACTTACAAGTGTTACCATAACTTTTGTATAACGGTCTTTACCAGATGGTCTCGATGCTTCTTCTTCACTTTCCTTTAATGCATCCACGCGCTTTTTATAAGCCTCTACTTGTCCAAGTAATTTACCGCCTTGATATTTCAATAATACTGTACGATCATAATTACTTAAGTTTGTTAAAATTGCATAAATTTTCATCACACTATCATAGTGTTCGAGCGTTAATTGTTTTTCCTCTGGCATATAGCTCATCAGTTGGATGAGAGAGCCAACAGGATTAATGTTTTCTACTTGCGATGCTATATCATCATCAATTCCCTGAATTCGATAGATTGGACGACCATCTTCTGAAATCATATACATAATTTCAATTGTATTGGCACTATTTACAGAATTATCCAATCTTTTTTGAATGATTGTTTCAAAGAGCCAAACCGAAATATTATAGTTTTCGAATTGCAAAATTGCATTTTCATAGCCTAACGCAGGATACTTTGTATCACTACCTCCGTATTGTAAATACATATTTTGCACATTCCCTAACGAAGTTGTCACATTTGTTTGCTGCCCAATACTAAATAATTTTTCATCCGGGTCAATCCAATGGACGTTAACGATATTTTCTGTAAAGAATTCTGGTAGTTTTTCGTATGGTACGTACGGCGGTGTAACATTGCCGTCACCATCATCTAAGTTAGCTGGGTCATACACTTCAAAATCTATGCGCATTTCTGGCTGAGGTGCATAACGAACTTGTGCATTTAGTTTTTCTCCAACAAGACATTTCATGCTTGGGTCAGTATTGTTAATCAGTTCAAAAGAAATTGTGTCACGTACAGATTTTGTTAGTTTAGGAGCTACAACTATCGCTGATACTGTAGAACCATCCGATTGTACATTACGAACCGCTTCACCGGCAGTGTCAACAATTTTCGCACCATAAGATGAAGTTACTCGGAATGTAAAGGATTTATCATCCGCAATTGGATCCCCATTACAAGCCTTTAAAGATACAGTAATGAGTGTTGTATCTTGATCATTGGCAATTAAATCAGGATTCTCCACATCAATACTTTGTAATGCATTATTGACATATTCAGGGCCTGTAAAATCATTGTTATTATCCTTTGGTTCTTCAAATTCTGAACTATTTGAACCCATAAAGCCTGCTGGTAAAGTTATTTTATCATTATCACGGCCGGTTGCTGTACGCTTTAACCCTTGTACTGCAAATGAACCACTCTGTACACTACGATATAAAAATTCAGCTACATCACCCCGTGTAAGCTTCGTAGATGGATTAAAATCAGCCAATGTTTTTTTACCCGTGCTACCTGTGGAAATATCATTTGTATATAAATATTGTACTGCTTGAGGCTCGTCTAAATCAAAACCTTTAAATGCTGCATATATACGAGCAAATTGCCCGCGCGTAATCGTTTTTGAACGACTCGTTGCTGCATAAGTACCGTCAAGCGGTAAATAAAACTCACTATAAAAATTATAAGCTACACTTTCGTTATAGGTTAATGCATAGTTTTTATCTAGCTTTGCAAACATTGTTACAAGATCTCGTTCTGCTATCTGTTCGTTTGGTAAGAAGTTATTTGCTGCATTCAATGATAGTAAATCATTATCGACAGCCCAAGAAATTGCTTTATATTTACTATTATTCGTCGGAACATCCTGAATCGTTGTAGCAGCTTGGGTTGCTGGCGTCACTGTCATAAAGACGAGTACGAAACAAGCAAGTAATAGCAATGCTTTTTTAGCATATGTCATTCATTTCAGTCCTTTCTTTAGTTAAAGAACAATACATCGTCTCGATAGTTTTGTTTTAAGTCATTTTCTAAATAATTCAAGAAACGATCAAGCATAACGGATGCTTGTGCACGTGTTAAAGGTTGATTTGGATTAAATCGACCTGTTACGGGATCACCTGTCATTAAGCCCAATTCATTGACAATGTATATGCCGTCTCTGGAATAATTAGGGATTTGCGCATCGTCAACAAATTTCGTAATATAACCTGGGTCTGGCGCCTTGTTTTCCAACCCTAATGCACGTACGAATATTGCGGCGGCCTGTGCACGTGTTAATGCGTTGTCTGGCTTGAAATACTCAGATGTTACCCCTTTAATAATGCCTTTATTTACGGCCGATTCAATGTATGGATAATCTTTTACTGTTCGTTTCACATCTTTAAAAACACTTGTTGTTGTCGTTTTCTTGGATGTCTTTTCTTCCATCACACGTAAATCAACAGCCTTACCAATTGCAATTGTAAAATCAAAACGCTTCATTGGTGTATTTGGTGAGAAGAAATTACTTGCATCTGTATAAATGCCTAAAGAATATAATTTATCAATAGCGTCTTTCGCATAATGATTCGTTAGATCACGGAATTTAGGGATGATCAAACGTTCGATTGTCGGCATATATTCCGTATCAAGGTCAACTGTGCCTTTTGCACCAGACGCTAAGTTATACGTATATTCAGATATCACATCTTTTTCACTAACTACTGCATAGCCCCCGTCAAAGCTTGCTAGACTAGCTGGGTTTTCCTCATAGTTTATAACACGAGATTTGCTTGTAGATAAACGATTCTTCACATGACTCGTCGTACCATCGCTATACGTATAAATAGATTCTGTAATTTGTGTTTCTGTCGCACCCCAGAAGTTTTCATAGCCAACGTGGCGACTATCCGTATCTACCGTTACCGTATTTTTCTTCGCATTCTTTCCAGTTCCAGTTTGATACGTGTATGTTTTTCTTGAAATTACATTACCTGAAAAATAATCAGAGGCTGCACGATTGTCTGTCACAGTTCCTTGTGAGAATTGGAAGTCTAGCAAATTGTAAGTTATATTCCCTACAGCTATTTTCTCTGAATACTTTTTCACAACGCCATTCGATGTCTTTTGACCAATCGTTGCATAATCTACAACATCTGATTCGTAAGCAATACTTCGAGTTAGCGTAGCCCCATTGCTTGCTGTTAGTTTTAAGCTATAAGTTTCTGTTAATTTACCTTTTGATTCTTTTTGGGTAATTTTGATGTCTTTGCTTGTACCTTTAAAGACAATAGGTGTCCCTGTAATGAACACAGCTTCTTCATATGTATATTCATTTTTTACAGCACCCGTCGTTTCTGTTGATGCAGCTGAAGCATCTACTGGTATATTCGCCACAATAACGAATACTACAAGAAATGCTAACACTACTTTCGATATATATTTTGGCATTCGTTTTTTGTCCCTCTTTCCTACAGTGCATGTGCCATAGATGTGGCATCCTTCTTAAGAGTAAATCTTGCATAAACAACAAGAATCTGCTTACTTTCCGTTGGTAAGTCGTAATTCTTCACATATGCTTAAGTGTCTACATATGCTTACTTGGCTTACGTTTCCTTGGAGTCGCGCAGATTCTTTTCTTTTATGCGCTTTAAAACAGTAGAAATCGAATGGAAAACTTGCATTTCTACCTAACTAAAACAACTCTTCTACTTTATTAATCAACTAAAATGAAATGCCCTTTTACAAATCGATCGGATAATACAACTAAACGATCGGAAGGTTTTAAATCAGATGGTTGAATGACTTTACCAGCCTTAATAAGTGTAGCTTGGTCAATATTCATATCAATCATTTCGCCAGCCTCATACCAACGACCATTCTGCCATTGACTAACGCTCTTCACATTGATAACGGCTGGATAGGTTGATTTTACCGATTGAAGCTTACCTGCTAGCATTAATGGTGCCACTGGTTTAGCATTGTCTAAAATATGAAGCGCTTGAACATGCCCATCTTTCACATAGAAGTAGCCATAATCCCCTTCAGATAAATAAAGTTCAATATCTGGCATAACACTGTATGTTTTATTACCGTCATCGACCTTTGCCTTTGTAGAATTGCTAACTGACAGTACTACTTTATCTGTATTTTTAAAGACATTTGATTCAATTTTTATAGCATCATCGATTTCTATTAAATAGCCATCTGCTTGTGCTAATCGACCATAGTATAAATCATGTGTTGCTAAGTTTGGTGACATAAAGCTATCACTTGTCACTTGTACAACCTGAGCATAGTGGTCACGAGCAGCACCATCTGAAATAACAAAAGCTGTACCATAAGCTAATAATCCTGTTGGTTCAATTAATCGATTATTACGAATTAAAATTGTTCCATCATGGAAGTACATTGTGCCAGCTGTTTTTAGCTTTAAGAATTGATATTCTGTATCAACAGCGAGCATCGGTTCATAGTAAGTTCGTTCACTGTTTTTTAGCAGGACAATCTTTTCAATAACTTCTTTGCCAAACTGCTTTACAGTTGCATAATACGCTTCACTACCAACGTAATTCTTCAGTTGACCTTTTTCAATTTTTGTATTGCCTACGTAAATCGGTACTTTTGAAGTAAAATCCATCGTTGTTAAAGCAGTCGTTGTCTGTGTGCCAAATTGCCAGTTCACAAAGGCATGCTGATTTTTTACAGTTAATTTGTTTGCGTTAGCATTAATTGCCTGGATTTCACCTTTATATAGATTTTCGACTAAAGAACCTGATTCACTAATATTTACCTTCGTGATAATGGAAGTACTTGTGTTTTTAAGACTTAGCTTGACACGATCTCCTACATACATCGCACTAACATCAACAGATGAAGAATTTTTTTGATAGCTTGTATCCTTGTTAATATAGTACGTTGTTTCTTTCCCGATATCTGGCTTCACCATAATGAACATCCCATTCGGATCAATACTTGTTACGACTCCAGCAATTGTTGTAGCATTTTGTACAACTGTTGTAGTTTCTTCAGACGCATTGGAAGAACCACGAAGCTCAACGACATTACGAAGTGAGACATCAGCTTCAACTTTCATGCCCATCTTAAAGCCCTCTATAGTTGTCTCTGTGTTATTAATATATAGGCGGGTATTATTATTAATATTGTACGTTACTGTTCGACCATTAGCATTTTGCAACGTAATTTTACTTAGCGCCTTTTCTACTTCTCCGTTGGTATTCGTATATTCTGAATAGGTTACATCAACGAAGGTTCCTGTTACTAACTGAGCAGCTCGTGCATTTTGTCCCGATGGAAGCACTAGCGCAATTAGTAATAAAATTATAAATATGTATGGAATCTTCTTCAACAATTCCCGCCTCCTTAAAAATTTGTTATTTATGAATAGTATATCGTATAATTGGTAGTTTTTCTTATTGAAAAAGTTACATTTTGACACTGTTTATTTATTTTCGAAATTATTACTAGACAAAAAGACAGAGATAGCTTCCAAATTCAAGCTACCTCGCCATTATCATACTTGAATGTCAATTGTATGTCCGGCTGTCGGATGTGGAGCATCTAACATTTCTACTAACTGCTCGGTATTTTGTTGTTGCATATCCATTGCTTGCTTCGTAACTGCTAGAGATACATTCTGCATGAGACTTGCTTGATTCATTGCGATAGATAAAGCTGCGATATCCATTTAGTCCACCTCCTATCTAATTTATCGGATAAAAATTCCGTTCATCAAGTCATTTTTCTGTATTTCTATACAACTTTCGTACTGCGAAGGAAATAAAAAAGATATCGCATCATTACAAAGATGCTACTTAAATAAAAGCAACTGTTGCATGTGAATATTCTGCTTCACCATTTTCAAAGCAAACACGTGACTCAGACAAATAAAAAACATCTACGGTCCTAAGCATTAGACGCAATAGATGTTTTTTCATTACATTTTTTTTTCGATGAGACGCCAAGCTTCTTCAAAACCGAGTCCTTTTTCAGAAGAGAACACCACTAAAGGATCATTTTTATCCATATCTAGTGTTTCCTTGACTACTTTCTTGTGTTTATCCCATTTACCTTTTGGAATTTTATCTGCCTTTGTAGCAATAACAATACATGGGATATTGTAATGCTTTAAGAAATCATACATCATACAATCATCAGCAGTTGGGGGATGACGTAAGTCAACAATCTGTACAACTGCCTTTAATTCCTCACGCCCAGTAATATAGCGCTCAATCATTTTTCCCCATGCTTCACGCTCAGTCTTGGAAACCTTGGCATAGCCATAGCCAGGAACATCGACGAAAAAGAGTTGTTCCTCGATTTTATAAAAGTTTAGCGTTTGTGTTTTCCCCGGTTTAGAAGAAATACGTGCTAATGCTTTACGACCAATCATACGATTGATAAATGACGATTTCCCAACATTTGAGCGACCTGCTAATGCAAATTCTGGCAGTCCATCTTCTGGATATTGGTCTGGTCTTACTGCACTTATGACCATTTCGACGTTATGGACTTTCATTTCTTTAAAAACCTCCGTCCAGTGCATATGCTAATACTTCATCTGCAGATGACACTAGTTTAAATGTAAGTTGCTCACGCACACTTTCAGGAATATCTTCAATATCGCGTTCATTATCTTTCGGGCAAATAATTGTCGTTAATCCTGCTCGATGGGCACTGAGCGTTTTTTCTTTCAAGCCACCAATTGGTAGCACACGACCACGTAACGTAATTTCGCCAGTCATACCAACTTCACGACGAATTGGACGGTGTAAAATCGCAGACACAATTGCTGTAGCCATTGTAATACCAGCAGAAGGTCCATCCTTTGGCACTGCGCCTTCAGGTACGTGAATATGAATATCATGCGTTTCAAAATATTCAGCATCCACCCCAAGATCCTCCATTTTCGTTCGTACAAAGGATAGGGCTGTTTGCGCTGATTCCTTCATGACATCTCCAAGCTTCCCTGTCAGCTGTATTTTGCCCTTACCAGGCGTTAATGAAACTTCAATTTGTAAAGTATCACCACCAACAGTCGTATACGCAAGACCAGTTGCCACTCCGACTTGGTTCTCTTTCTCGGCTTGACCATAACGGAAGCGATGCTTTCCAAGTAATTCTTCTAACGATTTTGAACTTACCGTCACACGTTTCTTTTCGCCAGAAACAATAATTTTTGCGATTTTACGGCACAGTGTTGCAATTTGACGTTCCAAACCACGAACCCCTGCTTCACGCGTATAATAACGAATAACATCTAGCGCAGCTTCATCTTTTAGAATAACTTGTGTTTTCTTCAGTCCATGTTCTTTTAATTGTTTAGGAATTAAATGATTTTTTGTAATTTGTGCTTTTTCAATTTCTGTATAGCCTGCAATCGAAATAATTTCCATTCGATCTAGTAGCGGTGCAGGAATTGTGCTCAAATCATTTGCCGTTGCAATAAATAACACATTCGACAAATCATAAGGTTCTTCAATGTAGTGATCACTAAATGTATTATTTTGTGCAGGATCCAGAACTTCCAGCATCGCGGCCGCAGGATCTCCTCTGAAATCATTCGACATTTTATCAATTTCATCTAATAAGAAAACTGGATTTATGGTACCAGCTTTTTTCATGCCTTGAATAATACGACCTGGCATGGCTCCTACATAAGTGCGTCGATGCCCTCGAATTTCAGATTCATCACGAACGCCACCTAATGAAATACGAATGAATTTACGATCTAGGCTCTCTGCAATTGAGCGTGCTAAAGAGGTTTTACCGACACCAGGAGGGCCAGCTAAACATAAAATTGGTCCACGTAATGAGTTTCTTAACTGTCGTACAGCCAAGTATTCAAGCACACGCTCTTTTACTTTTTCTAAACCATCATGATCACGATTTAAAATTTCCTCTGCATGTACAATATTCATGCGGTCCTCTGTTGCTTTTGTCCATGGTAACGATACAATCCAATCAATGTAATTACGGATAACACCACTTTCGGCACTTGCTCCAGGAACCTTTTCATAACGGTCGAGTTCTTTAAGCACTACTTCTTTTGTCGATTCAGGCATACCCGTTTCATCAATACGTTTGCGTAATTCTGCAACCTCACCAGTTTTTCCTTCACGATCCCCTAGCTCTGTTTGTATAGCCTTCATTTGTTCACGTAGGTAATATTCTTTTTGCGTACGCTCCATAGATTGCTTTACTTTTGTATTAATTTTCTTTTCTAGATCAAGTACCTCTTGTTCATCATGAAGGCGAATTATTAAATGGTCTAAACGTTTTTTTACGGTTAGCATTTCTAATACTTCTTGTTTATCAGCGATTTTGAATGGCAAATGGGATGCAATAATGTCTGCTAAACGACCTGGCTCTTCGATATCAGTAACTGTATTAATTGTTTCTGTAGTAATTTTATTGGAGGATTTCGCGTATCTTTCGAAATACGTTAACAATGTACGCATTAAAGCCTGTGTTTCAACATCTTTATCTGTAGTTTCTTCCCTTACATCAATATCAACAACAGTATATCTTTCTAATGCTTGGTAGTTAGACCATGTTGCGCGTGCTACACCTTCCACTAAAATACGGAGTGTTCCATTCGGTAATTTTAGCATTTGCTTTACATATGCCATTGTACCAACTGCATATAAATCTTGTTCTTCTGGCTGTTCATCATGCATTTCCTTTTGTGTTACCAATAAAATCAATTGGTCCTCTAACATTGCTTGTTCCAGCGCTGCTACAGAACGATTTCTACCCACATCAATATGTAACACCATCGAGGGGTATACTAAAAGTCCACGTAAAGGCAATAATGGTACACTTGTTGTTTTTTGTATTGTCACCATGCGGGTATTCACCTCCGTCAAAATTTTTTTCACAATCCCGCGCTACTAGTATGTGTCTAAATAATGGATTCACACTATCTAATCAAATGAGCCAAAAATTTCATCCATTTACAGTAGGCTTTATGTATGAATAAAAAGCTGACTGTCGATATGTGCGAATATTGCACAATCGAAGTCAGCTAAGTTACTCTTTATCTCATAACAATAGACAGCCAAGTCTGTTCATTATGCTGAAGTTTTTGTGTCGCTACCTTCATCGAGTTCAGTGCCATCTTCAAGAAGCAATTTCGGTTTTTCTTTATCCGTAATTGTTTTTGCTGTAATGATACATTTTTTCACGTCATCACGTGATGGTAGTTCGTACATTACTTCTAGCATTGTTGACTCAATAATTGAACGAAGACCGCGTGCACCTGTTTTACGTTCAATTGCTTCTTTTGCAATTTCAGAAAGGGCACCTTCATCAAACTCAAGCTCAACACCATCTAGCTCAAGCATTTTTTGATATTGCTTCGCTAGTGCATTTTTTGGCTCGGTTAAAATTTCTACAAGCGCAGCCTCGTTTAATTGTTCAAGACTTGCAAGTACTGGCAAACGACCAATGAATTCCGGAATAAGACCAAATTTCAGTAAATCCTCAGGAATCAGCTTCGACATTAATGAGCCTTCATCCACTTCTACTTTATTTGGATCAGAACCGAAGCCAATTATTTTCTCACCTTGTCTGCGTTTGATAATAGATTCAATACCATCAAATGCACCACCTACGATGAATAAAATATTTGTTGTATCGATTTGTAAAAACTCTTGGTGTGGATGCTTACGTCCGCCTTGCGGAGGCACACTTGCAACAGTTCCTTCTAAAATTTTCAGAAGTGCCTGTTGAACACCTTCGCCAGAAACATCACGGGTAATCGATGGGTTTTCTGATTTACGCGCAACTTTATCGATTTCATCAATATAGATAATTCCTTTTTCTGCACGTTCAATATCATAGTCTGCTGATTGGATTAATTTTAATAAAATATTTTCTACGTCCTCACCTACATAACCAGCTTCTGTTAAAGAAGTAGCATCCGCAATTGCGAAAGGAACGTTTAATATACGCGCTAATGTTTGAGCTAATAATGTTTTACCGCTACCAGTTGGGCCGATTAACACAATGTTCGATTTTGCTAATTCTACATCATCAATCTTACTATTGGTATTGATACGTTTGTAGTGATTATAAACCGCAACCGCTAAGGCCTTTTTAGCACGCTCTTGTCCAATTACATACTCATTTAAAATCGATAAGATTTCTTTTGGTTTCGGAATATCTTGGAATTCAATTTCTTCCTCAACACCTAGTTCCTCTACAACGATTTCTGAACAAAGCTCGATGCATTCATCACAAATATATACACCAGGACCTGCAACTAGTTTACGTACTTGTTCCTGTGGCTTTCCACAGAATGAGCATTTTAAATTGCCTTTTTCATCATTAAATTTGAACAATATGTTTCACCCCTATTCAAGCAACAATCTTACAAGATTATTGAGCCATTATCAAATAAATTGACTGCGTCAATTACGCTTCTGCATAATTACGTCCGTATTTCGAATTGTGCTTAGACCTGTAAGATCAAAGCCAGTTAGCCTTCATCGTATAGATGCAACGCTTTTAAAAGCTTACCTTTTAAAATAACACCCTTCAAAATCCGAAATATCCGCCTGTAGCTTAACTTCATTCAGCAGGGGTTTGTTATTCATCATTGCATGGAAAACCCTTTGATATTCTACCCACTATGAGTAGGCGGAATGTCTTGTCTCTTTGTTACTTATCATTTTCACTATATACAACTTTTGTGTAAACAATCCGCTTCGAGAAAATCTGCTGAATGAAGTTAAAATTTAGTATCATGTGATAAGTCAAACAACAACACTATGTATAAGAAAAGTGCTAAGCGTCTTGCCAATCCCAACATAAAATATGAAAATGCTTTCATGTCATATGTATTTTTATCTAAAAAGAGAATGGGATAGAGAAGGCTTTAACTTAGACCTAAAATTATATGTGTTATAAAACAAGGCACGGTAAAATGCCGTACCTTGTCTTCTTAAATTCACTATCTAGTTACAAAAAAATCTTATTCAGTAATTTTAGCGTTTTCTACTAAAAATTCAACTGTTTTTTGAATTTTAATGTCATTTTCAAGAACCGCAGTGCCGCCTAAAGCGCCAGTAATTTGTTCTTTAGTCATGTTGAATTGAGCAGCCATTTTTTCTAATTCTGCTTCAATATCAGTTTCAGTAGCTTCAATTTTTTCAGCTTCAGCGATTGCTTCAAGTGTTAAAGAAACACGCACACGGCTTTCAGCTTCTTCTTTCATTTGACCACGTAAATCTTCTTCCGTTTGACCAGAGAATTGGTAATAAAGGTCTAAGTTCATACCTTGCGTTTGTAAACGTTGGCCAAACTCTTGAAGCATACGATCAGTTTCAGAGTTAACCATACCAGCTGGTACTTCAAACTCTGCATTTTCAGCCGCTTTTTCTACTAATTCATCACGTAGTGCAGCATCTGATTCTGCTTGTTTTTGTGTAGCAGTTTGTTCTTTAATTTTAGCACGTAATGCTTCTACGCCTTCTACTTCTGGATCTAATTCTTTTGCGAACTCATCGTTTAATTCTGGAAGAACTTTTGTTTTTACTTCTTTTACAGTTACTTTGAAAGTAGCTTCTTTACCAGCTAATTCTTCAGCATGGTATTCTTCTGGGAAAGTAACGACTACGTCTTTTGCTTCGCCAGTTTTTAAACCTATAACTTGCTCTTCAAAACCAGGGATAAATGAACCTGAACCGATTTCTAGTGGATAGTCTTCACCTTTACCACCTTCAAAAGCTTCTTCGCCTACGAAACCTTCAAAGTCGATTACAGCTGTATCGCCTTCATCAATCGCTTCGTCTTCTTTAATTTCAAGTTCAGCTTTACGAGCTAATTGATCTTGGATTTGTGCTTCTACTTCTTCTTCAGTTACTTCAACTGGAAGTTTCGCTACTTCTAGACCTTTATAGTCACCAAGTTTTGGTTCTGGTTTCACAGTTACTTGCGCAGTGAAAGTGAAATCTTGACCATGTACGAAGTTTTCTGTACCAGAAATTTCTGGGTAATCAACTGGCATAATTGCAGCTTCATCGATTGCTTTCGCATATGAATCTGGTACGATGATTTCTAATGCATCTTGGTATAAAGATTCGATACCGAAACGTTGTTCAAACATTTTACGAGGCATTTTACCTTTACGGAAACCTGGTACGTTAATTTGTTTTACAACTTTTTTGAACGCTTGGTCCATTGCTGCATCTACTTCTGCAGCTGGTACTTCTATTGTAAGAGTACCGATATTACCTTCTTGTTTTTCCCATTTTGCTGACATGTATAAATACCTCCAAATAAATAATCAAGTTTTAAATGTTAGACAATTCATTCGTAACTACGATTTTGACAACCATTTTAGTATATCATAGATGCGTATAGTTTCAACTTATTTCATACTTCCTGTAGTCCTGTTAGTTTTTCTAACAATTGTAAAAAGTCGATGATTTCATAGTCCACTTCCTGCACCTTCCCGAGCATCGATTGTACAAAATCAATATAACTATAAGCAATATCATCAGTTTCAAATGGATGCCATTCAAACGGATACGTAACAATGGCATGCTTTGCCATTAAGTATTGTACCATTTCCAGCGTCGATGGGTCTTGCTCTAATTTATTCTCGATGATTTTTTTTACTTGACCATACTGAGGTAACTGATTAGGCAATGCCAGTTCAATAGGATTGATGGTTTTTGTCTGATCAAATTTTGTGACCTTCAGTTCAATAGATACTTCTTGCTCCACAAGTAAAAGTAACGCTAAGCTTTGAACAAACGGATGGATACTAGGGCTTTCGATAATAGTCTTCAGCGCCATTTTTAATTGACGTACGTTTGTATCCATTAAACGATGCAGACGCATTGATTGTTCATTTGGTGTTAACGAACTAAAATTGGACAATTCATACTCTTGTTGTTCGATCATTAACTGTGTATCTTCTTTTTGCTGAAGATTTTTAGCCACTTCTTTATTCAAACTTTGTAAACGCTCAAACTTTTCAAGCTGAGCTGCTGGAAGTACATTTTCTTCAATGAGAGCAGATATTACCGCCTCTACTTGATGATATTCCTTTAGTTGCATACAAATAGTTATATATAGTTCCATTACTTCAACATACAAAGTAGTCCCCATTGCCAGTAACATCTCACAGATTTCCTTTGCTTTCACATAGTCCTTTAATTCATATAAAGCATACGCATAGGCACTTAATGCCCCTTCATCCCCATCCTCATATAGAAACGCTTTTTCAAAGCTCGCCACCGCTTCTTCATATTGATAATTTTCTGCAAACATATGGCCCTCTCGCATTAACATTTGGGCCGCGCCAGGAAAAACAACAACATTATCATGTTTAATAACATGACGCTTTCGTTTTGTCACTTTTCTCACCTCTTTACTTGTATTTTTCCGAGCAATCTTTCTACTAAAAATTTACATATTGCTCATTTTCCACAAAATATATTTGCTTTTACATTCATATTTTGTAATAAATTGTATTATAATTAATAATACCCATCATAAATTACTATTTGCAGGCATCTTTCACCCATTAATTGTCTGCACCTAGTAAACATGTTCTTCACAAGGAGTGGAATATATGCAATTAATGGATACAATCAATGAATTCGATAGTCGCATCTCCCCCGCATTTAAGGCACTATCAATTAGAGTTACTTCATTTTCAACAGCAGATGGTCCGCAACAAGATTATCCGATCGATTTTGAATTTTTCACAAGCACAAAGATTGATATGTATACGCAGGAAGCAATTACACATATCACAGGTATCCAAGGAAGGATTCCTGGTTCCATTTCAATTGGTCACCAAAATGAGTCACTATTTATTATTCCCCAAAGAGTACACATTGAATGCAACTATAAGCTTCTACGTATCGATATGAAAGACATGCAACGTATCTTACAGCATCCTCAACCAAACATCCATTATAGCGAGTGGATTATTGATGCGATTAAAAACGCAAATATTCTTGTGGAGTTAAAGACAAATCAAAACACAATCATTGAATGGCCTCTTGGTATAAAAGCGGCCTTTATACTGTAACAAAGAGAGGCATACATAAATGGGTATGTCTTTTTAATGTTACAAACCTATATTGAACCTCTCACGACTGAAGTCACGAGAGTTCTCGTCGAATCAATAAATTAGCTGTTCCTCTTTTGCTGCGCTTCTATCATATCAACTTTCAATAGATTCTGGAATTCTCCTTGTGAAATTAACTCAATACTTACGTAATACTTCAAATATCAATAAAATATTTTTAAAAGGCGGTATAATTATAAATAGACTATCATTGGGGGCTTTCACATGGATATTAAAGAAACATTACAATCATTTTCTATTAAGACTTTTACTGAACGCCAAGACTTTCTTTTAACAGAAGGCGATTGGCTTATACAGCAGATGTTGACGCATATTGGCTCAACCGACGCTGAGCTTCGCGATCAACTTATTTATCGCACATTCATTGACTTACTTAGTGATAATTTACTGAGCTCGCAACAATTACAGTATTTGTTTGATACTGCTTCAAGCGAGGAATTTTTATACGCTGATATTGGTGAACAGTTATCAAATAGTGTGTTTACACGTTCATTTTCGGCTTTACTTGTGGCCACTACACTCGCAAAAGATGCTGAACTACTTACTTTAAACGATGATAGTTTACAACCTTTCTTTAAAAAGATTGGCCGTTATTTGTTATTAGAACAAGATACACGAGGACAGGTTCAAGGCAAAGGTTGGGCACATAGTATTGCCCATGGCGCTGATTTAGCAGCCATAACAATTAAACACCCAAAGTTCGACTTACAACACGCACCATCCATCCTTCACGCACTAAAGCTTACAACTTGGAAAGGTGTTGTCTATACTAACGATGAGGAAGAACGTTTAGTAAACATCATTGAGGCATTATTGGTTCGTAGCTATTCTGAGGAAGCATTAATGGAATGGGTTGAACAAGTTTTCGATAAATTCGAAATGCATTTAGTGACTCAAGGTTATAACGAAAGCTTTTTTAGCGGACGTACCTGTACACTAAATGTCATGAAAACATTATACTTTGCCTTAAAAATGAATAATCGTGCACCGAAACTTCAAAACATCATTTATGGACAAGTCGCAAAATGGTTAAAGCTTGGTGCATAATCTTCCTTAGAGCATCCTCATCATGTTGGATGCTCTATTATTTTTCAACTTCAATATAAGTGCTCCTAATATTTGGTGAGAATGAAAATACATAATTATATTAACATAATTAATACTTACATCCAATTTTATCCATTAATATCATTCCTGACATAGGAAATTTATCATTTAAATCCTTCAAAACACCCTTTTTACATACTCCTTTTTTTAAAAAAACTCAACTAAATTGTTCTAAACGTCTAAGTACAGCGCTGATTTTATTACAAAAAAACGTCTAAAATGTGAAACGGAACTTTTCACAAAAAAAATGTTTACTTAGCTAAATTTGATAAACCTAGTGTTTACAACGTTTGCACAGTGTTTATTTTATTAAACCCGAAAATACCAATGGTGAAATAACAATTTTTGTTCAAAAAATGTTCATATTCATCCCCTATTCGACATTCAAACTATAACAAAATAATTTTTTTCCGGAAGAATCGGGCGTATAATCCAATGTGCAAACAACGACAACTTGTCACCAACGACATCAAATATTTGTCCTTTTTCGGTTGCACAGTTCATTGTCATCACAAACGCTTGCACTAGACCAATCAAATACTAGATTTTACGTTTCATATTGAACCATGCCATTGTAAATGTATTTGAATTGGTACATCAGTTAAAAGAGGTGACCTCAATACCTACTATTTGTAAATGTGACGATAGACAACACCACATGAATTTTATGAATAGCCGTTTTATAGAAAGGAGTCAAACATGAATAAAAAAATAAGCTTAATGTTTTTAGCATTCGGCGCACTTGCGATCCTTGCTGGTTGTGAACCACTAACAATTTTCGATCCAAAAGGGCCAAATGCTAGAACATTATCAGACACAATTATTTTATCCATTATTACAATGGCCGTTATATTGCTAGTCGTGTACGTGCTTTTAACATTTATGCTAACAAAATACCGTGCATCAAAAGCATCTGCTGATTACGAGCCTCCTCACGAAGAGGGTAGTCATTTACTTGAAATTACATGGACAGTTATTCCGATTATTATCGTAGCATTCCTAGCAGTTGTTACTGTTAAAACGACAAGTACAGTTGAGACAACACCTGAAGGTTATGATAATAAAGAGCCACTTGTTATTTACGCATCTTCTTCAAACTGGAAATGGCATTTTAGCTATCCAGAAGAAGGCATTGAAACAGTAAACTATGTCAATCTACCAACTGACCGTCCAATTGAGTTCAAACTTTACTCATTCGGTCCTATTACAAGTTTTTGGATTCCACAGCTAGCTGGTCAGAAATATGCAATGAGTGACATGTTGACAACTATTCACCTGGCAGCAGATGAGGTTGGTTCTTTCATGGGTCGTAACTCAAACTTTAGTGGACGTGGATTTGCGGAAATGGAATTCGAAGCACAATCTATGACACAAGCAGATTTCGACGAATGGGTTGCTGATGTAAAAGCGAACGAAAAACCATTAACTGAAGAAAAATTTAATGAGCTATTAGCAGCTGAGCACGTTGGTCGTTCAAGCTACTCATCTACTCACTTAGAATTTAGTCCAGCACCAATGGAACATGGTGACATGGATATGGATGGTATGGATCATGAACAGATGGACCATTCAACTGATTCACACAAAGATTCCAAATCAACACATTCACACTAATTTTCAAATCTGAAAGGAGCGCATCCAATGAGTATGGAAGAAGTATTCCATCCAATGCAAGAACCGATGATTTTAGCGGCAGCTATTAGTATCGTTGTTGGTGCAGTTGCTATCGTAGCAGGCCTTACGTATTTCAAAAAATGGGGCTATTTCTACAAAAACTGGCTATCAACCGTTGACCATAAAAAAATCGGGATTATGTATATCGCCGTTGCACTTTTAATGCTATTCCGCGGTGGTATCGATGCACTATTAATGCGTGCACAAACAGCGATTCCTGATAACGGACTTCTCGATGCACAACATTATAATGAAATTTTCACAACACATGGTTTAATAATGATTTTATTTATGGCAATGCCCTTCGTTATCGGTTTAATGAACGTTGTCATTCCACTGCAAATTGGTGCACGTGACGTTGCCTTCCCACGTCTAAATGCAATCAGCTTCTGGTTATTTGCAGCTGGTGCAGGCTTACTGAACCTATCATTCATTATTGGTGGTTCACCAGATGCAGGTTGGACTGCCTACTTCCCATTATCTGGCACAGAATTTAGTCCAACTGTAGGGAACAACTACTATTCTTTAGCACTACAATTATCAGGGATTGGTACGTTAATGACAGGTGTTAACTTCATCACAACGATCATTAAAATGCGTACACCTGGTATGACATTAATGAAAATGCCAATGTTTACTTGGTCGATTTTAATTACAAACGTTATTATCGTATTCGCGTTCCCAGTGTTAACTGTTGCGCTAGCACTAATGATGTTCGACCGTCAATTCGGTACAAAATTCTTTGCTATGCAAGATGGCGGTATGGATATGCTTTGGGCCAACCTATTCTGGGTTTGGGGACATCCTGAAGTTTATATAGTTATCTTACCAGCCTTCGGTATTTTCTCAGAGATCATTGCAACATTTGCACGTAAGAACTTATACGGCTACAAATCAATGGTTATGAGTATGGTTGTTATTTCTTTACTATCATTCTTAGTATGGGCCCACCATTTCTATACAATGGGACACGGCGTTATGGTAAACAGTGTCTTCTCTATTACAACAATGGCGATTGCTGTACCGACCGGGGTTAAAATATTCAACTGGCTGCTCACGATGCGGCACGGTAAAATTCAATTTACTACCCCAATGCTTTATGCACTTGGCTTTATTCCAATCTTCACAATCGGTGGGGTTACAGGGGTAATGCTTGCAATGGCTAGTGCCGACTACCAATATCACAATACGATGTTCTTAGTTGCCCACTTCCACTATGTATTAATTCCAGGTACAGTATTCGGGGTACTTGCAGGTTACCACTACTGGTGGCCAAAAATGTTCGGTTTCCGTTTAAATGAAAAATTAGGTAAATTAGGCTTCTGGTTTATCGCAATTAGTTTTAACGTGGCATTCTTCCCTCTATTCATCTTAGGTTTAGATGGTTATGCACGTCGTATGTACACGTACTCAGAGTCAACAGGCTACGGTCCATTAAACATGCTATCGTTTGTTGGTGCACTAGGTCTTGCAGTCGGCTTTGCGTTTATCGTTTATAACATTTACTATAGCTGGAAACATATGCCGCGCAATGAAAAAGCAGATGTTTGGGATGGCCGTTCATTAGAATGGACAACTCATTCTCCAGTACCTGAATACAACTTTGCAGTAGTACCAACTGTTACACGTTTAGACGAGTTCTGGTTTGCGAAAAAAGAAGGTCGCGATATTACTGCTGGTAAAATTAAAAAAATCCATATGCCTAACAACTCAGGCGCACCGTTCTGGATGAGTGGATTCTTCTTCCTTGCAGCATTCTTCGCTGTATTTAATCTATGGATTCCAGCCATCCTAAGTATGCTAGCAGTATTTGGCTTTATGGCTTATCGTTCATTTGAAAAAGATCATGGTCGTTACATTTCTGTTGAGGAAATTAACGAAACTGAGAAACGTTTGAGAGGTGACAAATAATATGAAAATCGATTCTTCACTTCCATTAGAATATAGTACAGAGGAAAACCGTCTAAAAATCTTTGGTTTCTGGATTTTCCTCGGCGCCGAAATCGTGTTATTCGCCACACTCTTTACCGTCTATTTCACGCTTCACAACCGTACAGGTAGTGGCCCAACTGGCGCAGAAATTTTCGAGTTAACGCCAGTATTACTGGAAACATTTTTACTTTTAGCAAGTAGTTTTACAATTGGTCTTGGCGTACATGCTATGCGTCTTGGTAATAAAAAAGCCATGATGACATTCTTCATCATTACACTTGTACTTGGTCTTGGTTTCTTAGGTATTGAGATTGATGAATTTGTCACTTATGTACATGAAGGTGCAACAATTACTACAAGCGCATTCTTATCAGCATTAATGACTTTACTTGGTACGCATGGTGCCCACGTAACATTCGGTTTCTTCTGGGGCGTTGCAATTTTAATCCAAGTAGCAAAACGTGGCTTAAACCCACAAACGGCTAACAAAGCGTTTATCTTCTCACTGTACTGGCATTTCCTAGACGTCGTTTGGATTTTCATCTTCAGCTTCGTCTACTTGAAAGGACTGATTAGCTGATGAAGGAATTATTCCCAAAACAACATGTGATGGGCTTCGGCTTCTCACTATTACTAACACTTGTAGCATTATCTGTTGTGGCATTTGGTATGTCTTACTCTATGGCATTCGCCATCCTACTAGTGACTGCTCTTGCACAAGCAACAGTTCAATTAGTATTATTCATGCACATCGGTGAATCTGAAGACAAGAAAACGTTATATACAACGATTTTATATTCAGTATTCGTAGGTGTCGTGACAATCCTTGGTACATTATTCGCAATGATCTGGGGTTATTAATCATAAAAAAGCCGAGAAGATGCTTGCCATTTTCTCGGCTTTTTCTTATCTGCATTATCTCAATACTTACTGCTTAAAAGTATGGAGCAACAAAATCGAGGCTTGCTAAAGAAGAAAACCGATTAGATAGTCTCTATCAGTCTATAAATCCTCCTTCCCCATAATTCGAAAGACGTTCCTTTAATATAGTAATAATGATTCATTATTTATTTTTCCGAAACTTTTACCCCCAAACCTCGTATACTAGTAAATAGTGTTTTTTTTTCACAATGAATAGGAGATGAAAGCATTGAAGAAATTATTCAAAATTTTAAGTGTAGGGACATTCGCACTTGTGTTGGCCGCGTGTAATTCAAGCGCTACATCAACGAAGGAAACAACAAACAAAAGCTCACTTACTTTAGAGCAGGTGTATGACAAGGCAGTGGATCGTCAAGCAGACATTAAAAGCATGAGTGCAAATATGGAGACGAATCAAGTAACAAAAATTGATGCAGGCGATGAATCGACGGAAGTAGCGATTGACTCAAAAATGGAGATGGATGTCATCGCAGATCCTCTTGCCATGCACTTATCAGGGTCTATAACCGTGCCAGATATGTTTGGCGAAGGCACTGAAAAATCCGATATGCCAATTGAAATGTATATGAAACAAGATCAAGGCTTTTTCATGAAGGATGTGGCATCAGACAGTTGGTCAAAATTACCTAAAGAACAATTTGATGACATTCTAGCGCAAACAGCTTCATCCGCAGATGCAAAAGAACAATTACAACAACTAAAAAAATATATTGATGACTTTACATTCGAACAAACTGACGATGCGTATGTATTAACACTTGAAGCAAAAGGTGATCGTTTTAAAGATCTAATCGATTCACAAGTCAATGATTCTATGAAAGAACTTGGACTTGAAGAAAATCCTCTTGATAACTTAACAATTGATAAAGTAAACTGCGTGCTACATATCGATAAAGAAACGTTCGATACAACAAAAATAGATATGAATTTTGACTTTAAAATGAAAGTTGAAGGCGCAGAATTAGCGATGACAAAGAAGTCAGTGATTACCTATACTGAATTCAATCACCTTAAAACAATTGATATTCCACAAAATATTATCGATAATGCAACTGAGCCGCAATAATCGAAAAACAGCCAGTTTCCGAGATTTCGGAGACTGGCTTTCTTTATCAAAAATTCATTTTTCTATTAGCGAACAATCAGCACATCACATTTAGCTAGACGGACGATGCGCTCTGCTACTGAACCAAGTACCATTTTTTCTAATTGATTTAACCCTGTAGCACCACATACAATTAAGTCAACACCCGGTAATTGTGTTAAAACGCTTTTGGGAGAACCTGTTTCTACAACAACTTCTACATTTGCTACACCCGCTGCTTGAGCTTCATTCTTCATTTTCTCTATTTTGATGAGGTTTTCCTCTTTCAGTTTTTCCGCATACTTTAAGTCATATGCTGTGATAGCCCCAAATGATTTCGTGTCAACAACATTGACCAATTGTAAAGTAGCCCCACCCTCCTTTGCAATGTTTACAGCGCGTTCACATGCTTTTAGTGATTGGTCTGAAAAGTCAATCGCTACTGCGATTTTTGTGTAATTCTTCGTCATCATAATCCTCCTCGTAAATTACTTCAAAAACTCAATGGAATTCGATACAATTTGTCGTCATTTTCCTGTGGAATACCTCGTCCATCTGTATTATTGCTAATAAAATAAAGGTACTTTCCATCAACTAGTATATCTCGAATTCTGCCAACTCCACTAATTATTTTTCTTTGTTCACCCTTTTCAATATTAAATTCCAATACTGCAGTTCCTTTTAATGCGGCAACATACAATTTACCGTCATTATAATCCATACCAGAAGGTGCCCAAGTAGTGTTACTACCTGATGTAAACAGTGGAGCAATCAATCCCTCTTGTTTCTCAGTACCTTCGATAATTGGCCAGCCATAATTCTGACCCGCTTCTATTCTGTTTACCTCATCATTTGCCGTATTGCCATGTTCACTAGCGTATAAAGTGCCGTCCGTCGCCCATGCCATTCCTTGAGGGTTACGATGCCCGTAACTATAAACATAAGAATTTGGAAATGGATTGTCACTCGGAACAGACCCCTCTAAGTTCATTCTCAAAATTTTCCCTTCCAGTGTATCTCGGTCCTGTGCTTTAGAAGGATCTAGTGCGTCTCCAATAGTTGCATAAAGTTTACCATCTGGACCAATTTTAAGCCTTCCTCCATGATGGTAGGAACCATTTTTAATATGATCGAGAAGCACTTGTTCTTCGTTCCAGTGATTCTCTTCAAGCCTTAAAGTAATTATCCGGTTAAATTGTTTGGAGCCATCTACATACGTATAATAAGCATATGCCAGATTTGATTTCGGAAAGTCAGGAGCAAGAACAAATCCTAATAAACCTGCTTCTGAAGCTGTCGCAAGATTTTTTTCTAGTTTCACATGTTGCCTCTCTATTTCACCATTTGCTATCTTCACTATATTTCCTGGTCTTTCTGATAAATAAAATGTATTGTCTACTTTTTCAATCGACCATGGTGTTGCTAGTTTATCCGCAATGACCTCTAATTCAACATTGGATATCTCTACAGTATCACGCTCCATTTTTGGCGGTTCATTGCTAATATATTGTTGCTTATTTGTCATACACCCTGCTAGTAAAAATATAGTCAGCATCGTCAGGATTAAAACTATCCTCAACTACCATCACTCTTTCCTTGTTATTTTTAACACGAAACATGTATTACCTTAATGTGTATTTGGAATAACTCGTTCTTCTAAACACTACTTATTTGTCATTTAAATATATCATTCATAGTATTCCCAATTAGTTCAGGGAACTTTACTTTCCAATTAAATTCCAATAAACTATAACTAATATCAAGTGTCATAAATTTGAACCATTCACGTTTTATGGTCATACAATTTAAAGAAGAATAGAGGAATCAGAGAATGGAAAGATTCGATATGAGTTTTAATAATAAAATCGTCAAAGTTTGGTTCTTAACTGTTCTACCCGTTCTTATTCTATCCATTGTCTTTATGTTACTGTTACCGATTGAAAAAACTTTTTTCATGAGAGTAATTCTAATTGTAACAGTGGTGAGTCATTGGATATGGGCTATCATCTATGCTAAAAAAACGAGATCATCATAATTAAAAAATCTAGGAAATTGATATAAGGAGTCTCTCTTATGGAAGAAGTAAAAGTCGTCTATGCTTTAATCAAAAATATAGAAAATCAAATTCTTATGGTGCATAATCACGAAGGTCATTGGTCACTACCTGGTGGGAAAGTTGAGGCTGATGAAACGCTAATTGAAGCAACTATTCGGGAAACATTTGAAGAAACTGGCTATAAAATTGTAATAGGAAACCTACTCGCGGTAAATGAATCAAAGTTTACAAAGCGAAATCACCATGCCTTATTTTTTACTTTTGAGGCACAAATCGTAGCTGGTGTAGAAGAAATAAAATTACCACTGGAAATTTCGCAAATCGATTGGGCAGCTATTGAAACGGCTAATCTTCGGATGCCTTACTATTCTGAAGGGATCGAAAAACTTTTAGAAAACCATGCCTTTTATAGCAACCAAGGAACAATATAACACTTCGCAAGAAGTACAATACGGATAGAAATATTGGTCATGAAACATGATCTACAGTTAGCTGTGGTGTAATTATAGAGAACAAAGAAGAAATCTCTGTAGCATCGTTCAGATGAAGACAATTGTTGTACCCCTGGCGGTATGATGGAAATAGGAGAATCGTTTGAACAAACTGCGATAGAAAAAAATTTTAAAAAACTGGCTTTGTGGTTAATAACTTGCTTTGTGGTATACCCAAACTATGATTAAGTATTTAGTGTTTAGTGTTCAAATGATTTTTAAAACGTCAGATTTTCGATAAGAAATATTTAGATTTACCTCTAAGATTGGGTTGAACATCAGGCATTAGAAATTATTAGTTGAGATAGACCTCACTAGAAATCATTACGTCGCATCACTCTATTCAATGCTCAGAAGCCACTAAAATCAAAAAAAGAAGAAGACGTCACTCAGGCGCCTCTTCTATTATACTATCAAATTCTAATATTTCGCCTTCAACCTTCGTTTTTTCAAGAACTTCTAAATACTCTTCTTTTCTGTCAATGAGTCGTTCATGTTGCAATTTTTGATACGAAAATAGAAAATCATTACTAACTGCTTTTCCCATAAACTCACCTCATATAATAGTATTAGATAACCCCATTATAGTATCGGTAATATTTTCTGACAATTAATTTTCAACATTTGATTATATTGAACCAATTGTAAAGAAGTTCAAAAGACTTGAAATGAGTAGACTCGTTTTGCTATGCTTCAGCATTTTTTTAACTGATACAGGCAAAACGGGCTGTCCCAAAAGTCCTTCAAACAACAACGAACATTTACTATGGTAAAAATAGACTTATACTTCTACAGGTAAGGCACGAGCTACATCGCTCCCTGCTGGGTCTCGTGCGCTTGCTTTTTTGCTCCTGTCGCTACTTTTCGCTCACTCTTTCGTCGCAAATACGATTCCCTGGAGTCTAGGCGTTTTATTTACCTTTATATCAAAAAAATAGTATACCAGGAGTACTCCTAGCACACTATTTTTAATTTTGGGACAGCCCCACCGAAATAATGTATTTCATTAGTGAAAAAATGGTAGAAATTTTTCTTCTACTACTTTTTCGCCCGCATGCACCCACTTACTTTTA
Source organism: Lysinibacillus sp. NPDC048646 (assembly GCF_050272295.1). Taxonomy (NCBI): domain Bacteria; kingdom Bacillati; phylum Bacillota; class Bacilli; order Caryophanales; family Bacillaceae; genus Lysinibacillus; species Lysinibacillus sp. NPDC048646. The sequence goes on from NZ_JBNNLZ010000003.1 coordinate 375,946, forward strand.
TCATGGATTTGAGCATCTTTATCAAGAGGCGTTTGGAATTGACTAGCTCCCGTAGCATCTAGCAATGAACCCTCATCATAATCTAATCCTACATTCGTCACATGTTTGATGACAAAAGGGGTCTGAAAGCGAATCTGCGCATTATAAAAATCCAACTCGCCCTCTGTTACGATAAACGGTACTCGCAAATAGATCGTTTCGCCTGCCTCCTGCCATAAAATCGTATCGAAACTTCCCTTGTCATACTCCCAATTACCTCCGATTGTAAACCCATGCCTTTCAATATGATCTCGTAAATAGCCAAAACCTATTTGTTTTCCAATAATATTTGATTCAAATTGTAACAATTGTATTCCCCTCCTTATATTCAAAATCAGTCTATCCTTAAAAAGGGAAATACAAACCATTATTACTTACACTAAATGAACCCGATTTTCTAAAGAGACCGGTATAACCATTAATTGCGAATATTTATAATATGTACTGATTGCTACATTTAAATAAGCCGAATTAAAAGAAGAACGCAGGCGTTGTAATCTTTTGCGTTCTTTTACAATGATGACGATACATATTCAAATTGATTTGGCCATTGTAATATTCGTAATTTCATAACCCATTTTTTCGTATAAGCCACGTGCAATTTTATTATGACCAAAAACGTGTAAACCAATTTTGTTCATACCCATTCCTTTAGCGACTATTTCTACTTCTTTCATCGCTGCCTTAGCATACCCTCGTCCCTGATATTGTTCATATATGATAAAATCATAAATAAAACCTTCTTCAAGATTTGTAGGCGACTTTTGTGAAATCCAAATCATTCCGACCAAGGTATCGTTATGAAAGATTGAGAATAAATAATTTAAATCAGTTTTTTCATCTTCTGGTAACAGTCGCGTGAAGGATTCCCTAGACAGTTCAATTGCTTCATCTACATGCCAATTTCCAGAAGCAATCTTGTCTTTCGCGTAGTCTTCGATTGCAAAGTTAATATACTGTTGAAACTCATCACGGTTCATAGGCTTTATTGTAATCATTTATTTCCCTCCTATTCTTTTCGAATTTTAACATTCTTTCAAATAGTTGTCATTTAACTTTCACTTTTTCAATTTCAACTACATACATAGCTTCTGCACTTATTCTTACATATTGATTTTTTGATTCCCTACAATAGCCCTCCTTTTTCAAATACTCTTTTAGTTTTGATTTTTTCACAAATACTTTTTCTTTAACTTGCTGTTCACATTCTTGACCATCTACCCTTTTCGTAATGGACATCAGATAAATTTTATTCATGTAACATCCCCCTTAGCTTACTTAAGAATTTTTATAAAAAATGTTTCAAAAATCCAAAAATAATTAAATTTAACTTTCAATATTATTATTTCAAGGTAGAGAAGCCAACCCTAGAAAAGTTGTTTCCATCTATAAAAAACATGAAACTATTGTGCCGTGTGTGGTATGGTAAATTATCTACAACTAATGATTAGAAGGTGAAGACCATGCTAGAAGTAAGTGACAGTAAATTAGCACAATATGTTGTACATCAAGTAAGTGATAAACTTGTTTTAGGTGAAGAAGTATTCTCTCAGCCAGAGGTCATGCTAGAAGCAGCCTTTACACAATTAGCATTTAACAAACTTGATATGGAGCAGCAGTACGAATTTTTCCACGAAACGGATATTGGATTAAATGAAGTATATACATATGTGAAGGCGATTTTCGATTCTGAAAATAGTTTCCTTGAACAGTCTAAGCATACCGCCACACACTTACAGAGTGTATCTGGGCATCCTCATATTAAGAGTGGAGAATTATTCATAGGATTATTCGAAAATTGTTTTATGTCTACAGAAGTAACAAAGGTAATTGCCATTGTAAAAATTGATGAAAAAGAAATGTTTTTAGATGTGAAAAACGAGCAAAATAAAATGATTGTCAATGGCATCGATGGTATTAATGTTAAGAAAGTCAATAATATGGCTGTTATCGTGGATATGGGGGCAGACGAGGCACCTGCTGTCTTTATGAAAACGAAAAAGAAAGAGGATGTTGTTTACTGGCAAGAGCGTTTTTTAAAAATTAAGGTAGTAGATGAACATTATCATAAAACAAATTTAGCGTTAGTAGAATGTAAAAAGTATATTTTAAAAGAAGAGAATTTTACGAATACCGAAAAATTAGGATTTTTAAACAAAACACTCGATTATTTTAGAAATGAAGAAGAATTCCAGGTAAATGATTATATGGAAACGGTTTTCGAAGAGGCCGATCCAGTACAAAAGGATATTATCGTGAATTCGGTAAAACCATACGAAACAGTCATTTCCGAGAGTGGGATTGCAAAGGCTGAAAAAAGTTATAAGCGTAAAATCAAACTCGATTCCAACATTGAAATTCAAGTGAACGTTCGTGATATCGAGCAAGTGCATGAACTGATTGAAGTCGGCTATGATGAAACAACCAATCGAAAATTTTATAAAATCTATTTCCAAGAAGAAGTGTAATCAATAGCATCCAAAAGACAATTGATTCCCGCAACTCGTAGAAGAGCTGTGGGATTTTTTCTATTATAAAGATATGAATATTTCTTGTAGATATGTCCTACTGTGCAACCATTTTTCTTCGACATTTCCCCCGAGTGATTTGGCTTTAATCTTATATCTACCTATGCCGTTTTACATTCCCCCATATCTAATCTTAATACAATTCGAAATAGGCTCCCTTCTTACATGTGCGGCACCTACCTTGTTTGTTAAATTGCTAATACTTAGATTTAGTGTACTGCACGGTTAAGACACTTTTAATTTTCAATGTCAAACACCTAGTAGTGATTCATATGTAGCGCATAATATGGTAATGTACCTAGTTCATATAATTTTTTTATTTTTCCATTGATTAGAAACACACTATAAAAGGAGGGAAGTTTTTCATGGGATATCAAGGCTATGGCTGTGACAGCGGTAAAGGTAATGATTCAACATTCGTTCTGATCGTTGTCCTATTCATTCTTCTGATTATTGTTGGCGCTAGTTTCATTTGTTAATTTATTGTGGCTTCAAGTTCTTTATTTAATAACTCTTTGATCTCCAACTCTAATTCTTCGATTTTTTCTTCTTTCATAATAAAAAGTTATATGCATGAAATCTCTCTCAACTTACTTTAATTTTATTTGCTATCTCAAGGTACGAAGCTACAATAAATTCGTATGGGATTGAAACGCTATTGTTGGATTTCCTCGTTGTATTCTTGTCAATCCTGTCATTCGAATGATTATCTTAATAACCGTCCTCATGCCTCAAGTAATAAAAAAGAGTTCGATCAGACTAAACAAACAGCGTCTGTCTTGGCACACATTTTCTAAGGTATTCGAAAAGCGCATCAAATCCTCGATATTGAAGGGTTTTATGCGCTTTTCAGCTCGTGCAAACTTATTCTTACCGAACAACAATACGTAGTACTAGGAGGGGATTTAATTTTCGATAGAACCTTGTTATTGCTATGTTTTCAACAAAAGCTGTCTAGAAAAAAATTGAATAAATAAGTATTCTATTTATGTGCATCGATAATCGCCTGCTGTGCATGGTTGATGTGTGACACTTCGTATACAAGCGACTATTTCAAATTGGGGAACCTAATATTTCTCCCTCTCTTATCTCTTAGCAAGTACATAAAAAGACATATTGACGTGTCTCTTTTCAAAAAAAGAAGCTCAATGTTCAAATTAATGTTATTCTTAGAAAGAAAATTTTAAAGTGAGTAGGCGAATAAACATGATTGAGGTAAAAACATCTCCATTAAGTGATGGAGAATTTAATAGAGGGGTATTTGCTACGAGTGATTTCAAAAAGGGAGAGCTTTTACATGAAGCACCTGTTATTTCTTATCCAAACGAACAGCACCAGCACATTGAGCAAACCTTACTGGCTGATTATGCTTTCGAGTATGGGATAGGGTATTCTGCTATCCTTCTTGGTTATGGAATGTTGTTTAATCATTCCTATGAACCTAATGCAACGTATGAGATTAATTTTAAAAATCACACATTTGACTTCTATGCTTATACAGATATAAAAGCAGGAGATGAAATTCTCATTAATTATAATGGTGACGTTGATGACAAAGATGAACTGTGGTTTAATAAGGACTAAAAGGATAACAAAATAAATCAGACCTTTACCGAATCGAACATAATGAACACAATTATATTCAAACACCTGGATATGGAATTGATTTAGATATTGACGATAAAGGGAAGGTCTGTATTATTGCAGCAAGTGTAACCCCTGTTTCATTATTTAACAAGCTGGTTCTCCCCCTCCCAGCGATGGTAATGGCAGTTGCCTCCTTGTTATTTCAGCAGGAGGATTGAAAATCGTACTAGCCTTGACGTAATTGCGTGATGATTGCTAACAAGTTAGTGGAAATTCGGGTGTCTCAAGAAGCATGAATACTTTGTTATTTAGGGGTAATCCAGGGCGTACTTGCTACTGTATTAACTATAGAATTTAACATGTTAACTATGGGCAAAATGTTGGTAGTTAATATATTTGCTTTTGCACTAGACAAACATGATTTTTTATAATATAATAAATGTAATAAGATCGTTTTTAAGAAACTATGAATTCACATATTACAAAGAGTAATCGTGTATTATTAGGTACTTTTTGTAATATGTGAATTTTTTACTTTCGACGTAATATGATATTATTTAATAAAATTAATGGAGGTCATTTAAATGACACAACAAGGTACAGTAAAATGGTTTAACGCAGAAAAAGGTTTCGGTTTCATCGAAGTAGAAGGCGGAAACGACGTATTCGCTCACTTCTCAGCTATCCAAGGTGACGGCTTCAAATCACTTGACGAAGGTCAAAAAGTTGAATTCTCAGTAGAAGACGGCCAACGTGGACCACAAGCTACAAACATCGTAAAACTTTAATTGTTAATGATGTAACCATAAAAAAGAGGCATCCTTTCAGTAGGATGCCTCTTTTTATATAACAAATTTATCATATTGTAATGGGGAGACAGGTTATTGCATTCCCCTATAACAGTAGAATGAATAAGTGTTTTATACTTCTATAAGTACATATTTTTTATCTAAAACATCACTATTATAGAGTCTTTTAACTAGTGAATGTTAAAGATAGAGCATTACGTTAATTTACAATCCTTTGGTTATATGCAACCCACTTTTCCATCTCTCTCTCCACTGCTCGATTTTGCCATTCAAACCATATACCAAAACATTCACTACAATGACTGTCTACTCCACTTTTTTTATGCTGATCTTTACATGTAAATAAAGTCTTTTTACGACAACTGTAACAGTAAATTTCTTTATCTTTATAAAATTCCATAACGTTCAACCCTTTTTTACACATATTTATTACCACTTTTTATATAAATTATTCTAATTTACAAAGTAATCATTATGGATTCACATTTTGTAGGTAGCCATTTAGTGAACATGCTGAAACAAATAAGAGCGCCCGCTTCCACTTGGCTAGACTGAATTGATTCGAACGACAAAGGTGTCCTTCGCCCTTTGTACAGCAGAAGGGAAAAGTAGCACCTTGTTCTTTGCTTGTTATTCATAGTGGTTTAGAACTCATTGCATCGGCTTTTGTAACGGTCTTATTGCACACTCTTAACCCTCTTTTCCACCTTCACATTGACTGATTGCCAAAAGATCTTACTCAACCACTCATTGTTAAAGCACATCCTTAAGAATGATTTCAAAACCTTTAAGCTTGTAGTTTTGTTTGATCCACTACCATTTAAAAATCCTCCATTTCGTTTGAATTGGAAGATAGTTTCGTTTCTATTTGCACGTCATTTTAAGGGTATTGAACCTCTCACGACTGAAGTCACGAGTGTTCTCGTCGAATCCATAAAAAAGGGATTCTACACAGCGACCGATGCCCTCTGAATCCCTAATCTCTCACAAATCCAATTGTATCAAAGGTTTGTGACTGATTTAATACCGACCCATGTGTAGATTATTCAAGCAAAGCTCCCTTTCGTTGAAGAGACAATATTAATTAGAGATAAATGGTGCTTTTGACGTCCCACCTTCCCCGTCCCACCGATTATAGCGATCTTATAAGAATTATCCATAATTTACCTCCAAATAAACATATTAATATGTATACGACCAAATTCTCTTTTAGATTCAACTATTTCGTTCTTTAACTAAACTCCTTGGTTAGTAAATCAGTTTCATTTGAATAATTTTTTCCATTGACCATAAAAGCAAATATCTAACACTGCTTCACAGTAAACTTTCGATTGTGGGCGACTGTCACATTCATTTAACCAATATTTTAAAAAAGCACTAGACGCTCTCCTTATGCTTTTTTTGCTGTAGTCGAAGTCCACCAAACAATTCACCGACTTAATTATACGGGGCAACAATACCAGTGGTCACTTTCGTGCGAGCGGACTTTTTATTGTCTTATTTCTCAAAATCCGTAACATAATTGTTTTTTCAAAAGGAAATATTGATTAGGTGAATACCGTGTCTCGATTCTACATTATACATACTCTAGATTATAGAAAGGAGGGATTTTTATGGGATACTCCGGAAATGTAGGTAATTATAATAGTTACTGTGGAAACTATGGCATGGACTATGGCAAGGATAATAGTTCAACATTCGTTCTAATCGTTGTCCTATTCATTCTTCTAATTATTGTTGGCGCTACTTTCATGAATAAAGGATATTAATATTTCCAATTTTTAAGTGTAGAATAATTAAGCTTTAGCTTCATTTCAAATTATAAGTAACAGTGAAAGGTTAGCGCCTCCATTATTGGCAACAATCGATAATCTCCATAATCCCTTCTACAAGCTATCATAATAGAAGTTTAATGCTAATCTACCAGCTTAGGCACTTCTGTTATGACGAAAGGGTCGCTCCCAGCCTGGTGACCCTTTTAATAGTTTTTCCTCCAAGTATTCCGTAAACTGCTTCCAAATCTTTTCACGGTTTACGGAATAGCTATGCACGTTAGTGATATATAAAGGTACTAACATTCATTCTCCTTTTGGCTCACACTTATGAAACTAAGTTTATATACAACAAAATTAGACATAGTCTACATTGACAGGTCTTAAGTTCTATGACCGCGATTCAAATTATCCATTTAAATCATGTTCGATGAAAACCCTGTATGAATTTTAGTAAAATTTTTCTTTTTGCCATTAATAATTTGTTTTCATTGGTGCTTCTTATTGAGCTAACAGTTTGAAAAAGGAAGATACTAAAATTGTGGAGAATGTTATTCTTAAACTGAAATTATGAAAAAGAATGAACTAATGTATGAATTTATTATATTTAAATTATAATAATCATTAAATTAATGGTAATTTATCCCATTTGCTTTAGGTCTTGAGATGATAGCGTAGAAGATTTATTAGCGTAATTAGAACCCTTTATAATTAACATTTGCAGGCATTAAAGCATCCATTTGTATAACAACACATTATTCATAAGGTTCAAATTCAATTGATTTTGCTTGGTACATTTTATCCTTAAACATATAGGTAATTCGAATATCGCCTATATATCCACCAGCTGAAGAAATTTGACCTCCGATTTTCGCAATAAGTTGAATGTCATTTATTTCAAAGTTGATAATATTGTCAAAGTATATATCCGTAAATAAATGTTCAGGTTCAATATTTAAAGGTTTAATATCGATTGTATATTTCTTTTTACCAATACTAATATTAGCAACTAGCTGGCTTAGTTAATAAAGGGCAGCATGGAGGGATTATATGAAATTACAATTACTTTGGGTTATATGGGGTACCTTAATGTGCACCTATGGGGTGTCTTTATTTATTAAATATTTTCAAAGAGTTAGTGAAGGATGGACTATAATCCTTTATGCCTTATTAGGGAGTTTATGTATTGTAGGAATTTTACTAATTATTAGAGCAATAAAAATGAAAGAATAAATAACGGCGGCTATATTTAATCATTTGCCCCACAAAAAGACCAGGTTCACGAATTGAGCACCTAGTCTTTTTTTCGTTATTTTAAAATTTAAATTTCAATATATATTGTTTCGGATAAATGTATTCCTGAATAACGCTATTCGCAGCGATGGTATTTCTTAAAGTTCCGCTTATATATCGCAAGTGATCTACCTCCCTCTAATCTACTTGTTGTATATGAACTCTGTGGGCAACTCCAAGATCCGCCAATTTCAACATTCAACCCACAAAAAACGCCTAAAATCCAGTATTTATAAGGTTTCAAGCGTTTTTCTTTTGGTTAAATATCAACCTGGGATTTGACCCCCACTTCAATATCTTTCCGTCAATAATTATCGTTCCAGCTGGAGTTATTTAAGATTTATAGAGCAGTATTAGCCAAGGGATTAATGAAGGGACGTTATGATTATTGGATTCAATAGAAAAAGGGCCGGATTCGTTCATTTGTTAATTTGAGGGTATTTGCATTTTAGGAGACCTTAACTCGATACGCGTCTAATCAATGGCCGTTCTAACTATGCAAACTGAAATGGGTGTTTTTATTTTTATTTGTTAGTTTCGTGAATTTAACATCATTTGAAAAATATATAGGAATGGATATTCTTTTAGTATTTGGCATCTGTTTCTTGTGGCGTATGAGGGGAATATAATTATTCCGGGATATATAGTGGATGAGGTTGAAAAATATAGTTAATAAAAAACATCCACTAATATTATATTCCAGCGTTTTTTAGATTTCACTTGTTTGACCAGGGTAAGACGTTAGAATTGTACTTGCCCATACCTTTACATAATCACCAACTTCTAAAACTTCTTTTGTCGATACCCATATTGCATTCACAAACTGAGGATTCGCTTCATTTAAATGAAGCGGCTCATTGCTGACTACTAGGTATCTTCCAGATGCCGCTGCTGTTATATATCCCTCAATCGTTGCCGTATTTAGCACTGTACCCTTGTCTTTTACTGTCGTACCACATCCAGCTGAAAAGAGCATAACTATACATAAGAATACCAGTCTTTTCAAAGCACTCCCTCCATTTTCAAAGTAGACGCATCCATTTTTAATAAGTTACACCTGTTCTTCCAATTAGTTGAAGGATAATTCTAAATCCATAATTTAACCCCCTCCCCCTCTCGCGTGGAAATAGGAACCTTTATAAACCTGGACAGAACACCCTCACTCAGGTCCCTATCTTTCGAAAAAAATTCAAAACTTTTTACCCGGAGGTTATTACCATTTTTCATCTTGCGTCCATTTGTTGACTATACGTTCATCACATGAACAGATAGACATTTCATTTTGTTTATTGAGTTCTAACATGTGTTCAGGCAATTTAATTAGCTTTGCTGATAGTTCTGTACAATCATTAGAATCAATCCTATCCAACTCATCAGCCAATGCTCCTGCATGATTTACAATTGCTCGTAACTTTAATTGCACCTTATCGGTGTCCATTTCAAGTGATACTGTAATAGCTTTTGCTTTTATCATTATTTATCCCTCCACAATTAATCTTGTCTAACTGGAATATATTGAATATAATAAATATCAACTAAATAAAAAGACGGTGAAAAGATGCCAATATGTATCGAGATAAGGCTCACTTTTAGTGAACTCTTACTGTTGTTATTTATTATCAAAATCTTCTTTTTATAAAAAGGAAGGTGGCAATGCTAACAAAGGCATTGTCATACGGTAAAAGTAACAAAATACATAATGGCATCTTTTCTTTATTTAAAAAGGCATAATTAAAAGCCTACACTCAATTGAATGTAGACCTATGTAGTCTCTTGTATTTTTTCGTATTCCATTTTCACAACATGGTCAAGGTTAATTAGCCGATTATGAACATAACAATATTTATCTCTATTTTTGGTTGCTACAAACATATTAGCCCAAAAGACATCAGAAACGTTTAATACATCCTTTTCTCCAGTTGAGTAGGTAATAGTCACTTGAAGCTTTTTAGGTAATTTTTTATCACTTACATCTTTAATGAAGACTTCTAGTTCTTTAAAGAATTTATCCTTATCCAATGTAACCCCTCCATCATAATATATTGATGGAATAATTTTAACACAAAAAGAACGTTTGTTCTCTTTTATTTTACAATAAAAAGCCACACCCATTGGATGTGACTAGATATCTATATTTTATTCAGGTGTTGATGTCTCGATGGTTTCACCGTTATTACAAATAAGACATTTAGCTTTAAATTCTATACTCGTTGAGAGTTTCTGTAACATACTTAATTCATTAGCTAACTTCTCTATTTCAACCAATCCTTCACTTTGCAATTTAGTAATGACATGCTCTAGTTGTTTTAAGGATTGTTGAATTACAACTATATCCTCTTTGTATTTCCCTAAAATATTTTTAGTATCTAATATCTCACTTTGAATGTTTGAGTTTTTAAGCATTGATTGACTCTTCCTTTCTATCTATAAAGGCATCATTAGGATGTAGTTTGACACTAGAGATATTAATAAACATCTTAGGACATGAAACCATCTCTTATTGGATTTAACTATTATAAAGATGTTTAACTTTTTTAACAATATTATTTTCATATAAAAAGCCACACCTTGTTAGATGTGATTTAATACATTGGATTAATCAAATGTTAAAATATCTTGTTTTACTACTACCTTATAAGCATCTTTAGTACTAATTAAAATCGTTTTATAATTTTCTGTTTCAGTAAATGAATACCAGGACTTCTCATTGAACCCGTTAGAAATTTCTTCTGTAAATGTTTCTTGTCCAATATTAGCCTTGATTTTATATTCTTCTTCACGACTTTCGTCAAAGTAAAACTTCACTGTATATTCATAATCCATTAGTCAACACCTCCATTCTACCTACATGATAGTATTAATGGAATGTATTGTAATTATACAAAGAGACTACCGATTCAGTAGTCTCCAGCGCTTCTTTTCAGAACACACGTACAAGCGAACGTGCTTATTATTGTAAGGAAATTTGATTAACGCATTTCCGTAAACGCTTAGACATTCAGATATCCAAACAACACTTGATCATTACGCGCATGTATGAAAAGAGATGGCAGAACGAGATGAAGAAATAGCAATCAATGTTTATTCATCGAATTCCCTTAAACACATATAGAATGGAATAATATTAGCGTCTATAATAATCGTATATGGAAGGAAACGAATCCAACCTCTGGTGACTGTTTATATGTGTAGAAGTGCTCTTTCAAGGGTCTACAAAATCTCACACTTAGATGAGATTTGCAAGAAATTCACACTAGGAAGTAGTCCAGAGAAATTAAAAATTCACGAAATGCTTAATCGAGAAGAAAGACTTTTTCCATAGTAAAAATACATATCGGAGGGGAAATATGAAAACAATAGCAGTTATTGGTTCATTATTTTTTTGGGATAATATAAAAGAGTATTTTAAAGAATTTCCTAAAGTGCAATTTATCCATTTTCCTTACACTATACCTGAAGAGAGCATTGATTTAATTGATGGAGCAGCCTCCAAATCAGATATTTTATTATTTGCTGGCTCCATCCCTTATTATTATTGTTATAAAAAAATACAAGCACAAAAAATGCAAGCAACTTATATTCCTGTCGACGAATTATCGTTATCGATTTCATTATTGTCCATTACACACAGCCAAAAGATCGACCTAGCCAGTATATCGATTGACTTGCCAAACAAGGAAAGCTTTTATCAAGTAATAAAGGAAGCGGGAATACGAGCTGACCCCATTTTTTTAAAGGACTACGCTTGGGTGTATGCGCAACAACGAGAAATAAATGATTTTCAAATTGAGGAATATATTCACTTCCATAAAAATTTATATGAAGCAGGTAAAACGAAGCATGTGCTGACTTGTTTACACGCTGTATTTGTTGCTTTAAATCAATTAGGAATCCCTTCAACCTATATGGTTGATAGTAAACATACTTTTGTATCAACAGTATCTAAAGCGATTGATGCATACAAATATTCTTTATTGTCGTCATCACAAATAGCTGTTGTATCCATTTCTAGTCGAGAGAAATCACTTGTAAACAACCATTTATTCTTAGAAAGTATAGAAAAAATAAGCAAAATCTTTAATGCGCGAGTTTCACAATCACAAAGTGAGCCTTTTGTAATTTATGCCACACGAGGAGCTATTAGAAAATCAAATATTGCTTATTTCCAATCCTTAATTGCTCAACTGGAAAAGCAGTTTGAGACATTTTTCAAAATTGGTATAGGAATTGGTTATTCTCTCTATGAAGCTGAGATTCATTCATCGCAGGCTTTATTTTTCACGAATAAATTTAAAGATCAAACATCTGTTTTATGCCTAGTTGACGAAGAAAGTCGATTACGCGGATCACTCTTTGAGAATGAGCGAAAAATCTCGTTATTGAATAACGATAAACAAGTTTTAGCGTTAGCTGAGGAAATAAAAATGAGTGCAAAAAATTTAAAATTAATGAAGCAGTTTATTAGCATGAATAATAATCGTCCTTTTTCAGCAGCTGAATTAGCAGAATATATGAACCTTTCCCGTAGATCTGCTGAACGAATTATTAATCGATTAATGGATAACGACTATTTATTATTAACCGGTGAAGAACATCCATACAATCAGGGCCGCCCTAGAAAGGTTTATAAAGCAACAACGCAGTTAATTTCTAAAATAACAGAAAATTAACACTTTACAATAAATTTAATCTATTGTATATTTATTTTCAATTAACGACATATAACGACAAAAGGTTTAAGAAGGGAGACATATAGAAGCATTAAGGAAAACATGAGAAACATTATGTCGAAAGCACGAATATCTGGTATTTATATAGGGGTGTATATATGGAGAATGAACTAGGTAGAAAAAAGAAGAGTTGGCTTAAGGTGCCTCATACTTATACAATCATTTTTGCTATTATCTTTCTTGCAGGTATTTTAAGCTATATTATTCCTGCAGGTGAGTTTGACCGTGTAGAGGATAAAGAAGGTCGAATGCTTGTTGTAGATGGCAGTTATCATCATATTGAAAGTAATCCTGTGTCATTTTTTGAGATGTTTACAGCAATTCCGATGGGTCTTGAAAAAGGGGCTCAAATCATTTTTTATATATTCTTAGTAAGTGGTGTATTTGGTATTATTCGTTCTACTGGTGCTATTGAAACTGGCGTTTATAAAGGGGTTAAAGCTTTAGAAGGTAGAGAAAAATTACTAATTCCATTATCTATGATTCTATTCTCTGTTGGTGGTTTTACAATGGGGATGGCAGAGGAAACGATTATCTTTGTACCAATTGGTGTAGCCATAGCACGCGCAATGGGCTTCGATGCCGTAACAGGGACTGCCATGATAACACTCGGTGCTGCCAGTGGTTTTTTTGGCGGTATGTTAAATCCATTTACAGTAGGTGTAGCGCAATCTTTAGCTGATGTACCTTTATTTTCAGGGATTGGCTTCCGGGCAGTCGTCTATATTTTTGTGCTAGGGTTTTCAATTTTCTACGTGTCACGTTATGCCTTTAAAGTAAAAAAGAATCCGCAAGCGAGTGTCATTTATGAGATTGAACAAAAGGCAAAAGCCAATCATTCGATTATCGATATTCCTTCATTAACGTGGAAACATAAACTAGTGTTTCTTGTGATGGCATGTGGTATTGGTTTTAATATTTATGGTGTTTTCAACTGGGGTTGGTTTTTAACGCAATTAACAGCATCCTTTTTAATTATGGGGATAATTGCTGGTCTCATCGGGGGGTTAAAACCTGGTTCGATTTTCGATTCCTTTATCGAAGGGGCAAAAGCTGTTACATTTGGTGCTTTAATTGTCGGCTTTGCACGCGCAATTACTGTTGTGCTTGAGCAAGGGAAAATTATTGATACGATTGTTTATGCTGCGTCCGAAACGATTGGTCATTTACCTCATGCAATCAGTGCAATCGGAATGTTATTTATTCAAGCGATATTGAATTTATTTATTTCATCTGGAAGTGGTCAGGCGGCAGCAACAATGCCAATCATGATCCCTATTACAGATTTACTAGGTTTAGAGCGTCAAGTTGCTGTATTAGCATTCCAATATGGGGACTCTTTAACGAACTCTATTATTCCTACTTCATCTGCCCTGATGGCATATTTGGCAGTAGCAGGTATTCCTTATGAAAAATGGATAAAATTTATTTGGAAGATGATTCTTGGATGGGCAGTCATCGCATGTATTGCATTAATTGTAGCCGTAGCTCTAGGAATCTCTTAGTATCAATTTAGGTGAACAGGTTGTGAGGAAAGTAGAATCTACATTCCGTAGTGAACCCCAAAAGTAGACTTTATCCAGAATGGATTTCTCCATTCTGGTTTTTCTTTTATGCAGCCAATCTTTCACGATAGGTGACTGGGCTACATCCAAATTTACTCTTTATTCGCTTGTAATTGTAGTAGTAGATATACTTATCAATCGCTTGTTTCATTTCTTCAAATCTAGTATAGATAACTCCGTGATACATTTCTTGTTTTAATAAGCCGAAGAAGTTTTCCATTGGCGAATTGTCTAAGCAGTTTCCTTTTCGAGACATGCTTTGGAATATTTGATTGTTCTTCAGTAGATTGACGTATTGTTTCATCTGATATGTCCATCCCCGATTTGAATGAAAGGTTCGACAATACGGGCAATCGGATGTTCGTTCTATTGCCTCTAGTTGAGCGTCATGAATTGCTTGTGCGTTCGGTCGTTCAGATAATCGATAGGAAATGATTTCACCGTTAAACATATCTAGATAGGCGTCTAAATAAGCCTTCTTAATGGTTACTTTTCCATCTTTTCCAGTAACGAAATACTTGAATTCAGAGGTATCCGTTGTCAATTTCTAATGTGGAATGGATGTATAGAATCGGCGGTGAATACGATTCTTCTCAACGGTTCCATCGGTACCTTTGTATGTACTATATTTGCGAGATTTTCTCGTAAACTTCACGCTTTGTAGACCAAGTTTCCGCTTAATACGCTGAATTTTCTTATGATTTACAATGATTCCACGGTCACGCAATTCGTCATCCATTCTGCGATAACCATAATTGCCATCGTTCTCTTCAAAAATTTCTTTCATGACACGCTCAATTTCCTTATCGGGATTTTCTCGATCAAATCGTTTCTGCCAATACATATAAGTCGCTTTAGGGAACTTCGTCGCTTTTAAATTGAGTAGTGTAACCTGCATGTCTTTCCGTTTCCGAAGAGAATCAAATCCCTGTGCAGTCACCTGCTTAACCCTCCTTCTAACCACTCCATGACTTGAAATTCCAAATTGAATAACTAAATGCCTATAACCGCCCTCACCTCGAAAATAAGCTTCAACAACTTTCTTTTTAAACTCATAATCGTACTTTACCAAAATTAATACACCCCAATCGTTAGATTTTGGTCTAACTTTTGGGAGTCAGTTCAAATTGCTTCAATTGCCTCTAATATATTTATCTTTTACTTGTTTTATTTGTTGTCCTACGAGTTCCCAACGGTCGTCCATTATATCAATATCTTCAATATCAACTTTTCCAAAATGTTCCTTGTACGCATCCTCCCTTGCATCTTTAGTAACCTTTTTTAAATTCTCCATTTCATGTTTAATAATAGTTGTTATCCATGAATTTTCAAATCCTTCTAATATCAATTCAGAATATATTTTATCATGTTTCTCTAAAAGTTCATTTCTTTCCTCTATCCGCTTATCTCTATTCTCTTTATTTATATGAAAATCTTCTAAGATAACTTTATATTTTTCCAATGTTGATGCTAAATCAGTCAATTCCCTAA
This sequence comes from Lysinibacillus sp. NPDC048646, assembly GCF_050272295.1. Lineage (NCBI taxonomy): Bacteria > Bacillati > Bacillota > Bacilli > Caryophanales > Bacillaceae > Lysinibacillus > Lysinibacillus sp. NPDC048646. Next base: position 391,760 of record NZ_JBNNLZ010000003.1, read on the forward strand.
GATTCTGTTGAAGATGTACATCTTCTTTTAACTTTGCTAAAGTCTGCTTCAATTTTTGTTCTGTTTTCTTAACAACCTGTTCTTCAAATACTACAACCATGTTCAATTATTCGTCGCCCCTTCTTTTTAAAAAAACATAAATTTTCCGATGCCCGACTATCAACCATAGGAGATTTATGGCTCTGTTGAAAATTAATTTTATAAATTATTAACCACCTTAGTACAGTATTCTTCCCAATAATTTTCATTGTCTCCCCATATATCATGTAACCATATGTACATCAAAATTACTTCAAGAAACTGCTTCTTCCCTTTTATAAAAGGCTTCCTTGAAATTTTGGTGTAACGAGTATTTAGATTAAAGAGATTTGTTTTTTGTTTATAATCATAAATATAAGGCTGCCAATTTTCACCGGTTTTAATTTTATGTTTTACTGGCCATAAAGAATCATCATCAGAAAAACGTAATAAATAATTGGAAGCAAACGCCCAAATATTCACTTTGTGTTTACTCCAAGTACTTTCCAGCCATTCATTTATATCCTCAGTCAAAAATATCGAAGGATTATTTAACTCTTTTTCACTTTCAATCCGATGGTAATCTTTTATTAAATTGAATAACATCTCTGTCTGACCTTTTAAAAATGGGTTCTTTTTTATAAGATGGGCATAACAATCATATGAACAAGTCCTAAATTCATGTTCAGTGTTATACAAAAGAAAAAGTTCCTCTTTTTTTAAAAAACTTATAATAGAACGATGGATTTGCTTTTCATGAACATCATAAATATCGACAAGCCATTCTTGAACAGCATCTTCATACTTTTCCAATTGATTTCTAAATTTTACTAACCTTTCTTCATATAAGAATGTTTTTTGTTCCATCTCCTCAATATTCAAATATTGATTAAAATATTCAAAAACATAATTCACACAAACACGTATATTTTCATTTTTTGTATCAATATCATATTCATTTATTTTATCTTCTCTTTTTCTTTTTGAAATGTATTCTTCAAGAGAAAACATTTTCATCACATCCCTCTTTATTTCTTCCAAAACCCTATTGGTTATTGTTCTTAAGAACAGTTGCTCCGCACTATTGAAATTCCCATTTTCTTCAAAACTCAATCGAATCAGTGATTCTTTTATTATTTTGTAACGGGGCAAAATCCTCATCAAAGCACATATAACAATAGCCTGACTGGTCATATTTGAAAATGGCTTTTCTCTCCTCAATTAATCCTTCGGGGGTAATACTATACGCACGAACTCTTTGTAAATCAAATTCATTATCGTGATAACGGTAAACCATTAAAACATTCGACTTTTGAATTTTATTCTTTCGCAGAATCAATTCATTTAGATAATCTACCCTATCAGCAGATTTAATGTATTGTATACCTATAACATTATGTGGAATATATCCTTCTTCTGTTTGCGAAAATAGCTTTTCTATTGTTTCAACATCTTTTTTCGGGATACTCTCCCTCTCCAAATGTAAGCCAAGATATAAAAAATGTTCATCATCAAATCGGGCATCACACTTCCACCAAGATAAATCCATTGGTCGGGAACGCCCTTTTGATTTATCAAACTTCGAATCTTCAATGAATGCATCGAAGCCAAGCATTTCTCCTAATTGAGCAAAAAAGTCAATTTCCCTTTTTGTGAACATAGAAACATTATGTAAATGGGATAAGTTCATTCTGCGATAATTCCTTACATACCCCTCGAAAAATTGCATGAGATTGAAATAATATTTATCCATAAATACCTTCCTCTTTATATAAAATAATATTAATTGAAATTTCAAACTTCCGTACTTTAATTCTATGTTATTATTTGATATTAGAAAAGTCTGCATAAAATATATAAATTCTATGGAGGAATAGCGATGCCAAATACTGATTGGACAAAACTCAATTCTTTACAAGTAGGAAAATACGCTGAGTATTTTGCAAAAATGGAATTTGCTTCGTATCGATTAGAAGTTTACACAACAGAGGTGGATGACAGGGGTATTGATTTTATTATTAAAGATAAGAATGGTCGTTTCTGTGAAATACAGGTTAAATCTCTTAGAGGCACAGGCTATGTGTTTATGCAAAAAAGTAAATTCGACATTACGAATAAAAACCTATACCTGGCTCTATTAATCTTTAATGTTGGTGAAATGCCTGATGTTTTTCTTATTCCTGCACAAGTATGGGAAGTACCGAATGAAATATTTGTTGACAGAAATTACGATAAACCAGAACAAACAAGTAAACCTGAATGGGGAATTAATATATCTAAAAAGAATTACTCCATTCTCGAAATCTTTAAATTTGAAGATTCAATACAAGATTTTTTATAATAAGTACATATGAATTTAAACTTTGTACAACCATAATAAAAATAACCACCCCAAAACTTTGCAAAGCAAAATAGGTGGATGTTCTCATGAAAAAATCTATTTTAAAATTTTCGAGCAAAAACTAAGCCTCAATTATAAATGCTGATTATTCATTTACATATTAGAGGCTCTTTTTAACTCGTTTTTAAAAAATCTTATCAAAATTTGAATAAACAACAGATAATATTCTTATTTTACGTTCATTCCGCATTCATTTTTTTATCTACCTCAACATACTTACATATTCCTGCTCTAAGCAGAATTTGCACATCTAAATAAGCTTCAGCAAACTCCAACTCTAGTATAGGCTAAGTCCTGTCCAACTAGTGCAATTGGTCCTGAGCTAATAAACGTTGCAATTGAAAATGCATAGTTTGCTACTGAACCGCCTCCCAAAAGTTTCCTGTGCTTCATACGTAACAACGCTGATTGTTTTTAACATCTAATATACAGTCATTCTTTATCCTCCTTTTGTTCATCTAACATTTTTCGTAACAAGGCTTTGGTGTCATCGGAAATAAGTTCTAAGAATTGTTGTAAACCTATCGCATGTAAACCGAGCAAAAGCATTGATTATCAATCGGTAACTTCAATAACTTATGATTTTTTAAAATTTCCCCTTCTAAAACCAACGTTTTTTCATCAAAATCAATATGTTTTTCTTCAAGTTTTCCTAAAGTATTTATTCTAATCCCAGTTTTATACATTGTTAATATTGCAACAGCATCTCTTTGACCTATAAAAGTATTTAAATCTAAAAGGGAAATCAATAATTGTACATCTTTTTCATTTGCCCCAGCTTTTACTTTTTTATCGACTTTGAGGTTCACATCTTGCCAAAATTTTGACTCATACCAACCATTTATATAACATTTACTTAGGAATGACTTAAGTGCTTTTAATCTCGTCAATTTTGTTTGTTTTGATACTTGCATGTTTTCAAGCCAAGAGTAAATTGTATCTAATGTTTATGTCATTTAAAAACGTAATAGTCTGTGCATCTTTTAAGTGATTTACAATTGTTTCATAGTCTTTTATTGTTCGAGGTCGAAGACCACTGGAAATCATTTGTCTTTTCACAATTTGAATCGCATCTTTTATCATTTTTGAATTATTTTTTCCATGCTTAACAGTTGCCTCATTCTCAAACTTTAAAAGGTTTAAATCAACTTCTACTTCAAATAATCCCGACTTTTTAGTCATAAAAAAAATCCTCCATTCAAGAATTGATTGGAAGATGATTCTGGTCTCGTAATAAAATCACAATGGTACAAAAAAGGGATAAAGTCATCCAGACCGAAGCCCTGACCGTATCCCTAATTCCTCTCAAACCCTTATACCCCAAGGCCTCAAACCCTGTTTTTTGACGTCCCAGGAGGACGTGTATTATTGAACTTAAAACCCTTTGATATCAAGGGCTTAGTTTATTTTTGTGTAATATCTGTGTAATACCATGAAAATGTGTAATTTCAACTAAAAACTTATCCATTAGCATGTATTGTAATACTAACTTTTTAGACCACCCATCACGGAGTGGTCTTATTTGGCAAATTTCTAAAAATCATTTCCATGAATAATTCAGGATTGTTATCAAATCCTTAGTTTTTCTTTTATTAATTTATGACCTCTTTAAAGCCTATTCGATGAATGATAAGACGATAGCCAGAGTATCCTTCTTCGTCCAGAAATTGCTCATATTCTCCATAGACAATTATAGGTGTATTGTTTTTATATGCGTGCTGCATGTTTCTGATAATTTTTTCTTTCACGTCAGGGTTAGCGCCCTGAAAGTGACAATTTATAAGCACAGAGTATTTACTTAGATAAAAAGATATAGTGCCATCACTATGCTCTTTGAGTCCATCTGTAAGAATACCGGCTGTCCACAATAGAGGATAATGCTTTGCATAATAATCATCCCCCATTCCTAGTTCTGTACGCAGCACATTTGTATATTTATCTTGATCCTCAAAAGTAGAGTCCAGCTCTAACGTATCAAGACGTATTTCTCCTACGTTGTCATACTTTTCAAAACTAGAATCTTCTCCGTCTAAAATGTCCGACTCTTTAAGTTCTACTACAGTTGATTGATTTTCTCCGATAGCAGTATACTCATGTGGTATCATATAATCTGAGCCGCCCCGTTCCTCTAGTCGTTCTTTCGCTGCTTCCAGATTGTCTTCACTGAACATAGACTCTACCAGTTCTTGCGTATAAATTTCCTTTTCAACTTCACCCATAGACTCTTCTTCTATCCCAGAACTACACCCTGTAATAACTATAAATAAAAATGCGACAATTGTAATAACAACGCTTTTTATTTTCATATTACATACTCCTCCCTCTAGTTCAATTTTGATCGAACTATTTTAATAATACCTCAAATAAAATTTTATTTGGATAACTATTTCCATTTACCATTCCAACCAATTTTCTAACGCTGGTGCACATTGAACTATTGCTTGTGGACGACTATCACGCTCCTTAAGCCAGTTATAAAACGGCACTGGACGCTCTCTATTCTGAGTTTCTTCTATTAGATGATGAATTAACGCTCAACAACCTTACTATATGCCCCTACAAATACAGCTCTTAATGTACTAGCAACTGTCAATACACCATCTTTAATATCCATAGCAATTTTAAATAGCACGTTCTTAGCTTTTATGAAGTCAGTTGCACTATGAACCTGAGTAGCTAATACAGCCTTGTGCAATTCATCTTTCAAGTTATCCGATAAAGGTAAGCTGTGCATGAAATCAAATAGCATCACTTGGTACTCATTCATGTATTCCTTACAAGCTTCTTTTTCAGCGTGAGCATCTATATATACTTGCTGTAAAGTGCTTGTTTTAAAAGAAGAAAGATTAAAAGATTTAGATGATTGATTTTCAGATTGTGGAGGACAAACCGCGTCATTACATGCTTCATAGACTGTCTCTCGTTGGGACACGCTCGATGGGACATAAGGTAAAATGCGATAAATACTAGCACCTTTAATGCCGTTTGATTTCGTACCAGGTACTTTTTCAATGATGCCTAACTCAGCTAATTTCTTAATACTTCTATAAACCGTCTTTGTACTAACTTCCAATGCTTCTGCAATCGTCCTTGCTTTTAAGCGACAAGCTCCTGGGTATTCCAGTGAATGACTAGCAAGCTTGAAAACGATGGCACGTTTCTGATTCTGTTAAATCGTAATAGTGCGCTGCTATGTGGTCCTCCACACTCTTATCCATATCTGCTATTGATTCAAATGTTGTGTATGTTGCTAAGTATTCAAATGCCATCGTTTTCACCTACCATTTATTATTAAATATAATAATTTAATTATATATGTATTTGATTATAAATCATTAAATATAATAATTCAATGATTTTATTTATTAAATGTAATAATTTGTGTATAATCAAATTAAGGAATTTTAAAACAAGGAGTTGAATTACATGGTTGAATTAAAGTTTAAGTTGAAGGAAGTTTTACAAGCACGGGGAATGTCACAGTTAGAACTAGCTCAAAAAACAGGAGTCACAACAACTGTAATAAGTGAATTGGCTACAAATAGACGAACTTCTATTAATAGAGAGTATGCAACTAAAGTTATAAAGGCTTTAGAAATTACAGACATGAATGAAATATTTGAGGTTAAGTAACAGATAACTAATTAAGGTTGTCTGTTTTTTCATATGTACTTTTCACTCCGAATTACCTAAAATGGAAATATAGAGGGAGGAATTATTGAAATGAAAAAATTAATTTTTAGTGCTGCATTAGTATTAAGCTTGGGATTAGCTGGTTGTGGAGCAGATTCATCAAAGGAAGATAAACCTAAAGAGAATGATGCTAAAACTGAAGAACCACAAAAAGTTTTGGCTAAAACAACGGATGATGTAATTCAACATTTTAAAGATGATGGTTTAGAAATAGGAGAAGTTTCTGATTTACCAAATGATGAATTTGGTAATATCCGCAAGGAAGGAAAAAGAGTTTTAATTCCTTCCCTTGGTGATGATTCAGGTGGTCGATTATTCTTATTTGATAGTGAAGAAAACTTACAAAAAGCTAAAAGTTACTACGATGAATTAGGTAATTCAGGACCAATGTTTTATTCACACACACATCAGAGTGGCTTATTCTTAATTCAAATGAATGGCGATATGGAAGATAATGAATTCGCTAAGTATGCAGCTTCACTTGAAAAAGCTGTAACAGGTTCTACTAACGTTGAAATCAAAGAAGAAAGCAAAGTAAATAAAGCAGATAATCTAACTGTAGCTAATGTCGGTGATGTAGTAAAAGATGACTTTGCAGGTACATATACAATCACTGATTTGTATGAAGCACCAACTGATAAATACAAAAGTGCTGATGTTGAATTTACTATTGATGGAATTAAAACGGCTAAATTAAAGGCGGAAAATCCTGATTTGATTGAAACAGCTGCTGAAACAAATGTCCTTATCCTATCTATGACAGGAGAAAATTTATCTGACGACACAGTTGATTTTCATCCTAACACAGCTAAAATGATTACTGATACAAAGCGTCAAATCGATTCAAATGTAATGATTTCTCCTTTTGAATCTGAGTTTATAGGAAAGGTAATTCAAAAAGGTGAAGTTATCTTTGATTTAGGAGAAGAAGGTTTAGAAGGAGTAAAAGAATTAAAATTTGTATTTGATAGTACTTCAAAAGATAACAGATTTATTGGTGATAAAATAACAGTAGTTGTACCAGTAAATAAAAAATAGTCACTCACCGAGTGGCTTTTTTATTATCAAAAATAACCGATTATTATCATGGTAAATAAGTCTCGAAATGGTTAAAGTTGTTTCTGGAGGTTATTTAAAGAAATTACCTTCAACAATTTTTAAGGAGGATACATAAGTGAATATTTTATTTAAAAAAGGTTTTATTTATCTGGCTTTAATGCTGTTCGTTCTAATTAGTTTTAATGTTGAAAGAGCATCAGCAGCAGAAGCAGTTGATTATGAGGAAGGTGTTACTAATTTAAATAACACTCCTGAAAATAGTGCAGTAGTTGGTAGTGTGCTTAAGAATCCCGAAATTGGGTGGAAAAGATATGATGACAAGAACCAAAAAATTATTATCGGGAATTCTTCACACGTTAGATCTGCTTTTGGCACTCCGTATTACAAAGATAGGTCTTCACAGTTTTATAATAACAGTTCAGCAACTTTCAATTTTAGCGGAACTAAATTAAGAATTATATCAACAAAAGCCAATGGTTATTCTACAAATATTGAAGTAAGTATAGATGGCAAAGTAGTTGATGTTTTTTCTCAAAGTTCAGATCCAAATATAACTACATTACGAACTATAACTTACGAAAAAAATAATTTAACACCAGGAACACATACTGTAGTGATTAAAAACGTTAAGGCTAATGATAGACCCTTTGATATTGATGCTATTGATGTAGATGGATATTTAATATCAGAGAACGAAATTCCTAAAGTAGAATCCATCACTTTAGATAAAAATAATCTAGAATTATTTGAAGGTGACTCAGAAAAACTAACAGCAACAGTTACTCCAGATAGCGCAAATGTAATTTGGATGAGTAGTGATGAATCTATTGCAACTGTTGATCAAAACGGAAATGTCATTGCTATTAAAGAAGGAGTAATTACAGTCACAGCACAAGTACCAAATTCAAATCTTACTGCCAACTGCGTTGTAATTGTTAAGAAGCGAGGAAATACAGAATCTGAATCAATTACATTAGACAGAAATGTATTAGAACTACTAGAAGGTAGCCAAGATAAATTAACAGCTACAGTCTTACCTGAAGACTCATTAAACAAAAATGTAATATGGTCTTCAAGTGATGAAACAATTGCTACAATTGACCAGAATGGTAATGTAACAGCTATTCGCGAAGGCGAAGCTACTATTTTCGCTAAGGTCGAAAATACAGAACTAGTTGCAACTGCTACAGTTATCGTTAAGAAACCAAACAATGAATCATCAAGTGCTATTCTAAGTATCACGTTAGTAAACGGCATAACAAAAGAATATGATGTAACTAATACAGTTTTAAACAATTACTTAAATTGGTTTGAAAGTGCTCAAGGTACTTCAACATTCAAATTCTCAAAAACAATTTCACCTTATAAAAAAGTAACGGAATATATCGTACATGATAAGATTGCTTCATTTGAAGTAAGAGAATACTAAACACAAAAAGACCAGGTACTCACTTTTAAATGAGCGCCTGGTTATTTATTTTGGTGACTTAATAATAATTTTTCCACCTGTGTTTTAAGTGCTTGTTTAGCATACTGAAGTACAACATCTTCGCAATATAATCCAATAATTGGTTGACCATCTAAAAATATTTATGTTATTATAATATTGTAATATATTTCAAATTTTAGGAGGTTTTATTTTGAAGAAAAAATTATTACTTGTACCTGTTATCTCTCTAGGGTTGTTTAGTGGCTTAACTGGTGGTGTATCAGCGGCTGAAACAGAAAATACAAATCAAATTCAAACTCTTTCTACTATAAATACATACAGTAGTATTCATGATCGAGCTTATGAACTAAAGAATGGAGGTATTGGAAACTCTTATACTACCACTTATAACCCTATTAAATACTATAAATTTTACTTCGATGGTTATGATGGAGTTTCTGTAAGATTTGATAGTATGGGTTCTCATAAATTGAGTATACTAAATGGGAACTTTATCGAGGTTGGATCTGATCCTGGTGTATTAGCAAATGATTTAACTCAAGGTTGGAATTATATTGAAGTAGTAGATACTAGACCGGGTCTTAGTGCATCGTATTATGACTTAAAAGTAACTTGGTATTAATTTATTAGTATTTCATATTTAGAAAAAAATAATTTTTAAAATATATATTTAATTCTATAACTCTTGTAACAATAAGACCAAGACAGCATTAAGCTATCTTGGTCTTTAGTATTTTTATGATAAAGTTCGATAAGTACTGTGCTGATTTTAACTATTTTTTATTATTTCTACGCTGCTGAATCGTAATATACAACCCCATTAAACGGTCCGTAGTCATTGTACCATTCTGTAAATCCTTCAAATGTGAAGCCTGGATAATACCATCCTTTACCGCCTGTGCGATATAGTTTTCTGCAGTTTTCATAGCTGGTGATCCTGGATACCATGTTTGAGTCACTTTGATTTCCTCCTTTTTGTCTTCCACAATTAATTGGACTTGCATTTTGCTGTTACTTGGCACGATTACAGTACCTTCTAACTTATAACCCTTTGGCATAATCCAATTAGCTTTAACCTCAAAGTGCGGACGATCAATAGCATTCGTCCAAGTGCCTCCCCACTCAACGCCTAATTTCTTAGCAATTGCACCGACTTTATTTAAAGTAGTCACATCATATAATGATTGTGGAGGATCAACAGCAATGTCCCACGCTAAACGTGATTTATGATTACTGTTTAATGTCCAGGTAACTATTTGCCCTGATCTTGTACGCCCCTGAGCATATAGATATTTTTGCCGTTCTTGGCTGCGGTGATAAAATACGTCATGCCATTCACTAAAGTAACCTTTGTATATTTGCTGCCACTTTTCGATTTCTTTATAGGTCTGGTCTGACATCGGTATCTTTTTGATATCCGAGACATCCTTTATTTTTTGCACTAACCCCAATTTAGCCATCACCCCCTTCATCCAGTTAATTGTTTTGTTGAACATGTCATCACCACCTATACTTCTATATAGTCTTTTTTACAACAAGGCGATAACAATCTTTTGAATTGAAAGTCAGAGTAATAATGTGTATATGGTTTATAAAATGTTTTATAACACTTACAACATTGTTTTCTCTTTCGACTAAAAATATCTTTAAGTTTCATCGCATCACCTACCCACGTAAATATCGTTTGAAGAAGTAGTTATTAGCATATCGGCACTCATCCAGTGCGTGGTTGAAGTCATCAATTGGTTCGCCATTATCTAAACGGACATACATGCCAATTTCTTTTAATAAGTCGTAATGATCGTATTCACTATCTGTCTCCACAATTAAAAATTGCTCGTTAGTGATTGAGTTTTGTAGTCGTTCAATACCGACCTCAATCCCTTTCGAGCTTCCTGTAACATCTTTGCTATTATTGTCTGCTGCCTTTGTCTGAATACCTAACAAGTGTAATTCCTCTCTTAGTGATTTACATGCTGGGTCAACAAAGAACTCTGTGTAACGCATCTCAAACGTTTTAACACACCATTCTTTAAATTTAACTAACTCTTTTGCATAAGTGGACATTGCTTTAACTTGACCTGTCTCAGCGCCACTATGGTAGTAGTTAGCCACACGCAATAGCCTGAATTTATCCTCATATCTCACAACGATATTACAGCTACATGAAGTAGCATCAGATTGACCACCATCAGCCACGAAAAACATTTCGTATATTTGCCCTCGTATTTTTGGCAACACATTAGCTTTCATGTTAAACATGCCATAAATAACACCTTGAGGCATCACACGCTTACCTTCCCAGTCTCGCTATCAGCAAATTGATGTTAAAAATACTAAAAGAATTTTCAAAAAAATGTATTTATTAACTTAAAAGGTTATAATAAAGTATAAAAAATGCCAAAAACCTATTTCAAATTTAACTAAAATGTTTGATTTAAAAATTTTGTAATTAAGGAGAATTATTAATGAAAATTCAAACCAGTAATACATTAAATTATTTGAAAACAGAGGTAAATAAAAATATAAAAAATGAAAGTCTCTTAGATTTATTTGGAATTAAAAATATAAATAAAGACAAAGACGAAGACGAAAACGAAAAAAATATCAAACCTAAATTCGAAACCAGATATGAAGATGGTTATATACGTACATATCTTGTGAAATCGAATGGACAAAAATTAGTTAGATTACTTGTTAGGGAGGTTAAACAAACCCAAGAAAACATGAAAGAGTCCATAGACTTAGAGGATATGTTGATACAAGAGCTTGAAAAGTTATCTAATCCCAAAAAATATGAACAGAATACTTCTATTTTTGAAAAAGAAAAAAATATTTCTAAATATAAAACAGGTATTTGAGGACGAACAATATAAACCATGATTAGAAATGATTATTAATATGCGTGAAGGTTTAACAAATATCCTAAAGAGAAAGTCTCTTTTATTGCCACAATCCAAAGTTGTGGCAATAAATTCGTAGGGGCACAAGCCCCCACATCACGCCATCATCTGTTTTACAATGTTATCTTTAATACGTTTAATACTAGTTGCCGATAAAGCCATTATGTGCTGACCTATCCAACGTTGAGATTTACCATCTAACATCCAGTTCAGCACTTGCATTTCTCTGTCTCCAGTAACTCGATCGACCCGATTTTGAACCTCTAAAAGCTTCTTCTCCTACTCTGCAACACGCTTGATGTTCTTTGAACGTCTAATAGCTTCCTGCATAATCGGATCACCTACACCGCCTACTGCCTTTGGTAATGTAGCCTCAATACCGTATTGTGCCGTTTTTGCCCCGACAACCATTTCTGCTCGCATTTCTTTGATGGCGTTAACCATCCAGTGGTAGTCTGTAATCATTGCGTCTAGCTTATCCTGTGTAAATGTTAATACTTGCCCTTGTTTGCCCATTAGGTTTGCCCTCCTAAGTTATGATATACTACTGTTACTAACAAACCTTAAAGGGCATGAACCAATTCTGGGCTGTAGCGTGTGAAGACGCTGCGGCTTTTTTATTTTCAGTTATTGCGTAATTTACTCATATTGTGCATTAACTTTAACTTTAACTTTTCAATCCCTTTTCTATAAGGCTTCTTAACACCTTCGATTGATTCGATCCATCTTCAATTAAATTTTCAATTTCACTCCAAACATCTTCAGAAAGAGTTAACGGTAAGCCCGAAATACAAAAATAAGCGCACCTTCTCTGTACGCACGACGAATGGCCAGCTATCTGAGTTTTTTTCAGATAACTGGCTATTTTGAACATGTGGCTTGGATATTATTCGACCAAGGCATGTAAT